>CAZTKA010000029.1:7932-30835 GCA_964614015.1 uncultured Bordetella sp. | reverse complement strand
TGGTGCGGGCGGAGGGATTTGAACCCTCACGGACCTTGCGGTCCAACGGATTTTCGTACCCATCTACGGCTTTCGCCGCCCCTGCTGTCCTGCCAGGGTTTGGGGTCTGGACTATCCCTTCACCATGTCCGTCGAGGATTTAGGTGCTGCCCATCTAGTCTCTACACCTTCCCGGCCGTTTCGGGCCGGGCTTGGCTCGGGATCGCCATGCTACAGGGTTCCCCGAATTTGAGCAGTTCTGCATCGCCGGTTTCCCGGCGGGCACTCAGGTTTGCGCTTAAGTCCGGTGCGTCTGCCGATTCCGCCACGCCCGCACGGTTTCAAGTTACCACGAATGAGCGGCTGACCTGATCGGACTTTTAAGTCCCTTGCGTCTGCCGGTTTCGCCACCCGGGCCGGTGCGCGTGACTAAACTCATTACAGCACTGCGCCGGTGCACGCTGCTACGACAATCCTGCTGCTGCGGCGCGCACAGCCGGTATGCGTAAGATGGAAAGAGCCATGCCGGAACGCCTGACGTTGCTGTGTATGTTGGCCCATCCCGACGACGAATCGCTCGGCATGGGCGGCACGCTTGCGAAATACGCCCGTGACGGAGTCGAGATCCACCTGGTAACCGCCACACGCGGCGAGCGCGGCCGTTTCGGCAACAGCACCGTGCGCCCGTCGCCTCAGGCTATCGGCAAAGTACGCGAAGCGGAACTGCTCGCTGCGGCCAAGGAACTGGGCATTCACAGCGTCAGCTTCCTCGACTACATGGACGGCGATCTTGACCGGGCGGATCCCGGCGAAGTGCAGGCCAAGATTGTGGCGCACGTGCGGCGCATCCGTCCGCACGTGGTGGTGACCTTCGGTCCGGACGGGGCGTACGGCCATCCGGATCACATCGCGATTTCGCAATCCACCACCGCCGCCGTTGTGGCGGCGGCCGATCCGGGCTACGGAGTCCCCTGTCCGGCGCACCGCGTTTCGAAACTTTATTACATGGCCTGGAGTCTCGAAAAATGGCGCGCCTATCAGCAGGCACTGAAGCGGCTGGCCATTACTGTTGACGGCGTGGAACGCGAGAGCGCACCCTGGCCCGGCTGGGCCATCACAACCGTGATTGACACCAGCGAGGTCTGGCCCGTGGTCTGGCGAGCCGTCCGCTGCCACCAAACGCAGATGGCCAGCTACGGGCAGCTCGAGCAGCTCGCCGAGGAAGAGCACCGGCGGCTGTGGGGCTCGCAGGAGTTTTACCGCGCCATGAGTCTCGTGAATGGCGGGCGGCGCCGCGAAACGGATTTGTTCGAGGGGTTGCGCGAGGGGGCCGTGTGAGCGAAGATGCGACGCGCTCGCGGCAGGCTCCACTGGTGATCGCGCCGGAGGAGTTTCGCAGGGTTGGCCATGAACTGGTCGACCGGATCACGGAACATCTGGCCACGCTCCCCGATCGTCCCGTCACGCGCGGCGCCGCGCCCTCTGACATTCGCGCTCTGCTCGGGGCGGACCGCCCGCTGCCGGAAACCGGAACCGATCCGGGAGCGCTGCTGAGGGAGGCTGCGGATCTGCTGTTCTCCTATTCTCTGTTCAACGGGCATCCGCGCTTTGGAGGATACATCACGTCGAGTCCCGCGCCGATTGGCGTGTTCGGCGATTTCCTCGCATCGGCGGTGAACGCCAACGTCGGCCTCTGGAGCTTGTCGCCGGTGGCGACCGAGATCGAGGCACAGACCGTGCGATGGATCGCGGAGTTAATCGGGTATCCAGCCGATTGCGGAGGCCTGCTGGTTAGCGGCGGCAACATGGCGAACTTCGTCTGCTTCCTGGCGGCGCGCACCGCGAAGGCGGCCTGGAATGTGCGCGAGGCGGGCGTGAGCGGCTCGGCGGTTCGTTTGCTCGTGTACGCTTCGACGGAAGCCCATACATGGATTCAGAAAGCCGCCGACATGTCCGGGCTGGGCACCGGCGCCATCCGCTGGATTCCTGTGGATCGGCGCCGGCGCATCGATCCGGGCGCCCTGCTTGAGCAAATACGGGCAGACCGCTCCGCGGGCGCGCTTCCGTTCTTGGTGGTGGGAACGGCCGGATCCGTTTCCACTGGCGCCGTCGATCCGCTGCCTGCACTCGCCGCGATTTGCCGGGAAACCGGCGCGTGGTTCCACGTCGACGGAGCCTACGGAGCATTTGCCGCGCGGGTTCCAGGCGCTCCGGCGGATCTGGCTGGATTGAGCGAGGCGGATTCGGTGGCCGTGGATCCGCACAAGTGGCTATACGCGCCGCTGGAAGCCGGCTGCGCTCTAGTGCGCCGCCCCGAGGACCTCCGGAATGCGTTCTCTTACCATCCGCCGTATTATCACTTCGTCCAGGACGCCATCAATTACTACGACCTCGGTCCGCAGAATTCGCGCGGATTCCGGGCGTTGAAGGTGTGGCTCGCATTACAGCAGGCGGGCCGGGATGGATACCTGAAAATGATCGCGGAAAACATGCGCCTCGCGCGGCTCCTGTTCACGCTGGCCGGGCAGCATCCGGATCTTCAGGCGGTGACGCGGGATCTGAGCATCACCACGTTCCGCTATGTGCCGCGCGAGCTGCGGCAGAAAGTTGGATCCCGCGAAGTGGAGGCGTACCTCAACTCTCTGAACCGGGAATTGCTAACGGCATTGGAGAAAAGCGGTGAGGCGTTCCTCTCCAACGCCGTTGTGGATGGAACCTATCTGCTGCGCCTGTGCCTGGTCAACTTTCACACCACACAGGCGGACACCGAGGCTTTGCCGGAACTCGTGGCGCGCCTTGGACGCCAGATTCATGGCAGGCACACCACCGCCTGATGAACCAGCCACGGCCGGGGTTCGCTGGGTTTCAGTCCAGCTTCAGCATGTGCTCGGTCGACTTCTTTTCCTTGTGCTTATGGAGCAAATAGAAGACAAGGATGCCGCCGACAATCACGAAAGGAATTCCAACGATTGTCCAATGGAGTTCCGCGAGCTGCTCCAACATACAGACTCTCCTCTCAGATCCTGTCCTGGTCCCACGGGGCGGCGCCTGCCCTGCGGGCCAGTACCACCGGCCGTTATTTTCATCCCGGAGCGCGTGGTTGTCAATGGGGTGTTTTCCTCCGGCAAATGCTACTGTCAAAGATATGCTCAAGCCCACCATTTTCCGCGAATACGATATCCGTGGCGTCGCGGAAACCGAACTGCTTAGTCCGGACGTGATTCAACTGGGCCGCGCGCTGGGAACACTGCTGCAGCGCAACAGCGGGCGCTGCATCAATCTGGGCCGCGATTGCCGCTTGAGCTCGACGCGCCTGCATGACGCCTTGCTCGAAGGCTTGCTCGCCTCCGGTTGCAGTGTAACCGACATCGGCGTGGTGCCGACGCCGCTTCTGTACTTCTCGGCGGTGCACTTGCAGGCCGACGGGGCCATCATGATCACGGGCAGCCATAACCCGGCCGAGTTCAACGGATTCAAGGCGGTGTGCGGCCCCACGGCGCTGCACGGCGAGACCATTCAGGAGGTCCGCCGCCTGATCGAGGCCGGCGATTTTACTTCCGGACACGGGCATGTGCAGAGCCTGGACATCTTTCCGTCCTACCTGGACGAAGTCGCCCGGCAGTTCCCTCTGGAGCGGCGCATCAAAGTGGTGCTCGACGCCGGCAACGGCACCGCCGGGCCCGTGGTCCATCAGTTGATGAAGCGCTTGAATGTGGAAGCAACCGAAATGTTCTTCGAAATGGATGGGCGCTTCCCCAACCATCATCCGGATCCGACCGTGCCCGCCAACCTGCGCCAACTCGCCGCGATGGTGAAGGAAAAGAAAGCCGAGCTGGGCATCGCCTTCGACGGCGATTCGGACCGCATTGGCGCCGTTGATGAGAACGGTGAAGTGATCTACGGCGACATGCTGCTGCTGATTTACGGCCGCGAGATCCTCACGCGGAAGCCGGGCGCTACCTTCATCGGCGAGGTCAAGTGCTCGCAGGTGCTCTACGACGAGCTCAAGCGCCTGGGCGGCAATCCGATCATGTACAGGACGGGCCACTCCCTGATCAAGGCCAAGATGAAGGAAGAGCGCGCCGAGCTTGCGGGGGAAATGTCCGGGCACATGTTTTTCGCCGACCGTTACTTCGGTTTCGACGATGCGATTTATGCGGCCTGCCGCCTGATCGAAATCGTCGCGCGCAGCGGCAAACCGCTTTCGGCGCAACTGGCCGGGCTGCCCAGAATGGTCTCAACTCCTGAGATCCGGGTCGATTGCCGCGACGAGATAAAGTTCCAGGTAGTGGAGCGCGCGGCTGAGCGCCTGCGCAAGACGCACACCATCATCGACATCGACGGCGTGCGGGTCGTTTTCAAGGATGGCTGGGGCTTGTTACGCGCCTCCAACACGCAGCCCGTGCTCGTCATGCGCTTCGAAGCGTCCACCCAGGAGGCGCTCGAGAACTACATGCACGAGATGGAGTTCGTGCTGGAGGAAGCCAAGGCCGCCGTGGCCTGACTACCGGTACGGACAGGTCGCGTTGCCTTCGTACACGCCCGATCCAGGCCCGGGCAGCTCGTCGGCCCGCGGGCCCGTGTAACGCACTCCAGCATAGCGCTTTCGATCCTCATCCGAGCGGTGTATAGTAGGGAACGTTCCGACGGAACCGGTTTGAAAAGAGGAGACCTCCTGTCATGAAGAAAGTTTCCCGGAGAGATTTGAGTTTCTTGCTGCCTGCCTTGCTTGCGGGTACGGCGGCGGCGCAGACCAAGCAGGCGGACAAGCAGGCCGCCGCGCCGCCGGCGGCTCCCGGCCGCGTGACCGCGGACACCGCCGTGGAAAACCTGCCGGTAATAAAGACGACTTCATACAAGTTCAATGAACTCCCGGTCACCACCAACGGCCGGAACAGACAGCGCCGCATGTTCACCATGAAGACGCACACCGGCTTCAAGATCGAATCGCACCAGAGCGAGATCGCTCCAGGAGAGGTGAACCATCCGCCCCACCAGCACCTGCGCGAGGAAATGATGCTGGTGCGCGAAGGCCTGATGGAGTTGACGATATCCGGCAAACCGTACCGGCTCGGTCCGGGCGATGTGGGCGTGATCGGCTCCAATGAAATGCACAACGCCAAAAACGTCGGCACGACCAACGCCCACTATTTCATCGTCAACATCGGACGCGATGACGTGTAAGGAGGACAGGGCCATGAGATTCGCGCTTGCCGTAGCCGTAAGCACACTCGCCAGCTTCGGACAAGTCCAACCCGTCAACGATCTGCCGAATCCCTACAAAACCAGCCGCGACTGGGCCACGCCGCCGGACGGAGCGCCCTGGGCGGCGGTCACCGCGGTTGAGCCCGGGCCCGGCGGCGTGATCTACGTGATTCACCGCTGCAACGAAAATTCCTGCGCCAACCGGCCCGAGCCGCCGGTCCTCAAGTTCGACTCCAACGGCAAGCTGCTCCAGGCCTGGGGCCAGCGCATGTTCACGTTTCCGCACGGGGCCACCGTCGACCGGGACGGCAACTTGTGGGTGACCGATTCGCAGGCGCACCAGGTGTTCAAGTTCTCGCCGGAGGGAGACGTGCTGATGAAGCTCGGCACGGGGAAACCCAGCGCTGCTCCCGGTGAATTCGACGAGCCTACCGACGTCGTAGTCGCGCCCAACGGCAACATCTTCATCACCGAAGGCCACTCGGGCGGAACTCCGGGCAACCATCGCGTGTCGGTGTTCGCCAAGGACGGAAAGTTCATCACATCCTTCGGCAAGCCCGGCAAGGGCAACGGCGAACTGGATGCGCCGCACACTATCGCGATGGATTCGCGCGGGCGCCTGTTTGTGGGCGACCGCAACAACAACCGCATCCAGATCTTCGATCAGGACGGCAAGTACCTGGACCAGTGGAAGCAGTTTAGCCGCCCCAGCGGCATCGCGATCACGGCCGACGACACCATTTATGTCGCGGATTCGGAATCCTTCGGGCCGGACAATCCGGGCTGGAAGAAAGGCATCCGCATCGGCAGCGCCAGGGATGGCAAGGTGGTGAGTTTCATCGAGGACGTGGAGTCCACGACCATCGAGCACAGCGGCGCCGAAGGAGTCGGCGTGGACGCACAGGGCCGCGTGTTCGGCGCCGTGGTGCGGCGCCGGATGCTCGAAGTGCACACGCGGAGGTAGGGCGGCGGCTCCGGTCTCCCCCGCAAAGATACCGCCGTGCAGCCGCGCGCCACGAACACCGGCGCAACGGCTGCGCGGCTGAGGAATCCGGAAACGAACGGCTCTTACTTGATCTTGTACGGACCGCCTTTGGCTCCCTCGCGGTGCACCGAGTGACAGGTGTTGCAGCTTCCGGCGATGACTCCGGCCTGCGTTCCCGCTTCGTCAAAGTTGCCCGCGTTCGCGGCGGAGGTGATCGCGGCGGCGGCTTTTGTGTTGGCATCGGACCAGCCCACGGCATCCTGGAAGTTCATCTTGCCCAGGAAGGCGCCGACTTGCTTGAAGCTATCTTCCAAGATCTTCGCCGCATCCGTCACCGCGGCCTTGTCCTTGGCGGCGATGCCGGCCTTCAACTTGCCGTTGGTGGCGGCAATCTGCTTCATCCAGCCCTGAAAATCGGCTTCGGTCTGAGCAAGCATTACGCCGGCGATCACGCCCATGGACAGGGCGAACACAATCTGGATCTTACGAATCATTCACTACCTCCCAAGGCTTACAATCATACCCGCCCTTCCAAGGCCCGCGCAACTCCGTTGCCTTTGCCGGATGGATCGGCTAGGCTGACCCCATGAAACTCGCCACGTTCCTGCTCCTGTTCGTTTCTTCTGCGGCCGCGCAGAGCCTCACCGGCGTCATCGATCTGCACGCCCACGCCGATCCGGACGGCACGGCGCGCTCGATCGACGCGATCGATCTGGCCAAGCTCGCCAAAGCCCGCGGCCTGCGCGCCATCGTCATCAAGAATCATTACGAGCCGACCGCCTCCGTCGCCTACCTGGTCCGCAAAGAAGTGCCGGGCATCGAAGTATTCGGCGGCATCTCGCTGGATCTGACCGTCGGCGGCGTGAATCCCGCCGCGGTCGAGTGGATGACCAAAGTCAAAGGCGGCTACGGCAAGGTTGTCTGGATGCCGACCTTCGATTCCGAGCATCAGGTGACCACGTCCGGCGACAGGCGCCCGTTTGCCAGTGTCGCACGCAACGGCAAGCTGCTGCCCGCAACCGAGCAGGTGATCTCGATCATCGCGCGCAACAAGCTGGTGCTGGCGACCGGGCATTCGTCGCCGCAAGAGGCTCTGCTGCTAATCCGCGAGGCGAAGCGGCAGGGCGTTGCTGGCGTCGTGGTCACGCATGCAACCAACAGTTTCGTCGGCATGTCGGTGGCTGAGATGAAAGAAGCCGCGCGCCTGGGCGCCTATCTGGAGTTCGTCTGGGTGCGCCCCGGATCGGCCGCGATGCGCCAGACCGCCGAGGCGATCCGCGCCGTGGGGCCGGAGTGGTGCGTCCTGTCGAGCGACCTCGGGCAAGCGAATAATCCGCTGCATCCTGACGGGCTGCTGAGTTTCTATCAGGAGCTGATGAAGCTCGGGATCACCGAGGCGGAGATCAACCGCATGGCCAAGGAGAATCCGGCGAAAGTGCTGGGGCTGAATTGAATTCTGAATTCTGACTCCTTGCTTATTTCCCCGTCTCGCCCGCCAGCTTGCTCGCCAGGGGCCGGTCCTGGCCCACGTACTTGCTGCCGGCCTTCTTGTGATACGGCACCGAAGACGGTGTCGAGAGCTGCTCGAAGGTGAAGGAGCAAATGCGCATGCCCGGATACAGCGCCACGGGCATGCGGCCCAGGTTGCTCAGCTCGAGCGTGGCGCGGCCGCGCCAGCCCGGATCGAACAGCCCCGCCGTGCCGTGCACGATGATGCCGATGCGTCCCAGGCTCGAGCGGCCTTCCAGGCGCCCGAGTACGTCGTCATCCAGTTCCAGCTTTTCTTCGGTGATCGCAAGCGCGAACTCGCCTGGCTGCAAGATGAACGGCTCGTCCGGGCCGACTCTGATGGTGCGCATCAGATCCTGGATCGCGGTGCGGTCGCGCAGGTCGATGAAGGCGTGGCGGCTGTGCTCGAAAACACTGAATTCATGGCCCAGGCGGAAATCGACAGAGCAACTGCCGAACTGCTCCGGCGGCAGCTCCGGAGTGATTCTGATTTTGCCGAGCTCAATGTAGCGCCGGATGTCGACGTCGGAAAGGACCATCTTTAGATTCTATAGATTCTATAATTGTCCGTTGGCCCGCATCCCAGCAGCGCTTGAAAAAGCACCCGCGCTTTACCTTGCGGCATTGTTCGCGCTGAATGTGTACCGCGCCGCCACGCAGTCCTTCGTCATCGACGAAGCCTATTCCTACCAGCTTTACATCGGGCGCGAACCGTTCGCGCTGTTCCGCCAGTACGACGCGAACCTGCACGTGCTGCACACACTGCTGGTGTGGTTTACCGTGAAGGCGTTCGGATTGTCGGAGCTCGCCTTCCGCCTCCCATCGCTCGCGGGCTGTGCGCTGTACTTCGCCGGAGTGCGCCGCCTCAGCGAAATGGTGTTCGCGGATTCCTGGCGGCGCTTGCTCGCCGTTGCGCTGCTCACGGCGAATCCTCTGATCGAGGACCACATGTCGGTCGGGCGCGGCTATGGTCTCGCGCTGGGGTTTTTCGCGTGGGCGTTCTGCGAAGCGTGTCGCGCGTTGCAGGACAAGCCCCGCTTGCCGCTGCTGGCCGCGCTGCTCGCCTTGAGTGTCGCGTCGAACTTTACGTTTCTGTTTCCCGCTACGGCGCTCGTGGCCGCGCTGGCGGTGCGCGGCTCCTTCGCCGAATGGGTGCGGGAACTGGCCGGTCCCTGGCTGATGTTGACGTTTCTCATACTGGTGTTGCCGTTCAGCCGCCTCGAGCCGGGCGCGTTCTACTACGGGGCGGATAGCCTGCGCCTCTCCTGGGAGGTGCTGGCACGCTACAGTGCCGGCGATCACCCGGTGCCAGGCGGGCCGATTTTCGCAGGAGCCGTGCTCGCCTTGTGGGGCAGCCAATTCTGGCTGCGGCCACCCTTCAGGCGGCCCGTCGATTGGTTCGCCATCCTTGCCAGCGGCACGCTACTGCTGACCGTCGCGGCCGTGATTACGGCTCACGCCCTGTTCGGCGTGCTGTACCCGCGGGCGCGCACGGGAATCTATCTGCTGTTTCTTGCGTCCCTGGCTCTGCTGCCCCTGGCTTGCTGGAGGATCGGAGCGGCCGCCTTGTTTTTCCTGAGCGTAGCGATGGCCCAGGGCATCCGCATTGACCGTTACATGGAGTGGACCTTCGACGCCAACAGCCGCGAGATCGCCGCGCAAATCGTGGAACGGCATGCGTCGTCCGCGGAACCGGTGCGCGTGGCCTGCCGCCTGCCGGTCTGCCGCTCCGTGCAAGTGTACGCAGCAATGTGGAAGCTGGATTGGGCCGAGGTGCGCGAGGTCGAGGCCTGGGAACCCGGCTTCGATTACTACATCCTCGCCGGCGACATCGAACAGCAGACCGAAGCGCTCGGTCTGCGCGTGGTCTACCGCGGCCCCGAGAGCGGCGCAGTGCTGGCCGCGCCCGCCGGAGGGCTCCAGTGACAGCCGTAATCTACGTTCTGCTCGCCGCAGCTTTGGTGGGGGCGCTCAGCCTGCTGCTGGGCAACGCGTTGCTGCGCGCTGTGCGCCTGAGGCTTGCGCGAACGGAAGCGATGTTCCTGAGTTTCGTGACGGGCGCCGGCCTGCTGGCGGGGATCGTCTTTGCGATGGCCTCGGCCGGCTTGGCCCGCAAGGGCGCATTTTATATTGCGTCGGCGATCCTGCTTCTGGCAGGACTGTGGCGGCGCGGCTTCCTCTGGCCGCGGCGAGAAGAACGGGTCAGCCGCGTCTTCCTGGCACTGTACGCGATCTTCGCGTTTGTCCCGCTCAGCATCGCAATCGCGCCGGAAGCGAGCCTCGACGGCAGCTCGCACTATCTTGCCGATGGAGCCCGCCGCTCGTCCGGCGGCGTCGAGATGCTGTTCCGGTTCGCCTTCGCGATCGGGAAACATTCAGCCGCGGCGATGGTCGAGCTGTTGTTCTACTTCGCGCTGCCGTGGGGGATGCTTGCGTATGCGCAGCGCATCGGCAATCCGCGCGCGGGCGTGCTCGCCTCCCTGCTTTTCTTCCTGAGTCCGATCGCGCAGCGCACGGGCACGATTGCCGCTCCGGACGCGGCCATCGCCTGCATTGCATTCGCGCTGTTCTACATGATCGGGATCGCGCCGGCCGGACACCAGCGCCGCCTGTGGGCACCGGCCGCCGTCTTGTTCACGTTCCTCGCGTGGACCATGACTCCGTGGTTGATCCGCGAATTCGGCAAACCAATTCTGCACCTCAACGGTTGGTATGGCCGCTTGCCGCTCGATCTTGCGGTGCACGGCGAGCGTCTGGACGGCCTGCTGGGTCCTGTGTTCCTGCTCACGCCGCTCTCCCTGCTCGCGCTGCGGTCTTCGCCCGGCCGGCGGCTGGTGGCGTGGGGTTGTGTGCTGGCGGCGCCGTGCCTGGGCGCGATGGAGACGCGCGCTGTCATCGCGGCCCTGCCGTTCTTCTCGCTGGCGCTCGCATTGGTGTTGACTGAAATCCGGTTGGCCGTGCCCGCGACACTGGCCGCGCATGCCATCTTCTCCTGGCCCGCGTTCCTGCCGCTGTACACCGGCGAGCGTGCCTGGATCTTGCGGAAAAGCGAATGGGCCGCAGCGCTGCGGATCGAATCGCAGGATTCGTATTTGACGCGAGCCCTGCCTGGCTATCACTTGGCGCGCGTGCTCGATACGACGCTGCCCCGCGGCGCGCGCATCTTTGCGATGCACGCGTTTCCCTCCACATATTCGCGCGAGATGGCCGAAGGCGAAACCGGCGCGGGCCGCCCGTATCGCGAGGCGCTGCTCTCGGCGATAATTCCCGAGCGGCTGCCGGTGCGGTTGCACGAGCTGCGGTTCCCCGAACAGCCCCTGCGCACGATCCGGCTGACGCCCGAGCCCTTCGATGGCCGCCACCGCTGGGGAATCTACGAAATTCACCTCTTCCAGGGCGAAACGGAAATCACCCCGGACAACACGTGGCGCGCCACGGCACTGACAAACCCAGAGGCGGCCGCGCTCGCCTTCGACGGCAATCCCGCGACCCGCTGGACCAGCGGACGCACCTCAGCCGGGCGCATGCAATTCACGCTCAATCTGCCCACACCGCGCGCGATGGACCGTATCGTTCTCCAATGCGGCCCGGATCAGGCCCGTCCAGTGCGCTTGGAAGGTGTCAACTCCGTTGAAGCAACCTCGCGCGACCTGGAAGCCCCTCCGGAAGGGCTTCGCGCCAACGCCATCGCGTTCCTGAAGCAGGCCGGTTTCGGCTGGCTGATCGTGAGCACCACGGAGGCGCGATTCACCGATTTCATCGACCGCGCCGCCGGCTGGGGCCTCGACACGATCGCCTTCGAAGATGGATACGCCGCATTCCGCCTAAAATGAAGGGATGGCAACTAAAGTAGGCATCAATGGCTTCGGCCGCATCGGCCGGAACGTGCTGCGCGCCGCCCTCAACCGTCCCGGGGTCGACATCGTTGCGACCAATGACCTGACGGACACCAAGACGCTGGCGCATTTATTGAAATACGATTCGATCCTCGGTCCGCTGAAGGCCGAGGTGAAGGCCGAGGACAACACCATCCGGGTCGACGGAAAGTGCATCCGCGTGTTCGCCGTCAAGGACCCGGCGGAAATCGACTGGTCCAGCTTGGGTGTACAGGTGGTGGTGGAATCCACCGGCAAGTTCACCGACGCCGAGGCAGCGAAGAAGCACCTGAAGGGCAGCGTGAAGAAAGTGATCATCTCGGCCCCGGCCAAGAACGAGGACATCACGATGGTGCTGGGGGTGAACGACGCGGCCTACGACCCCGCCAAGCACCACGTGATCTCCAACGCCTCTTGCACGACAAACTGTCTGGCCCCTCTGGTGAAGGTGCTGCATGAAACGTTCGGCATTGAGAAAGGCTCCATGACGACGATTCACTCGTATACCAACGATCAGAACGTGCTCGATTTTCCACACAAGGATCTGCGGCGGGCGCGCGCGGCGGCGCTGAACATGATCCCGACCACGACGGGGGCGGCCAAAGCGATCGGGCTGGTGATGCCGGCGCTCAAGGGCAAGCTCGACGGCTACGCGATGCGTGTTCCGACGCCCAACGTCAGCGTTGTGGATTTCAACGCCGTCTTGAGCAGGCCCGCGACCGCCGAGGAAGTGAACGCGGCCATGAAAGCGGCGGCCGAGGGGCCGCTCAAGGGCATCCTTGCCTATACGGAGGATCCGGTTGTTTCCACGGACATGCTGCACAATCCCAACAGCTCGATCGTGGATGCGCAGATGACCAAGGTGCTCGGCGGAAACTTGGTGAAGGTGGTGGCGTGGTACGACAACGAGTGGGGTTACTCGCTGCGCCTGGTGGACTTGATCGAGTATCTGGCGAAGAAGGGGCTATAAGCCCGGAGCGAGCGCGCGACGCGCAAAAACATTTTCTAGTTCGCAGGAACCGGCTTTGCCTTCGCCGGGGCCGCCGGACGCGGCGGGGCCAGTGTCAGCGCGACGAACTCGTGCCCCTCGCGCCCGCCGGCGATCGCCATGACGATGTACTGCCGCCCGTTGAGCATGTAGGTCATGGGACCGCCCGTTACGGCGCCGGGTAATTCCATCTCATGAATCACGCGGCCGGTCTTCTTGTCGATCGCGCGGAACTTGTTGCCACCGGCGAACAGCAGCGTCTTGGTGACCAGCAAGGGCGACTTGTCCGGGCCGCCGAAGTCCTTTGGATCGATCCCCGCGGCCTTCAGCAGTGGATTCTCGAGAACATTCTTCGGCGGAGTGCCATTTGAAATCATCCACGCATGATCGCCGGTATTCAAGTCGATCGCGGTGATGCGGCCGTAGGGAGGCTTCAGCAGAGGCACTCCGCCCGGCTCCGGAATTCCGCCCAGGCCGCCGCCGGCGATGTAGGGCATCTCGGAGCGGGTTCCGCCCGGCACAAGCGACGCAATGTAGGGAGCCGTCGAGGAGGGAACGTAAAGATAACCCGTCTCTGGATCGCCCGAAGCGCCCTGCCAGTTCGCGCCGCCTCCCACGCCTGGGATCATCAGCGTTCCTTGCTTGCCGCCCGCATCCAGCAGGATCGGAGGCGTGAAGATCGGGCCGAGGTTGAAGCGCTGCACCATGCGCAGCGCTTCGGCCTTGATCTCCGGCGTAAAATCAGCGAGGTACTCTTCTTTGTAGCCTTGATAATCGAACGGAGCAGGCTTGGCGGGGAACGGCTGCGTGGGTGAGGACTGCTCGCCCGGAACATTCGACTGCGGCACGGGCCTTTCTTCGATGGGCCACAGCGGCTCGCCGGTTTCGCGATTGAATACGTACGTGAACGCCTGCTTGGTCACCTGCGCGATCGCCTTCACCTTGCGGCCGTTGTGCATCACGTCCAATAGCACCGGAGCCGCGGGAATGTCCCAATCCCAGACGTCGTGATGGATCAACTGGTAATGCCACACGCGCCGGCCTGTTTTGGCGTCTAGGCACACGACGCTGTCGGCGAACAGGTTGTCGCCGGGTCGCTGGCCGCCGTACAGATCGCCGGACGCCATCTCCGTCGGGATGTAGACGTAGCCGAGCTCGTCGTCGGCCGCCAGCGGCCCCCATGCGCCCGTGTTGCCGGTGAATTTCCAGGAATCCTTGCCCCACGTCTCGACGCCGAATTCGCCTTCGCGCGGAACCGTGTGGAAAGTCCACACCAATTTCCCCGTGCGCACGTCATAGCCGCGAATATAGCCCGGCGTATTGTCGAGCGTCGGCAACGCCACGCCCACGCCGCTCGCCATGCCCACCACGATCACGTCGCGTACCACGATGGCCGCGGACGTCAAGCCGATGGTGCCCGGCTTGACCCTTCCGTCACGATCAAGACCGATCCATAAATCCACCAGGCCGCTGTTGCCAAAGGTGTCGATGCGCCTTCCCGTCTTCGCATCCAGCGTGAACATCTGATAGCCGGGCGACACTGCGATAATGCGTTCATCGCCCCGCCCGTCGGTCCAGTATGCGACGCCTCGGTTGTTCTGGCGCACCGCGCCGCGCCCGGTTTCCAGCAGCCGGTAGGTCCACAGCGTTTCGCCCGTCGCCGCATCGGCCGCGACCACAGTCCGCGTGGTCCCCGCCGTGAAATAGAGAACGCCATTCACCATCAGCGGCGTGACTTCCGACGCCGGCTGCGGAGTGGGTCCGAAATTCGTGCTCTTCCAGCGCCAGGCGATCTGCAATTGCGAGACGTTCTGCTCGTTGACCTGATCGAGCGCCGAATAGCGCGTGCCGCGGTCATCGCCGCCGTAGTAGCGCCATTCGCCTTTCTCCGTGCCCGTTTGCGCCAGCAGAGGCAAGGTTATCCATAAAGAATAGAAGGCAGGCCTGAACATGATTCTTTCTTCGTGATTATACGCTGGCCCGCTGCGTCTTGCATGTGCCGTTAGCGCGCGGGAAGCCGGTCCACCGCCTGTACCGCATCGCGACTCGCGAGAACTTCGATCGCGGACTGCCGTTGTCTCTGATGGAATGCCGCTGGCGGATTCGCGGCGCGTCGATGCGCTGCTGGTGATTCCGCTATGAAAACCCGCCTAGTGGTGATGATCGTGATGTTCCATCGCCTCGCGCTGCGCCTGAGCTGCGTCGCGCCGGGCCTTGGCGTTGGCCTTGTGCGCCTTCGCGAGGTTGGCCTGGCGGGTGCTCTCCGAGCTCATCGCGAATGTCGAGATCATCTGCTCGAGTCGCAAGCTCCGGCACGCCGGGCACGATGCTTTCGCCTCACCCCGCACCAGCGCCTCAAACCGCCCGCCGCAATCCTGGCAGATGAAATCGTAGATCGGCACGATTCGAGTGTACCGCAGATCCGACGGAGCGTCCCATCGACTTCCTCACCGCGGGCAACGGTACGGGCGGATCCGGCTCTTAAGCGGCTCTCTTAACTATCTGTTCTTAGGTCAGTCAGGGAGCCTTCGGCCCCCCCCATTATTGGCGTTGAGCCGATTTCATTGGTCGGGGCGGGCAGATTTGAACTGCCGACCCCCTGCGCCCAAGGCAGGTGCGCTACCAGGCTGCGCTACGCCCCGACATCCTTGATTTTAGCGCCTCGCGTGCGGTCGGACCAATACAATACCGCATAAATCCCCGCCAGCAGCGCCGCGGCCGCTGCGCCCAGATGCCAAAGGTGCGTTCTCAGCCAGGCTGAAGACTCCTCGCCGAGCTGCGCGCCGAGATAGGCCAGGCCCGCATAACGCGGAATGCGCGCCGCAGCCATCACGCCGAGATAGCGCGCCCGGCTCACGCCCAGCGCGCAGGCGCACAGCGCCACCACCTTCAACGGCATCACCGGCATTGGTACCAGCGCGCACACGAACACGCTCGCCAGGCCGTAGCGCTGGAACCACGCGCGCAACCGCGCTCCCCGCCCCGACGCGGTCCGCCGCTCCAGCAGTTTCTCGCCGCTCTTGCTCACAATCGCATGAAACACTACGCCGCCCGCCAGCGATCCTCCCACCGCCAGCGCCGCGCACAGCAGCGCCGATTCCGGCCGCGCGATGGTCACCAGCAAGATCAGCGCGTCCGTTCCGCCCGGATTCGGCACGCCCAGCGACTCGATCGCCGCCGCCCCGAAGATCCCCAGCGGCCCCCAGGCGATCAGCGTCTCACGCAACCTCATGCTCACTGGCCGCCTGCCAGCAGGCCGCGCAGATCCGCCTCATCCAGCACCGGCACACCGAGCTCGCGCGCTTTGTCCAGCTTCGAACCGGGCTCCGAGCCCGCCACCACGTAATTCGTCTTCTTGCTCACCGATCCCGTCACCTTCCCGCCCTTGTCTTCGATCAGCCGCGTCGCCTCATCTCGCGTCAGATGCGGCAGAGTGCCGGTCAACACGAACGTCTTCCCGGTCAAATGCCCTGTGGTCTTACGCCGGACTTGGCCCTTGAACGCGAATCCTTCCTCGCGCAGGCGCTCCACCAGACCGCGATTGTGTTTCTCGCGGAAGAACCGGTGGATGCTTTCGGAAACCCGCGGACCCACTTCCTCGGCCTGCTGCAATTCTTCCTCGCTCGCACCGGCGATTTTGTCCAGATCGCCAAACGTGTCCGCCAGGATCTGCGCTGTGCGTTCGCCCACGAATGGAATGCCGAGCGCATTCAAAATGCGCGGCAGGGGCTGCTTCCGGGAGGCGTCGATGTTATCCAGGATCTTTTGCGCCGATTTCTGCCCCATGCGCTCCAGTCCCAGCAGATCTTCGAGCTTCAGGCGGTACAGATCGGCCACGTTCTTCACCAGGCCGCGATCCACCAGTTGATCCACGAGAGCCTCGCCTAGGCCGTCAATATCCATCACGCCGCGCGAAGCGAAGTGCAGCACGCTCTCCTTCAGCCGCGCCGGGCAGTTCGTGTTGATGCAGCGGCTGGCGGCCTCACCCTCCGCGCGCACGATGTCTCCGCTACACACCGGACACTTTTTCGGCATGCGGAAGGGATGGCGGTGCCGGCCTTCCCGCACCACGCGCACCACTTTGGGGATCACGTCGCCTGAGCGCTCCACCAGCACCGTATCGCCAATTTGCACGCCCAGTCGTTCGATCTCGTCCTCGTTGTGCAGGGTCGCCCGCGAGACGGTGACGCCGCCGATCCCCACCGGCGTCAGGCGCGCCGTGGGGGTCAGCACTCCCGTGCGGCCCACACTGACTTCGATGTCTTCCACCTGCGTCTGCTCCTGCCGCGGAGGAAATTTGTACGCGATCGCCCACCGCGGCGACTTCGCCGTCCAGCCCAGCCGCCGTTGCTGCTCGACGGAATCCACCTTCGCCACCACGCCGTCGATCTCAAAGGGCAGCGAGTCGCGCTTGGCCTCCCACGCGGCGCAGTATTCGGCCAGCTCGTCGATGTCCTCGAACAGACGATGCGCCTCGTGGACTTTGAACCCCCGGCGCTTCAGCTCCTCCAGCGTCTTCGAATGCCGCTCCAACGCCGGCTGTCCGTCAACGAACAAATAATACGGAAAAAAGTCCAGGCGCCGCGCCGCTGTAATCTTCGGATCGAGCACGCGCAGCGCGCCCGCCGCAGCGTTGCGCGGATTCGCAAAGCGCGGAAGCTGCTGCGCCTCGCGCTCCGCGTTGACCTTCTCGAACGCCTTCTTGTTCAGCACCACTTCACCGCGTACTTCGAAATTCCCGCCCTTGCAGGTCAAGGGAATGCTGCGAATCGTGCGCGCATTCTCTGTCACGTCCTCGCCCTCGATACCGTCGCCGCGCGTCAGCGCGAGCGCCAGACGGCCGTCGCGGTAATGCACCGCCATGGAAACCCCGTCCAACTTCAGCTCGGCTACATAAGCGTATTTTTCACCCGGCAGCAAGGCGCGCACGCGCCGGTCGAATTCGCGCAACTCGGCTTCGCCCAGCGCGTTGTCCAGGCTCAGCATCGGCGAGGAGTGCCGCACCTTAACGAATCCCTCGCGCGGCTGCCCGCCCACGCGCTGCGTGGGCGAATCCGGCGTGATCAGCTCCGGGTGCGCCTTTTCCAGCTCCTGCAACTCCCGCATCATCGCGTCGAATTCGGCGTCGGTGATTTCCGGAGCGTCCAGCACGTAGTACAGATACTCGTGATGGCGGATTTTTTCGCGCAGAGATTCTATCTTCTTGCGAACGTCAGACACGGAAGTCAGGGAGTTATAATCAGGGGATCGTACCCTACCGCCAGCCGGTTCTCATTTACAATCCCGCCGCTGGCAAACTCCGGCGCAATCCCGAGGCTATTCTTCAACGTACCAAAGCGGCGCTATCCCGCGCCGGACTCGATGCGAAATGGATCCCTACTACCGGACCGGGGCAAGCCGCCGACTTTGCCCGCAACGCCGTGGCCAGCGGCGCGGATCTCGTTCTGGTGCTCGGCGGCGACGGCACCATCAACGAAGCCGCGCAGGGCCTGGCTCATTCCGGAGCGACCATGGGCGTCCTGCCCGGCGGCACCGCCAACGTGCTGGCGATGGAAATCGGGCTGGGCTCGCGACTGGAGCATGCCGCCGAGCGCCTTGGCGAGTGCAAGCCCGCGAGCATCGCGATCGGCAGGATTACCAGCGCGTCGCAGGCCCGCTACTTCCTGATGATGTGCGGCGCGGGCCTGGATGCGATCATCGTCAGCCGGGTCCGCCCGCGCCTCAAATCCGCCACCGGAAAATTAGCCTACTGGATCGCGGGCCTGGCGCAGTTTCCTCAGCGCATCCCGCCGCTCGAAATCGAGGTGAACGGCGAAGCCTACTCGTGCGGCTTCGCGCTCCTGAGCCGCGTGCGCAATTACGGCGGCGACCTGGAGATCGCTCGCGGCGCAAGCCTGCTGCGCGACGACTTCGAAGTGGTGTTGTTCGAAGGATCGAGCCCGTTGCGCTACGCTTGGTACATGCTGGGAGTGGCTTCCGGTGGCGTGCAGCGGATGCGCGGCGTGCGCACACTGCGGGCGCAGCGCGCTGAAATCCGCACGGCCACGCCCACGCAGATCGATGGGGAACTGTTTGACTGCCGGCCCGCCGCCATCGAAATCGTCCCCGGCGCGCTCAAACTGCTGCTGCCTCCCACGTATGGATAATTTGACGCACTCTTTGGTGGGCCTGACTCTGGCGCGCTGCGGCTTCGATCGCGAACAAGGCTCGGTGGCCATGCTGGTGCTCGCGGCCAACATCCCCGACATCGATGCCTACAATTTTTTCACCGATTCCCTCTCCTATCTGGAAGTGCACCGAGGCTACACGCACGCACTTGTGTTTGTGCCGCTGGTTGCATTGCTGCCCATCGCCATCGTGTGTGCCATCCGGGGCAAGCGGCTGGCGCGCGGCCCTTTCTTATGGATGTGGTTCGGCAGCACCCTGGCCGTTCTGAGCCACGTGCTGATGGATTGGACCAATCCTTACGGCGTCCGCATGTTGCTGCCCTTTTCCGGGCGCTGGCTGCGCCTGGACATCACCAACATCGTCGATCCGATCATCTGGCTGATCCTGATCGCCACACTGGCCGCGTCCTCGCTGGCCGCGCTGGTGAGCTCTGAGATCGGCGGCCGCAAATACACCGGGCCCGCGCGCGCCTGGGCGTTCCTGGCGCTGCTGACGGTGGCCGGCTACGAAGCCTACCGCTGGACCTCGCATGAGCGCGCGTTGCTTGCCATGACCGTGCGGCTCTATAATGACGAACCGCCCAAGCATGTGTACGCATTTCCGGCGGGAGGATCGCTGCGCTGGCGCGGGCTTGTTGAAGGCGAGAAATTCTACTTCGAAGTTCCCGTCGAATTTTCCGGAGCCTTCGATATGCGCGACGGCGAATTCGACTACAAACCTGGGCACGCTCCGGCGCTGGACGCCGCGCGCGCCACGCGCACCTTTCGAATATTCGAGAAATTCAATCAGGTTCCCTTGTACCGCCTCTATCCGCTAGTGGACGCGATGCGCGTGGAGCTGATCGATCTGCGCTTCGGCTCGATCAAGACGCCCGGCTTCAAGGCCATGGCCTTGGTGGAGCCGGACGGCCGCATCGCCGACGTCGGCTTCGGCTTCGGACAGTAACTTACTGCTTCTCCCCCACCACCACCAGCGAGGTCCCCTTTCGCCGCATTGCTTCCTCACGCGCCGCGCGCTTGGCGTCCCGCTCGCGCGCCTGGTGCGCGGCGATCTCTTCTTCGGTGGCGCGGCGATGCGAGCCCTTCCTCAGCAACCGCGCCGCGATCGCCGCCGGAGCCTCGGTCACCACCGACGCGACCGCGTCCTTGGCGTTGGCCAGCCACACGTAGGCGGGTAAATTCTGCTCCAGCTCCCGAACGTCCCGCCAGTATTGCCGGATGTCACGGCTCATTGCTCACCTCGTAATACACGCAAGATCTCCTCCAAAACACGGCGCTTTTCGGCTTCCGTCATCTCCGGACGAATTTCTTCGATGCGCAAAGCGGCAGTCTCCTCCGCCGCCGGTTGTTCCGATTCCGGTTCATGGTTCATGCTTGGCAGCGCTCCTGATAGATTCGTTCCGCCTCATCGGCCTGTTTGGAAATCTGAACCGCGCGCGACTTCAGCCCCCCCGCGCGCGCCAGCAGCGCCCCGGCCACGCCCTTCGACAGATCCACGGGCAGCACCATTTCCTCGCTGACCGCCGCGCGGATCTGCCCCAGCACCTTCTCGGCCCGCTCTTGCGCGATCCGTTCGAGGACCCGCGATTGCGCTTCAAGCGCGTGGGCCTCCTCGCGCATGCTGGTGATCTCGGCGAGCGGAATCTGGTGCTCGGCCAAGCGCTCAATCGCGCGTCCCAGGTAGCGAATCCGGTCCTCTGAGGCCGCCGCCTGCATCACCGCTTTCACCTCGATCGATCCGGCTTCTCCTCCGCTTGCGCTTTCGACCAACGTGTCGAGTACGGACTGCATCAACGCCTGCGAGCGCTCGCGCGCCTCCTTCGCCTGGCGGTTCAGCACGCGCTCAGCCACGCGCAACCGCGCCAGGCGGTCTGCGGCCAGCGTCTGCGTCTGGATTGCCTCGGCCACCTCCGGTGACTGCAAGGCGCATTTCACGGCCTCTTCGACGCGCGCGTTCAGATCCTGCGCCAGCGCCGCCTCATCGCCCGTCGCTACGGCCTCTAGCGTCGGGGTTTGCGAAAGTTGGTAGGGCATCGCGATTTCTTCCTGCCTGAATTGTCAGGCCACGGCTTCCGGCCGCTCGCCCCGGCTATTTCTGCCAGACCCAAAACTAGCAGGAAACGCTGTCAGTTACGCAACTCAACGCAGCCTGAATTCCATGTGATCGCAGTTGAAGAGATCCCTCCCCAGGGCCGGCGCCAGTAGGCGCGGGACCGCTCACTTTCCGGACTAGGACTGCAATACTAAAGGGTCTCGCCGAAATTTACGGCGGATTTGAAACATCCTCTAGGGAGTATGTTTTGGCCATCAGCTGGGTTGTTTCTGAGTCAAAGTGGCGTTTCTGGCGGACGGTTCCTAAACGGCGATCGACGCACCCCGGCGGCCTTAGAACGATCCCAGCGTTCATTCGTAGACCTGCTGTACTCATCATTTTGTGACTTGCGATTCATTGAAGCACCCCGGCCTAGGGCATTAAGCTCCATACAAGGAGCAATCATGAGACAGCCTATCAGCCTGTGGCAGAACCGGACCGGGACCACGTTCATCGAAACGGCTCTGTCGCTTCCGCTCTTGCTTCTGCTTTGTTTCGGCGCCATGGATTTCGCCCGGGTCGTCTTTGCAGGGACCACGATCGCGGGCGCGGCCCGCGCCGGAGTCCAGTACGGCGCGCTCACACCCGGCCATTCAGGGGATCTGACGGGGATGGAGACCGCAGCCTTGAACGACGCCGCGGATCTTGGCAACGCCGTCACCGCAACCGCCACGAACTTTTGCGTTTGCCGCGGAGCGACCGTAGAATGTGCTACGAGCTGTGACAAGGACGTGCCGAGCGGATATGTCTCGGTTTCGACAAAGTACACCTTCAATACTTTGTTCGCCTATCCGGGCGTACCGAAGCAGATCGTCTTGTCCCGAACCGCGAAAATGAGGGTCCAATGAACACCACGATTTCACCAGCGGAGAGATCAACGACAACCCGGCATGGTCGACGCGGAACCGTCACCGTTGAATTCGGACTCGCCTTCCTTGTCTTCTTTGGCCTGGTATACGGCGTCATGGAGTTCGGCCGGATCGTGTCGGCCTACAACATCCTTGCAGGCGCCGCGCGGGAAGGCGCGCGCTATGCCATGGTCCATGGAAACGCGAGCGGCTCTGCTGCCAGCCAATCCGATATCGAGAAAATCGTCCGCCGGTGGGCCGTCGGCCTGGACAAGAACTCGGTGGCCGTCACCGCGACGTGGAATCCAGGGAAGGCCCCGGGCGACGAGGTGCTGGTCCAGGCGAGCTATACGCTCACACCATTCACCAGGCTGATTCTGCGCAAGGGAGTCACCCTGAAGAGCAGCGCGCGTATGACAATTTCGCAGTAACCATTGGAGGAACCCCAGGAATGCAAATCAGGCACCGTTGCAACGGGAATCGCGAAAAGGGAGCGATCTTGCTCCTCGGCGCCATCGTAGTCATTGTCCTGGCGGCGTTTCTGGGATTGGCTCTCGACGCGGCCTACATGTATTTTCACAAGCGCGCCATGCAGACCGCCGCGGACGCAGCAGCATACGCCGGAGCGCTGGAGCGGCTTCGCGGCAACAGTGGCGTCATCGCCGCGGCCAAATACGATGCATCCGTGAATGGATTCAAGGATGGCTCCAAAAACGTAACCGTAACCGTCAATGTGCCGCCCGCCAGCGGCTCCCAGGCCGGAAACAACAATTTCGTCGAGGTGATCATCTCCGATGACCAACCCACCTGGTTCATGCGCGCGCTCCGCTTCAATTCGATGAACGTGAAAGCGCGCGCCGTGGCCGGCCTCGGCAATACCGGCAACGGGTGCGTCTACGCGCTCAATAACGATCTCAGCAACGTCAACAATGGATTTTTCGTGAACGGCACCACGGACTCGCAATTCTCCTGCGGAGTCTTTTCGAACGCGCATTTTCGCGCCGTCGGAGGAGCCTGTGTGGTGACTCCGTCCGTCAGCTTCACCGGAGACTACGAAAACCACAACAACTATGGCGAGTGCGGGCCTAAGGGCATGAGCAAGGGAGTCGCGGTGGTCGATCCCTTGGAGGGTAAGTTTTCGATCCCGGCAGGTTCGTGCACGGAAAACAACTTCCGAGTAAGAACGGGAACCACCGTCGTCATTCCCCCGGGAGTCTATTGTGGCGGCATCGACATTGGCGGCATCCCCGGACGC
>CAZTKA010000029.1:0-7922 GCA_964614015.1 uncultured Bordetella sp. | reverse complement strand
CGGCTCGGTCGAAAATGTTGTCTTTGCTCCCGGCGTTTACGTGTTGCGCGACGGCGGCATGACCATCAACGGCAGCGTGACCATCACCGGAACGGACGTGACCTTCTTCAACACATATTCGACTCCGGCCAAATACCGCCCGATCGGCATGCATGGAAGCGGCTTGGTGACGCTCACGGCGCCGACCTCGGGTCCCTACGCCGGGCTGCTGTTCTATCAGGACCCGTCCGTGGAGTGGCGGGCCAACAACGGCAGCACAATCGCCGGATCGGTCGACTCGGTCTTCCAAGGCATGATTTATTTCCCCACTACGGACCTGACCTACTCCGGAAACAGCAGCATCGGCGCCTCCGGAACCGGCTATACGACGTTGATTGCTTACAACGTGAAGATCAACGGAACGGCCCGCATCAATGCGGATTACTCGTCGCTCGCCGGGTCCAATCCGTTACAGAACGTCCTTTTTGCGGAATAGGCCGTAAGCGGTTCTTACCGCTTCAGCTTGCCTTTCGCCTCGGAGTGTCCCTGCGCGGCCGCGCGCTCGAACCAGCGGCGCGCCTCGGCGTCGTTTTGCAGCACGCCCTTGCCCGCTGCATACATGCGGCCCAGGTGGTACTGGCCGGCCGCGTTGCCCTTTTCCGCGGCCGCGCGGAACCAGTCGACGGCTTCCGAATCCAGCTTCGGAACGCCGCGCCCGTTCTCATAGGCGAGGCCCATCTCCACCTGCGCCGGAGCGTAGCCCTCATCCGCCAGAATGCGGTACGCCTCCACCGGGTTCACGCCATTCTGCGAAGCCGCGCGGCGGAGCCAGTTCATGGCCTGCGCGTTGTCTTTCCTGACGCCCTGACCCGTGGCGTACATCACCGCGACGTTCAACTGCGCCGCCGGATGTCCCTGCTCAGCCGCCTTGCGCGACCAGTTGGCCGCTTCGGTCAAATTCTTGGGCACGCCTTGGCCGTTCGCGTACATCACGCCGAGATTGTGCTGCGCTTCGGGCACGCTTTTCTCCGCGGCCCTGCGGAACCACGCCGCCGCTTCGGTGAGATTGGCCGGAACGCCTTCGCCGGCCGCATACATCGCTCCGATCGCCAGCTCGGCCTCGCCCAGGTCTTGCGCCGCGGCCTTGCGGTACCAGGCGAGCGCCTGCCCGTAATCGCGCGTCACGCCCTTGCCTTCGTGATACATCAAGCCCATATCGCGCTGCGCCTCGGGCATGCCGCGGTCGGCCGCGCCGCGAATCCACTTGAGAGCTTCCGTGAAATCCTGCTTGACGCCGCGGCCGGTGGCGTACATCGAACCGATTATGTACTGCGCCGGGAGAAACCCTTGCGCGGCGGATTTGCGGAACCAACTCAACGCTTCCGTGTAATTCTGCGGGACGCCCTCCCCGGCCATGTACATTTCCCCGAGCAGGCTCTGCGCCTCTGGGTCGCCTTTCTCGGCCAGGGGCCGGAGCAGTTCGATGGCGGCTTGATAGTCCTGGCGCGCTAGAGCCGCCTGTACGGGGTTGGGCGGCTGTTGGGGTACCTGTTGGGCCAGCACAAGGACGGCCGCAACGAAACCGGAAATCAGTACCCGCATGACTCGATCCTAGCAGACCCGGTTGGATTCGGCGGCCTGCCGGCGACAAAGCACTCGCCGATGTCGTCAAGGCCAGGCCATCCGGCCAAACCTGCAGGCGCGGTGTCAAAGCCCGGCAACGAATTCTTAAGACGCTTATTTGCTGCCCTGAATCCTCATGCCATAAAACGACCGGTGGACGAAGAACACCGCCACGGCCAGGAACGCCGCCGCCAGCATGTGCGTGAGGCCAGGTCCCTGCGATTTGTTGAGCGATACAGCCAGCGATACGGTCAGCAGGCCGAACAGTGTGGTGAACTTGATGATCGGGTTCAGCGCCACCGAGGAGGTGTCTTTGAAGGGATCGCCCACGGTGTCGCCGACGACCGTGGCGTCGTGCAGCGGCGTGCCTTTGGATTTCAGTTCCACTTCAACAATCTTTTTGGCGTTGTCCCATGCTCCGCCGGCGTTGGCCATGAAGATGGCCTGGAACAGGCCGAACAGCGCGATGGAGATTAGATAGCCGATGAAGAAGTAGGGCTCCAGAAACGCGAACGCCAGTGTGGCGAAGAACACGGTCAAAAAGATGTTGAACATGCCCTTCTGCGCGTACTGGGTGCAGATCTCGACGACTTTCTTTGAATCCTTTACGGAGGCCTTGGTTACGCCTTCCAATTTGATATTGGCCTTGATGAACTCGACCGCACGGTAGGCTCCGGTGGTCACGGCCTGGGTAGAGGCGCCGGTGAACCAGTAGATGACGGCGCCGCCGGTAATCAGGCCGAGCAGGAACGGCGGGTGCAAGATCGAGAGATTTTGCAGCAGCTCCGGCCGCAAGCCTTCCGTGAGGGCCACGATGATGGAGAAAATCATCGTGGTCGCGCCCACTACCGCGGTTCCGATCAGCACCGGCTTGGCGGTGGCCTTGAATGTGTTGCCCGCGCCGTCGTTTTCCTCCAGGTAATGCTTCGCCTTGTCGAAGCTGGCATCGAACCCGAAATCGGTCTTGATCTGGCTCTGCACGTTGGGAATCTGCTCGATCAGGCTCAGTTCGTAGACCGACTGGGCGTTGTCCGTCACCGGGCCATAGGAGTCCACCGCGATGGTCACCGGACCCATGCCCAGGAATCCGAATGCCACCAGGCCGAAGGCGAACACTGCCGGAGCCAGTGGTATCACCGCCTCCATGCCCTGTAAGCTGACGCCGTAGGCGATGCCCATCAGCCCGAGCATGCCGAGGCCCAGCCAGAAGGCGCTGTAGTTGCCGGCAACGAAACCGGAAAGAATGTTTAGCGATGTGCCGCCTTCGCGGGACGAGGCCACCACTTCCCGGACGTGCCCGGATTCCACCGAGGTGAACACTTTGACCAGCTCGGGGATGATGGCACCGGCGAGCGTGCCGCATGTGATGATGGTCGATAGCTTCCACCACATCGTGCTATCGCCGCCGAGATCGGGAATCATGACGTAGGACAGCGCGTACGTCGCGCTGATCGAAACCAACGACGTCAGCCAGACCAGCGTGGTCAGCGGGGCTTCGAAGTTCATCTTGTCAGCCTGGGTGTATCTGGCCTTGGCCAGCAGATCGTTGATGAAGTAGGAAACGGCGCTGGCGATGATCATTACCACACGCATGGCGAAAATCCACACCAGGAGCTCGGCCTGGGTGATCGCGTTCGGAATCGCTTCGAGGATGAAGGCGATCAAGGCCACGCCCGTGACGCCGTAGGTCTCAAAGCCATCGGCCGAAGGACCCACCGAGTCGCCCGCGTTGTCGCCGGTGCAGTCGGCGATCACTCCGGGGTTGCGCGCGTCGTCTTCCTTAATCTTGAAGACGATTTTCATCAGGTCGGCGCCGATGTCGGCGATTTTGGTGAAGATGCCGCCGGCGACGCGCAAGGCCGCCGCGCCCAGCGATTCGCCGATCGCAAAGCCGATGAAGCACTTGCCCGCGTAGTCGCCCGGAACAAACAGCAGGATGCAGAGCATGATCAACAGCTCCACGCTGATCAGCATCATGCCGATGCTCATACCGGCCTTCAGCGGAATCGAGTAGACCGGAAACGGTTTGCCGCGCAGACTCGCAAACGCCGTGCGCGAGTTGGCGAAGGTATTGACGCGGATGCCGAACCAGGCCACGGCATAGCTGCCTCCGATGCCGATTACGCTGAAGGCGAGAATGATGGCGACCTCCGTCGCCGCGTTGCCTTGCAGGAATCCGAAATACAGAACGATGATGGCGGCGATAAAGATCTCAAGGATCACCAGGAATTTGCCCTGGGTGATCAGGTAGGTCTTGCAGGTTTCATAGATCAGCTCGGAGATTTCCCGCATGGCGGCGTGCACCGGCAGGTCGCGCAAATGCTGGAACATCAGCAGGCCGAACAGAAGTCCCAGCCCGGCCACCAGCAGACCACCCATCAGCAGCGTCGGCCCATCGACAGCGCCAAATGTGGCGACGCTCAAATCAGGCAGTTGAAGTTCCGCTTCGCCTTGCGCCAACAGCGGCGCCGAGCCGGCCAAGGCCAGCAGGAAAAGAAAGCATAGCCGCCGTGTTAAGGCAGACAACGAGGTCGAAACCATCCCCGGAAACCTCCAAAATATCTTGGGAAAGAGAGTGTGGCTGTGCCGCTCGCTTGCACAACAGCCTTAGGCTACAATACCGCACCGGAGGCCGGATTCGCAACCAAAGGCCTCTCCAGCCGGGCCCGCACAGCCGGAAGGGCACCCCTCCCTTGCGCGAGGCGGGATCGCCGAGCCCCCGGAGTCGCCGGGGCCGCACTGCCCCAGGGGTTTCGCCACGCTGCGCAGCGGCCTGAAGTTCCTGGAGGACCAGCTCCAGGCGCTGGGATGGAAGCCGCGCTGACAAAGCCGTTCATCGCGGCGCAGGGCTGCGGCCGGATCGGCGCGGGTGGCCCGGCGTGCGGGCACGAAGCCCCTCCAAGGCGAGCCGTACGGTACAATAACCTTCCGCAGGAGAAACACCATGTCGTTGCATAAGTCCAGTGTTGTTACGTTGGTTCTCGTCCTTCTGGCCGCTTGTTCCAGTCAGCCCACCGCGCAGTCCGTTCTGAACGACGCGTCGGCGGCGATGGGGGCGGCGAACCTCCGGTCGATTGAATACTCCGGATCCGGTTTTCAATTCTCGCTTGGTCAAAGCCCCAACCCCGAGGCGCCATGGCCCAAGTTCAACGCCAAAAGCTACACGCGCTCGGTCAACTACGAGATCCCAGCCTCGCGCCAGGTGCTGGTGCGCACGCAGTTTGAGAATCCTCCTCGCGGAGGCGGCCAGCAGCCGCTCGTCGGCGAACAAACGCAGACGCTCGTGGCGGCGCTCAGCTCACCCTGGGAGACGCAGTCCGAAATCTGGATCACCCCGCACGGTTTTCTGAAGGGCGCCTCGGCCTCCAACAACGCCACGGTGGCGCAGCAGACCGTCGACGGCAAGAATTTCAACGTCGTGACGTATACGGCACAGGACAAGTACAAGGTTAACGGCTATGTCAACGAGCAGAATCTGGTCGAGAAAGTCGAAACCTGGATCGACAATCCCGTGCTCGGCGACATGCTGGTGGAGGCCAGCTACTCCGGCTACAAGGATTTTGGCGGCGTGCAATTTCCCACCAAGATCGTGGTGAAGCAGGGTGGCTACCCCATCCTCGATCTGGATATCGCCGATGTGAAGCCCAATGCTCCGGTCACGATCGATCCCCCGGCGGCTCCCGCGCCGGTGACGGTATCCACCGAAAAGATCGCCGACGGCGTTTGGTATCTCACGGGCGGATCGCACCACAGCGTCGTGGTCGAGTTCAGTGACCACCTTGCCGTCGTCGAGGGTCCGCAGACGGAAGCGCGCGCCAGCGCGGTGATCGCGGAAGCCAGGAAGCTCGTGCCGAACAAGCCCATCCGCTATGTGGTGAACACGCACCATCATTGGGATCACTCGGGCGGCTTGCGCACCTTCGTGGCCGAAGGTGCGACCGTAGTCACGCATGAGATCAACCGCGCGTATTACGAAAAGAACTTCGCGCTCCCGCATACGCTCAACCCGGACCGGCTTGCGCAGGCGAAAACTGCGCCGAAGATCGAGACGGTCACTGAGAAAAAGGAGTTGACCGACGGCTCGCGCGTGATGGAGATCCATCACGTGCAGGGCAACGGACACAACGACGGCATCCTCCTGGCGTATCTGCCCAAGGAGCGCATCCTGATCGAAGCCGACCTGTTCACGCCCCCCGCCGACCCCAAGACGCCGCCGCCGGAACCGCGCAGCCCGTACGCCGTGAATCTCGCGCAGAATCTCGACCGGCTAGAGCTGAATTATCAGACGGTTTTGCCGTTGCACGGCCGCAAATCCAACCGGGCCGAACTGCTCAAGTTCGCCACGGCGAGGTAGCGTCGCTGAAGCCGCCTCGCCTGAGCTCCGGAGGGCGCGGTGGCAGTGATTTGCAGGTTGCGAGTAAGCGACGGGCGGCAGGAGGCTGTTCGGCTGGCGACAGCGTTATAGCGACCACGCTTCCGCCTGATCGACCCCGTGAGCCCCGCGCCTGGCTCGCATGTCGGCGTCGCCCTGCACCGCTCGCGGCCTAGGACTGATCCCTTAGGGGTCCTGGAAATATTCATTACGAAGTACCAGATCCGGCCGAAATTCGGGTTATGCTCGATCTGTCATGAAACACAAACTCACCTTAGCCTGTCTGATGGTGGCGCTCGGCGCCCTGGTGATCCACGCAGCCCCGCCCCCTCCCCCCGACCCTCTCGTCATCGATTGCCCCACAAAGAGTGCGGGAGGCAATTGCGTGGTCGGCTTCGTCAGCTTTACCGGTACGAACTATCCCGCCAGCGTCAAGGTCGAAGTAAGTCACGTCGAAACCGGATTGGTAATTGACGGGAGCCGCTACCACTCCGATAACGGCGTCCTGTATTTTACGGAAACACTCGAGCTAGAGGGCGCATGGCGCGTGGTCGTAACCAAGGGCCGCAAAATCCTGACCGATCAAACGTTTCCGATAGACGCCTCCGCCACGTCCTAAATAAATGCCATGGTCTTGATGCCGCTGACTTCGAAACTCTTGCGGCACCGTATGTTCTTGCACACCGCCTTGTCGTCGATCAGCACCATGTAGCTCAGGAATTTGGCGAATTTCGCGCGGTCGCGCTCGTCGGCGCCGCCTGGGAGCTGCTCGACCTTCTTGCGCACCAGCCAGCGAAGTTCGTAGGTGTTCTGGGTGCGGCAGAACGGACAATTGAGAGTGGCGATCCGCGTGGTGGGCGACTCCCGATAAAAGCGGTGTTCCTCCATCGGGCTCTGGCGGTTAGCGCGCCGCGCCGGCCATCCGCTCCTGGCCGACGCGTGCGAAGCTCGCCGAGAGCCGTTCGATAAAGTCGTCGACGTCGCTCCTGGCGATGTTCATCGGCGGGGAAATGCGCAGCACGTTGCCGTGCAGGCCACCCTTGCCGATCAGCACGCGATTCTCGCGCGCGGCTTCCATCACGGCATTGGTGGCGGCCGCGGCCGGTTCCTTTGAATCGCGGTCCTCCACCAGTTCGACCGCCAGCAGCAAGCCCATGCCGCGCACTTCGCCGATCAGCGGGAATTTCCGCTGCATTTCTTCGAGCTTGGCCCGCAGATAGGCGCCCATCTCCGCGGCTTGGATCATGAGATTGTTCTCTTCGATGAAATCCAGCACCGCCAGCGCCGCCGTGGTGGTCACCGGGTTTCCGCCGAAGGTCGAAATCGTCAGCCCCTTGAAGGCGTCCGCCACTTCCGGACGCGCCGCCGTGATGCCGATCGGCAGGCCGTTGCCCAGGCCCTTGGCGCTGGTGATGATGTCCGGCTGGACCCCGTACTGCTCGATGCCGAACCACTTGCCGGTGCGGCCCCAGCCGGTCTGCACCTCGTCGCTGATGAACAGGCCGCCGAACCTCTTGACGATGCCGTGGACGATCTCGAAGTATTCCTTGGGAGGCGTGATCAGGCCGCCCACGCCCTGGATCGGCTCGGCCACGAACGCCGCGATCCGGCCGGAGGTCGCCGTGCGGATGTGCTCTTCCAGGTCCCGCGCGCACTGCACGTTGCAGGAGGGATATTTCAGATTCAGCGGGCAGCGGTAGCAGTAGCCGTTGATGGCGTGCGAGAAGCCCGCCGCAGGGGCGCCGCCCAGCCGCCACGTGGAGACGCCCGTCGCGGCCATCGTCGCGGCCGAACGCCCGTGATAACTGTGGCGCAGCGCGACGATCTCATGCGACCCCGTGTACAGCCGCGCCGTCAGAAACGCCGTTTCGTTCGCCTCCGTGCCGCTGTTGGTGAAGTACATCTTGGTCAGTGCGCCGCCGGGCGTGATCCTGGCGACGCGTTCCGC
>CAZTKA010000028.1:13938-31178 GCA_964614015.1 uncultured Bordetella sp. | reverse complement strand
ACGCCGCTGTTGGCAAAGCTCGGCCGGTCCGGGCTCTCCGATGGGGCCTCCGCTAAGAGGACGAGCGCCTGAACTCCTGATCGAGATATACGGCACGGCCGCAAGAAAGACAGCGCCCTGTTTCGCGAAGTGATTGAATCGCGGCGAGAAATAAATGCCGCTCAAACGAACAACGGCGGGCGCCGCGTGTGCCAATCGGTTATTTGCTGGTAGGCGTGCGCGAGCGCGAGCACGTTCGGTTCATCGAAATGCGCGCCGATAATCTGAATGCCGATGGGCAGGCCGTCGCTGGTGAAGCCGCACGGTATCGAAATCGCGGGCAGCCCGAAGACATCGAACGGCGCGTTATTGTTGCGGCCCGGGCCGCCTGCGTTAGCCTGCCCTTCAAGCAGCGCGGGCGGATTCACCACCGTCGGCAGGATCAGCAGCTCGACGTCGGCAAACACGCCGCGGATCTCGCGGCGCAGGCGGGCAACGGTGCGCAACGCCTCGGCGTAGGTAGCCGACGTGACGGTAGCAGCCTGTTCGAGCTGGCGGCGGGTGGCCGCTTGATACTGCTCGGGCGTCTTGGCGAACCACGGGGCGTGGTACGAGTAGGCCTCGGGTCCCCAGATCTGTGCTCCGTTAATCGCGCTGGGCAGCTCGACGGGTGCGAGGCCCGCCGCAAGCGCGCGCATGAGATCGAGCGCGGCGGTGCACGCTTTCTCGATTTCGGGATGCAAGTTGCTCCAATAGGCGGCGGGCCGGCCGAGGCGCAAATGCGCGGTGGGGGCTCCGAGCGAACGCGTGTAGTCGGGCACGGGCACGTCAACAGTCGTGGGATCGAGGGGATCGTAGCCCGCGATCACGTTCATGATCAGCGCGGCGTCTTCGACCGATTTCGCCAGAGGTCCGACGTGATCGAGCGTCCAGGAAAGCGGGATGATGCCGCGCAAGCTGGCGCGCCCGTAAGTCGGCTTGAGTCCGGTGAGGCTGCAATGGGCGGCTGGGTTGCGGATCGAGCCCGCGGTGTCCGTGCCGAGCGATCCGAAGCAGAGGTCGGCCGCAGTGGCGGCTCCGGGGCCGCTGGAGGAACCTCCGGGCGTGCGGTCCGGGGCCCACGGGTTGCGCACCGTGCCGTAGTGCGTGACGACAGGGTTGCCGCCGTAGGCGAACTCGACCAGGTTGAGCTTGCCGAGCAGGATCGCTCCGGCGTTCTTCAAGCGGCGTGCGACCTCGGCGTCTTCGGTGGGCACGCGGTCCTTGAAGACCTGACTGCCGCCGGTGGTGAGGATGCCGGCCGTGTCGATGTTGTCCTTGAGCGCGATGGGGATGCCGTGCAGCGGCGTGCGCTGGCCGCCGCGGGCGATCTCCTGCTGCTTGGCGCGCGCATCGGCGAGGGCCTCCTCGCGCAGCACGCTGATGTAGGCGTTCAGCATTGGGTTGAAGCGCGCGATGCGATCCAGGCAGGCCTGGGCGAGATCGACGGGGCTCGCGGCGCGCGAGCGGAGCAGTTGCGCGGCCTGCGCGATGGTGAGGCGCGCGAGGTCGTTGGTTTGCGCAAAGAGCCGTCGCGCGGCTAAGGCCGCGGCGGTGGATCCAAGAAAAGCTCGGCGAGTGGGCACGTGGGATATTGTATTCGTTATGGCGCCGAAGGGCCAGCAACCGGTCTATCGTGAATGGAACACGCCGCTGTACCGGCTGGCGCATTGGCCGATTTGGATTTTCGTGTTCGGCATCGCTCCGGGTCCCTTGACGTTCGACCTGTTTGCGCGCGGTTTCCAGGCGCCGGCCGCGCGGTGGCTCGGCGCGGTGCTGCTGGTGACCGCGATCGCCGGGATGCGGGGCCGCCTGCCCGGCGTGGAGCCGAGGCCGTACATCGTCAGGTTCACCGAGGACAAGCCCAATCCTCTCTACCGCCGCATCTGTTACACAGCCGCCTGGAGCAACCTGGCGGCCTTCACGCTGCTCAACCTCGCCGGACTGACGTACGCCGTCGGCGCTTCCCGCCTCCGGGCCGCCTGATCGGTATCGGCGGCCGCGCCTTCACATAGATGTACGGGGGCAAGGATCGCCAGCGGAACACGCCGGACGTGAAGCGGTGACGCAAGCAGCGCACGTCGGACCGAAGTTCTCCAGCGCGATATCGAGATCAAGGAAGGTCTGAAGCGGGCTGGCCTACGTCTTCTCCCGCGCCAGGCCGAGAGCGCGGATGCGCTTGTGCAGATTGGTGCGTTCCATGCCGAGGATGCGGGCGGCGCTGGAGACGTTCCACTTGGATTCTTCCAGCGCCTTCAGCACGTGTTCGCGCTCGGCCGATTCGCGGGCTTCGCGCAGGTTGTTCCTGGATGCAGTGGAGCGCGCGATGCGGATTTCGACGGGCACGGCATCGGCCTCGATCACCTCGCCGCGCGTGAGGATGGCCATGCGCTCCACGGTGTTGCGCAGCTCGCGGATGTTGCCGGGCCAGGCGTAGTCCTGAAGGGCCTCGATCGCTCCTTCGCCCCATTTCTTCGGGCGGAAATTGTTGCGCGTGCAGAATTCGTCCAGGAAATACCCGGCCAGCGCGGGAATATCCTGGCGGCGCTCGCGCAGGCTGGGGACGCGTACGGGCACCACGCACAGGCGATAGTAGAGATCCTCGCGGAATTTCTGCTGGGCGACCAGTTCACTCAGGTCGCGGTTGGTGGCCGAGATCACGCGAACCGAGACGCGAATCGGCTGCTCTCCGCCCACACGGTGGAACTCGCCTTCCTGCAAAACGCGCAAGAGCTTGGCCTGGGAGGAGGCGTGCAGATCGCCGACTTCGTCCAAAAACAGCGTGCCTCCATCGGCCAGCTCGAATTTTCCGCGGCGCGCGGAGGTGGCGCCGGTGAAGGCGCCCTTCTCGTGGCCGAAGAGCTCGCTTTCGATCAGCTCGGTGGGGATGGCGGCGCAGTTCACTTTGACGAAGGGGCCCGCCGCGAAGGGACTTTCGCCGTGGATGTGCGCGGCCAGCAGCTCCTTGCCGGTGCCGGATTCCCCGGTCAGCAGAATGCGGGCATCACTGCGGGCGGCCAGCGTGGCCTGCTCCAGCGCGCGCTCGAAAGCCGGGCTTGCGCCAATCATCCGCGCTCCGCCGACCATTTCCTTGAGACGCCGGTTTTCCTCGCGCAGCTTGACCTGTTCGAGCGCGTGCTTCAAGGCGAGCAGCACGCGCTCGCGGCCGAGCGGTTTTTCGAGGAAATCGAAGGCGCCGGCGCGCGTGGCCTCGACGGCCTCGGCAATCGTGCCGTGCCCGGAGATCATGACCACCGGCGCTTCGTTTTCATTGGCGCGCAGCCAGCGCAGGAAGTCGATGCCGCTGCCATCGGGGAGCCGGACATCGACTAGGTATGCGTCGGCGCGATCGAGCAGGGCTCTGGCGGAGGCGAGGTTCGCGGCGAGGCTGACGGAGTAGCCTTCGCGCTCGAGGATGAGACGCAGGCTGCGTCCGATGTTCTCTTCGTCGTCGACCACCAGGATGCGCTTAGCGGGCATGTCCGCCTCCATTGGCGCTGAGGGGCAGCGTCAGGCGGAATCCGGCGCCGCCCAGTTCGCTTGGGCAGACTTCCAGATCGCCGCCGCACAGCAGAGCGCTGCGGCGTGCGATGGAGAGGCCCAATCCCATGCCGCCCTTCTTGAAGGAAATCGCGGGTTCGAACAGAGTGGCGCGCGCTTGCGGGCTCAGGCCGGGTCCGGAATCGAGCACCTCAATGTTCAGGCGCGGACCCTCGGGAGCTTCGACGCAGGCGGTCCGGGTCATCACGACTCCACCGGCGGGAACCGCTTGCGCGGCGTTTTCGAGCAAGTTTGTGAGGACACCTTTGACGAGATCGGGATCCGCGGTGGCAAGCGGGCGCTCCTGGGCCAGCGAGAGCTGATAGGTCACGGCAGGATGCGCGGCCTTGAGGAAGGCGACGCGCTCCTCGATGAGGGCGTTGATATCGAGATTGGCGGGAGCGACCGGCGGCTCGGAGGAAAACTCGGAGAACGCGCGCACGCGGCGCTCCAGGGTGTTCACTTCCTCCGCCACGATCTGCGCCGCCTGTTCGAGGAAGGCCGGGTCGCAAGAATGCTTGCGGCTGGCGATTTCCTCCATGGCGAGGCGGATGGGCGTGAGCGAGTTTTTCACTTCGTGCGCCATCTTGCGCGCCAGCGTCTGCCAGCTTGCCAGGCGGGTGACGCGAATGAGGTTCTCCCGCGCTTGCTGAAGCTGCGAGGCCATGTGGTTGAAGGCGTCGATTGCCTGGCGGAGCTCGTCTCCGGATCCGGCGCGGGGCGCATCGACGCGAGCGGAAAGATCGCCGGAGGCGACGCGGCTCAGTCCCTGGGTCAGTTCGCGGACGGGACGGCTGATGCGCGCGGCCAAGAAGATCAGCGCGGCCAGCGCGGCCAGCCATAAGACCCCGGCGATGGTGAGCAGAGTGCGGCTGAATCCGCCGCGCACGTCGAACAGACGCGGCGTTTCGAGGGCCTCCCGGGCTTCGGCGATGTGAGCTTGCAGGCTCTGCATAGCCATGCCCAGGGGGCGCGAGTAGACAGTGGTCTTGCCGCCGCGCCGGACGTAGTAGTCGAGGCGGTCGCCGTTGTTGCCCGCTAGCTCGAAACGCTCTTCCTCGACCGGGGCGGTGGAGGCGGAAGCCGCTTCGCCTCGCAATTGCTCGGCGGCCTGCTGGTAGTAGGCGCGTCCGGTTTCTTGCAGCGAACGGGTGACCGTGTCGAGCTCGCGCAAGGGAGCGAGCTCGAGGCTGCGGTCGAGCAGTTGGAGGGTAATCCAGAGCGTCAGCCCCAGCGGCAGGGTGGTGGCAAGGACGAATACGGCGATGAGTCTGGAGCGGAGGCTCATGGGACCACGTTGAAAGGCCGGCGTTCCGCCGGCGGGAGGCAAACTTGCCCGCTCGACATCATTTGGCCCGGCGCAGTTGTTCGAGCGTCACCGGCCCGGCCTCCAGCTCCCAGCGCGCCTGCGCCGCGCGCGGCCGCCCGCCGAACAGCTCCACCAGGTCCGTGATGTTGATGCCCTCCTCGGAGACGCGTCCGCGGAACAGGCCCGGGCCGCGTTCGTCCTGGGCGCGGATCACCATGCGCGCCCACAGGGGTTGATTGGCGGCGACGCCGGTCACGTCCATGGACATTTCCTGCAAGCACCATGCCTCGGCTTCCGAAGCGGTCATGTGGTTGGTGTTGCGGCGCGGCGTGGAGAGCTTCGCCACCGAATACCGCTCCTCAAACAGATCGTAGCTGATCACAAAGGTGGCGGTTTGGCGGCTGTGGATATTGTTGCGGCTGCCGGTCCAGAGCGTCACTTCAATATCGAACGGCACAAGGGCGGCATTCTGCAACCGTTCCAGCGGGCGGCCGGTGAGGAAGTGCAACTGAGGCGCGGAGAACTCCAGGCGGTTTTCAAGCGCGCGCAGGCGCAGTTCTTCGGCCGCCACGGCGATGACCGCGCCGCAGAGAAAAGCCACGACGATCCACCACGCTTTAATGCGCGCCTGCATCGCTCGCGTTAGAAATTGACCCCCACGTAAAATACCGGATTGCCGGCTCCGGTGCGGATGGGAAACGCCACGGTCATTTCAAATTCGCCGCCGGCAAAGCCCACGCCGAGCGACTGCTTTTGTTCGCGATCCGGCGGCACATCCCACAGAGCGCCCGTGTCGTAGAAGATCAGGAAGCCGTGATAGCTGTAATCGATGGACCCATGCAGCAGGCGCGAGCCGCCCACCGGCCGGTAATCGAATTTGTTCCAGCCGCGCAGGGTCTCGGCATTGCCGAGGATGAAGCGTTCATAGAGCGGCGCGGCGCCGGTGATGCGGCCGGCCTGGAATCCGATCTTGACGGTGTTATGGCCGTGCTTGTAGCGGTAGCGCGCGTCGGCAAGCTGGCGCGTGAAGATGGCGTCGCTTTCCAGGATGCCTGTCGCGGAGCGGACGCCGTAGGACGCGGTCAGTTCGTGGCTATCCGGACCCGAATCCGTTCCCCAACGCTGACGGTAGCGCAGAGTAGATACCGCAGCGTTGGAGGAAACGGTCCGCGCGCCTGGCGCCAGGGCAACCGGGTTTGGTGTGGCGGCCTGGAGACGCGCGAAATCAATCCCGAAGTCCCAGTCCAGCGGACCGGCGAGCGAGAGGGTCATTTCGGGGATGAAGTGTTGACGGGTTCGATAGATTTCTGCCGGCGAGGCGGCGAGCAGCGTGGCGTTGTTCCATTGCTGGTGATAACTGAGAAAACGGAAACGCAAGCCCGCCCGCTCCGTGCCAAGACTGCGGCGCTCGAAGCTGGCCTGAATGCCGGCGTAGCGTTCGGCCAGGCGGTCGCCGTCGCTTACCAGGCCAAAGCGCAGGGCGTTGCCATGGATGCGGATGGTGGCCCCGCCTTCGCCAGTCCAGCCTTGCTTGGAGTGGTACAGAAAGCGGCCGACATCCATATCGAAGCTCTTCCCTTCACGGCCGATTTCGAAAGTGACCACGACGCGCTCCGGCATCTGACCCTTGGCAATGCGGATGTCCACGTCGGGCACGCGCAGTTCTTCCTTGATCTTGTCGCGGATGCGTTCCAGGATGGAGTGATCCAGGTTCTTGCCGGTCATCTGATCGATTTCGGTTTGCAGCGGAGCGCTGAGCCTGGAGGCGCGCTTTTCCGGCAACACATCGATCTTTTCGATGATGTAGCGATGGTTCACGTTGAGGCCGGAGTCTTTGAGATCGGTGTCCTGGTTGGGCATGGGGCTGGCGCCCAGGGGGGCGGGCGCCAGCGCCAGCAACGCCAGCAAGCCGGTAGTGAACAGCTTGTGCATACGTGCGCTTGTTAGACGCAGGCGGGAGTCCAAACGGTTGCAATCGTATTGTCAATGGGTTAGAAGAAGGGATGCTGTGCCGGGATTTCACACCATGCCGCACAGCGCGGGCAGTCCTGCGGCGCGTTATTTGCGCAGGCGGCGGGCGGCGGCGGCGGCCTGAGAGAAAATCCTCTCCATGCCGGGGCTGCGAAGTTCGGCGCGAAGGTGTTCCAGCCTGGCGATGAACGCCGCCAGGGCCGCGTCGATGGGCGCGGCGTTGGTGGCGAAAATGTCGCGCCAGATGTCGTAGGGGCTGAGGGCGAGGCGGGTGAGGTCCGCGGCGGCGGGGCCGGCGACTTGCGCGGTTTGCGGATGGTCGCCGATGGTGGCCGCGAGCGCGGTCGAAAGCAACTGCGGCAGATGGGAGACGAAGGCGACCAGGCGGTCATGCTCGGCCGGATCGAGAATCACCAGGCGCGCGCCGATGCGTTCAATCCAGCGTTCGAGTTCCGGCTCGCGCGCGGTCAGAACGTAGGGGCGGCCGCGAAACAGATCCGCTTCGGCCTCCTCGACGCCGCGCGATTCCTTGCCGGCCATGGGATGGCCGCCGACAAATCTGCTCCGGCGAATGGCGGCTGCCGCGCGATCGCAGATCATGGCCTTGGTGGAGCCGACATCGGTGACGAGCGTTCCGGGGCGCAGGCGCGCCTCCAAGGCATCGAGCGTTTCCAGAATTTGCCGGATGGGCTGCGAAAGATAAACCAGATCGGCCGCCGCGGCGGCTTCGTCCAACGGCAGCGCGGCGTCGATGACGCCGCGCGCGAGTGCTTTCCCGACGGTCGCCGGCGAGCTGACGCCCATGATCAAGCCATCGAAACCGGCGTTGCGCAAGGCCAGCGCGAAGGAGCCGCCGATCAAGCCGACACCGACGATGGCGATCGAGTTCACGCGTTCTTGTTAGCCTCTTCGGCCGGGGCCTTCATGCCCTGCAAGGCGCGCATCTCCTGCATGATCTGCTCGTAAATGCGGCGCAGGGCGTCGTCCGGGATAGGACCGCGATTGTGCACGGTCACATTGCGGAAAACGGATTCTTCGCGGCGGGGCTCCAGAACCTGCATTCCCAGAACGGATTTAGCCCGGCCGATATCGGAGGCCATGCGCGTGCGTTCATTCAAAAGGTCCACGAGCCTGCGGTCGAGCGAGTCGATCTTCGCGCGGCTTTCCTCCAGCAAGCGGCGTGCTTCTTCGGGCGTCATGGTTTTCGCGCTCATGATTTCCGGCTCATGATTTCCTTTGGGCCAGCGAACGCACCAGCGGTTCGAGACCGTTCAGATCCTTTTCAATCTGCCGCACGATGGCGCTGCCCACCACGACGCCGTCGGCCTTGGCGGCGACCGCGGCGGCTTGTTCCGGCGCCGAGATGCCGAAACCGACAGCCAGCGGGAGACTGGTAACGTTTCTCATTTTCGCAAGCAGCGGATCGAGCGACTCGGCCAGCGATTCGCGCTCGCCCGTCACGCCGGTTCTCGAAACAAGATACACGAATCCGGTGGAGTATTCGGCGACCAGTTTCAGGCGCCGCTCAGTGGAGGTCGGGGCGGCCAGGAACACCGTGTCGAGTCCGGCGGCGCGGAGCGGCGCGATATAGGGCGCGGCTTCCTCCACGCTCAGGTCGGTGAACAGGCAGCCGTCGACGCCCGCGGCCTTGGCGTCGCGCGCGAGTTTTTCCAAGCCGTAGTGCAGCGCGGGATTCAAATACGTGAACAACAGCAGCGGAACATCGGAGGCCGCGCGAATCTTCCGCGCGATCTCCAGCACCGTGGCGAGAGTGGTTCCCGCGGCAAGAGCACGCGCGGAAGCACGCTGAATCACCTGGCCGTCGGCCACCGGATCGGAGAAGGGAACACCCAATTCGATCAGGTCGGCGCCCGCGCGCACGAGGGTCGCGGCGATCCCGGGCGTCTTCTCGGGCGACGGATCTCCGGCGGTGAGATAGGCGATCAGCGCGGCGCGGCCTTCGCGGCGCGTGCGCTCAAACAGTTGTTGGATTCGAGTCGGCTGCATCCAGTTCGGGTAAGTGTTCGCGGTAAATGTCGGTGTCTTTGTCGCCGCGGCCGGAAAGGTTCACGATGTAGAGCTTGCCTTTCTCCTGAGGGGCGCGGCGGACGGCTTCGGCCACGGCATGCGCGGATTCGAGCGCCGGAATGATGCCCTCGGTGCGCGCCAGCCGCTGCGCGGCCGAAAGGGCGTCGGCGTCGGTGCAGTTGGTGTATTCGGCGCGGTGGCGATCGTGCAGCCATGCGTGCTCGGGGCCGACCAGGACGTAATCGAGGCCCGCGGAAATCGAGTGCGTCAGCGCGGCTTGCCCGTCCGGATCCTGCAACATATATGTGTAGGCGCCGTGCAGGACGCCGGGCGATCCTCCGGCGAAGCGCGCGGCATGTTGGCCGAGTTTCAGGCTGCGGCCGCCCGCCTCGACGCCGATCAGCCTGACGTTTTCATCGCCGAGGAACGCGTGGAAGATGCCGATGGCGTTCGATCCGCCGCCGACGCAGGCGAAGATCGAATCGGGCAGGCGGCCCTCGCGCTCAAGGATCGCGGCGCGCGCTTCGTTGCCGATGACGCGATGAAAATCGCGCACCATCAGCGGGTAGGGATGCGCTCCGAGTGCTGAGCCGAGCAGATAATGCGTGGTGTGCACATTGGTGACCCAATCGCGCATGGCTTCGCTGATGGCGTCCTTCAGGGTGCAACTTCCGTTGGCGACGCCGACGACGGTCGCACCGAGCAGGCGCATGCGGAAGACGTTCAGACGCTGGCGGCGCATGTCTTCGGTGCCCATGTAGACAACGCATTCCAGGCCGAACAGCGCGCAGACGGTGGCCGTGGCGACGCCGTGCTGGCCCGCGCCGGTTTCCGCGATGATGCGTTTCTTGCCCATGCGCCGGGCCAGCAGAGCCTGGCCGAGGCAGTTGTTGATCTTGTGCGCGCCGGTATGCAGGAGGTCTTCGCGCTTCAAATAAATTTTCGCGCCCCCGAGCGTTTCGCTCAGGCGCCTGGCGTAATAGAGCGGTGTCGGGCGGCCGGCATAGTTGGCGAGCAGCTCGTCGAGCTCGGCTTGAAACGCCGGGTCGGCGCTGGCTTCGCGGTAGGCGGCCTCGAGCTCCTCGAGCGGCGCCATCAAGACTTCCGGGACGAAGCGGCCGCCGTAGGGGCCAAAGTGTCCGGAGGCATCGGGCTGGGATGTGAACATCAAACCTCCTGTCCGGCGCGGCGCGCGGCGGCTACAAACGCACGCACCTTTTCGTGATCCTTGATGCCGGGCGCCGATTCCAGTTTCGAGCTTGCATCGACACCCCAGGGGCGCGCGGCGCGAATCGCCTGGGCGACGTTTGAGGCATCCAGGCCGCCGGCGACGATCACTTTTCCGGCCATGCCGCGCGCGCGGGTCCAGTCGAAACCGGAGCCGTTCATGGGTCCGTCGAGCAGCACGGCCTCCGCTCCGGCGGCAAGATCCTCGGGGATGGCGTGGTTCATGCGGAAAGCGCGCCAGAAGCGCACGCCATGAGGAATCTGGCGGCCGTAAATCTGCGCGACGTCCAATTGAGCGGCGCGCATGGTGGCCTCGATGGACGAGGCGGGCTCATCCTGAAAGATACCGACTTTCAAGACGTCCAATCCGGAGGCCAGCGCCGCGGCCTTTCCCGGATCGACGCAGCGCGGGCTTGGGGGATAGAAGACGAAGCCCAGGGCGGAGGCTCCCGCGTTGACCGCCGCTTCGGCATCCTCGCGGCGCGTGATGCCACAGACCTTGATCATCATGACTGCAACGCTCGCAGGGCCGCCGCCGGATCGGCCGCTTTCATCAGGTGTTCGCCGACCAGGAAGGCTTGAAAGCCGGCCTGCTGAAGGCGCTCGACATCGGCTCGGGAGTGGATGCCGCTTTCGGCGGCCTTGATCACGCCCGCAGGAATTTTCTCCGCCAGCCGCAAGGAGGTTTCAAGCGTCACCGCAAACGTGCGCAGATCGCGGTTGTTCACGCCGATGATTTCGGCCCCGGAGCCAATGGCTGCGTCAAGCTCGGCGGCATCGTGGACTTCGACGAGGGCGGCCATCCGGTACTGCGCCGCCAGCTCGCGCAAGCGGCGCAGGTCCTTCTCATCGAGGATGGCGGCAATCAGCAGGATCGCGTCGGCGTAATGGGCAGCGGCTTCGATGACGTTTGCCTCGTCAATGGTGAAATCCTTGCGGAGCACGGGCAGGGCGACGGCGGCGCGTGCGGCTTCGAGGTCGTCGAGACCACCCTGAAAATAGTCGCGGTCGGTGAGGACGCTCAAGGCCGCCGCTCCGCCTGAGGCGTACCTGCCTGCGATGGCAGGCGGATTGTAGTCCTCGACCAATATGCCCTGGCTGGGGGAAGCTTTCTTGAGTTCAGCAATGATCGCGGGTTTGCGCGTGGCGAGTGCTGCGCGGAAGTCCCGGAAGCCGGTGCGTGCTGCGGCCCTGCGCTCCAACTCCGCGCGGGCAGGGGCCAAATCGGCCAGCTCCGCGCGCTTGGTTTCGACGATGCGGGCGAGAATATCGGGAACCGCGTGAACCATGCAGGGGAATTTTTATCGTATCATCCCTTACGGGCGGGCCCGGCGCACGGCCCTGAAAAACCACGATTGCGAGCCCCAATAGAAGGTGAGAATGGCGGGACTGGCAAACAGCGTCCAAAACGTCCGGAGGGGATCGGCGTTCCAGAACGACGCGAGTGATCCAGCGGCTCCGATGAGCGCCATGCCCGCGTTGGCCAGCGCGGCGAGCGCCTGAAACGTCGTCAGGATCCACAGCAGGTAAGCGGCGCGGCGGACGGAAGCGCCGCGGAAGGTCGCCGTCAGGAACCATGCGTACGCCAAGGGCGGCAGCGCACCGGTGAACACGTAAAAGATCGAATCGAGTGAGAGCAGGGAAAACGTCGGCCAGATGCGCACCCAGGATTCGAGCGTCTGCGGTATGAGGCCGGCCAGCAGCGCGGCCATCGTTGCCCGTGGCTGCGGCTTCAGGAAGAACCACGCCCACAACAGCGGCGGCAGCAGCAGTGCTCCGGCGAATCGCACCAAGGCCGGGGCGGGTACCGAATCCAGATCCCGCAGCAGGGGGATCCCGTTGGTGATGCAATAGAACAGGGCGAGCAATAGAGCTCCGATGGCCGCGAGTCTTCGCGCTTTAGCCGTTGTCACTTCGCCGCACCTCCGACAAGAATCGCATCTGCGTGAGCCAGTAGACCAGGAAAACCGCGGGTGTGACGGCGTGACGCCAGAGTGTTCGCGCGGCGTTGTAGCGCCAAAACAGGGCCAGGCTACCGTTCAGGAGCTCGTTGAAAGTGGCGAGCACCGTCAGCAGGTCCTGGACCGCGGCCCAGGCCGTGAGCAGGGTGAGCGGCCACGTCAGCCTCGCGAGCCAGAAAGAGGAGCCGCCTCTTGCGAGCACCATCAAAAACGCCGCCCAGGCTCCGGCGAGCAACCCGGGAAGGATGGCGCGGGCGCCCGCCGCCAAGATCAGGCGCGGCAAGACTGCCAGCGTCATCGCAAGAATCGCTGCCTGACGGACGCGCCCCTGATGAAGCAGCGAGAAGCAACCACACCAGGCTGCATGGATCGCGCCGGAAAAATACGCTCCGTTTGCCGCTTGCAGCGCGCCGTACAGGCCAGCGCCAATCGCGGCCGGCAGGGCAAAGTTCAACGCAACCGCGCCCTCACGCGGTCACTCAGCGCCTTGCCGTCCACTCGCTTGCCGGCGAGCCTGGCTTGGGTAGCCTTCATCACCACGCCCATCTGTTTGAGGGACGTGACGCCGGTTTCGCTCATCGCCGCCGCGATGGCCGCGTCGATTTCGGCATCGCTTGGCGCGGCGGGCATGAAGGACTCGATCAGTTTCATCTCGGCCTCTTCTTTCTCCGCCAGTTCTGGGCGGTTGCCCTTGCGGAACATGCCGGCGGATTCCCGCCGCTGCTTGATCAAGGTGTTCAGGACTTGCAGTTCGGCGGATTCGTCCAGCGGCTTCATGCTGTCGATTTCGAATTTCTTGAGCGCGGCCTTGACCATGCGCAGGGTTTCCAGCCGCGCCTCGTCGCGGCCCTTCATCGCCGCGAGCATTTCCTTTTGAATTTGATCCAGAAGCGCCATGTGTCGATGGTATCCTGAAAACACTGTTCCCAAACGGCGAGCGTTTCCATGCACATTCGTAAACAACGGCTTCTGACACCGGGCCCGACCCCTCTTTATCCGAAGGCCCTGCACGCGATGATGGATGCCGATATCCATCACCGGACCGAGGATTTCCGTAATCTGTACCGCGCGGTTCTGGCGGATTTGAAGGCCGTCATGGGCACCGAGAACGACGTGCTGGTGCTGGTGGCCTCCGGCAGCGGGGCCATGGACGCTTCCGTCTCGAACTGTTTCTCGCCGGGCGAAACGGTGATCGTCTGCAGCGCCGGAAAATTCGGCGAGCGATGGGTGGATATCGTGAAAGCCTACGGGCTGAACGCCGTGGTCCTTGACGCCCCGTACGGCAGGGCGGTACGGGCTGAGGCGGTGAAACAAGCGCTGGCGGCGCATCCGGATGCGAAGGGCGTGTTCGTGCAGGCCTCGGAAACTTCGACCGGCGTGGCGCACGATGTGCGGGCGATGGGCGAGGCGGCCAAGAGCACGGATGCGCTGTTCATTGTCGACGCGATCACGGGGCTGGGCACGATGCCGATCGACATCGACGGCTGGGGCATCGATATCTGCATCGGAGGATCGCAGAAGGCGTTCATGATTCCGCCGGGACTCGCGTTTGTTTCGATCAGCCAAAAGGCGTGGGCGGCGATGGAGACAGCCAAACTGCCGCATTACTACTTCAGCCTGAAAAAAGAGAAGAAGGCGGCGGCGGGCGGTGAATCCGCATGGACTCCGAGCACGGCGCTGATGCTGGCCCTCGCCGAGGCGCTGAAATACGTGAAAGAGCTGGGGATGGAGAAGCTGGTGGAGAACGCGCAGCAGCTCGCCGCTGCGACGCGACTGGCCTGCGGGACGCTGGGGCTCGAGCTGTTCGCGCCCGAGAGTCCGGCCGCGTCGGTCACGGCAGTGCGCGCTCCGCGGGGCATGGATTCGGGCGTGATCGTGAAGGAGTTCCGCCGCCGCTTCGGCTCGATCATCGCCAACGGGCAAGGCTCGATGCAAGGGCAGATTTTCCGCATCGCGCACATGGGCTATTTCGATTTTCCGGATCTGTTCGCGGTGATCGCGGAGCTGGAGCTGATCCTGCTGGCCAACAAGGTCCCGGTGGAGCTGGGCGCGGGCGTGGCCACGGTGCAGAGATATTACGCGGAGCGGGCGATCGCATGAAGATTCTGATCGCCGAACCTTTGGCCGCCGCGGGCATCGAGATGCTCAAATCGCAGCCTGGCTGGGAAGTGATCGTCTCGAATTCCAAGGAATACGCGCAGCACCTGGCCGAAGCGGATGCGTTGCTGGTGCGCAGCGCCGTCAAGGTGAACGCCGACGTGTTGCGCCAGGCTCCGAAGCTGAAAGTGATCGGACGGGCGGGCGTGGGCGTGGACAACGTGGATCTGAACGCCGCCACCGCGGCGGGCGTACTGGTGATGAATACGCCGGGCGGCAACGCCGTATCGGTAGCCGAGCACACGCTGGGTCTGATGCTGGCGATGGCGCGCTCAATTCCGCAGGCGGTGGCGTCCACGAAATCCGGCAAGTGGGAAAAGAAGAAATTCATGGGAACGGAGCTGCGGGGGAAAACGCTGGGCGTGCTGGGGCTCGGAAGCATCGGACGCGAAGTGCTGCGGCGCGCGGCCGCATTCGAGATGCGGCTGCTGGCTTATGATCCGTACGTGAACGCCCAGGCGGCGGCCGATGCGGGCGCGGCGCTGGTTCCACTTGACGAGTTGTACGCGCAGAGCGACTACATCAGTGTCCACGTCGCGCTGACCAGAGAAACGCAGGGGATGCTAAACGACAGTGCGTTCGCGAAGATGAAATCCGGCGTGCGGATCGTCAACTGCGCGCGCGGCGAACTGATCGACGGCGCGGCGCTGGCCCGGGCGATCGAAGCGGGCAAGGTCGCGGGCGCGGCGCTGGACGTGTTCGAAACCGAGCCTCCGGCGGCGGGCGATCCGCTGCTGGCACTCGATGCCGTGTACGCCACGCCGCACATCGGCGGTTCGAACGAGGAAGCGCAGGAGATGGTCGGCGTACGCATCGCCGAGCAGGTCGCCGAATACTTGAAGCACGGCGTCGCGTTGAACGCCGTCAACGTGCCCGCGCTGACGGCCGAACAGTATCGCGCGGTGGGTCCGTTCGCGGCGCTGGCCGAGCGGCTGGGCATCTTTGCCGCGTATCTGGCCGAGGGCAATCCACGCTCGGTGCGTCTGATCTATCAGGGCAAGATTGCCGAGCAGAACACGTCGCTGATCCGCAACGCGGGCGTCGCCGGGGTCCTGTGCCGTTCGATGGAGCGGCGCGCGAACGTGGTGAACGCGCTGCAGGTGGCCGCCGACCGCGGCCTGAGCTACGCCGAGCGCCACGAGCCCCGCGCCGGTTATACCGATTCCGTGCGCGTGGAACTGGAGACCGCCTCGGGCACGACCAGCGTCGAGGGTGCGATTATCCTCGGACGCCCGCGGCTGATTCAGGCGGACAACATTCCCTGCGAAGTGGCGCTGTCGGGGCACCTGCTGTTCATGAAGAACCGCGACGTGCCGGGCGTGATCGGTTGGGTGGGAACCGTGCTGGCCGACCACAAGATCAACATCGCGAATTTCTCGCTGGGGCGTCCCGATGCGCCGTTCGACCCGCGCCATCCCGGCGACGCGCTGGCCATTGTGGAGACGGACGACCCGGTTCCGGAGGCGGCGGTGCGGAGGCTGCTGGAGAATCCCGCGGTGAAGGTCGCGCGGACGGTCGAGTTCAACGGTTGAGGGGATCTGAGAGAATTAGGACGCGCTGAGACTCGATGGCGGGCTGACCGGCTGAGGTGCATGGGGAATCGCGCCGAGCGCTGGAGCACCCGGGGCCGGGTGCTAAAATAGGGTTCCGATGAAGATTGCCATTGGCGCCGATCATGCCGGCTTTGAACTGAAAAACCGGCTGCGCGACTCGCTGATCGCGGAAGGGCACGACGTGCGGGACGTGGGGACAACTTCGCCGGAATCCACCGATTATCCGGAGTTCGCCGCAAGAGTCGGCCGCGCCGTGGCGGCCGGAGAGGTGGAACGGGGCATTCTGGTCTGCGGCAGCGGAGCCGGCATGTCTATCACCGCCAACAAGGTGCGGGGCGTGCGCGCCGCCTTGGGCGTGAACGAGGAAGGCGTGCGGCTGATCCGCCAGCACAATGACGCCAACGTGCTCACCTTGGGCGCCCGTTTCACCGATGCGGAAACGGCCCGGCATCTGGTGCACGTTTTTTTGGAAACTCCTTTTGAAGGCGGGCGCCACGAGCGCCGCGTGAACGGCATCGCCAGCGTGGAAAACGGACAATGACCGAACAAGAACGTCTGCGCCGGCCGCTGGCGGAAGCCGATCCGGAAATCTTCGAGGCGATCCGCAAAGAGACCCACCGCCAGCACACGCATCTGGAGCTGATCGCCAGCGAGAACTTCACCTCCGAGGCGGTGCTGGAAGCCACCGGCAGCGTGTTCACGAACAAATACGCGGAAGGCTACCCGGGGAAGCGCTATTATGGCGGCTGCGAATTCACGGATCAAGTGGAGGAAATCGCGCGGCAGCGCCTGTGTCAGTTGTATCGGGCCGAGTACGCCAACGTGCAGCCGCATTCCGGTTCACAAGCGAATCAAGCCGCCTATGCGGCGGTGCTGCAACCGGGCGATACGATTTTGGGATTGAATCTGGCGCACGGCGGGCATTTGACCCATGGCCATGCTCTGAATTTTTCCGGAAAGACCTACCACGTGATCCCGTATGGCGTGCGGCGGGAAGACGAACAGATCGACTACGACGAGCTGGAGCGGCTGGCGCGGCAGCACAAGCCAAAGATGATCATCGCCGGGGGCAGCGCCTATCCCCGGACATTGGATTTTCCGCGCTTCCGCCGGATCGCCGACGGCGCCGGCGCGCTGTTGTTAGTGGACATGGCGCATATTTCGGGGTTGGTCGCCGCAGGGCTTCACCCGAATCCGTGCGACTACGCCGATATCGTCACCTCCACCACGCACAAGACGCTGCGCGGGCCCCGCAGCGGCATTATCCTGGCCCGCCCGCAATATGCGGCCGCGATCGACAAGAGCGTCTTTCCGGGAACACAGGGCGGCCCGCTGGTGCACGTCATGGCGGCCAAGGCCGTGTGCTTCAAGGAGGCGATGACGCCGGAATTCGCCGCCTATCAGCGCCAGGTGCTGGCCAATGCGAGGGCGCTGGCAGCCGCGCTGGCGGAGGCCGGATACCGCATTGTTGCCGGC
>CAZTKA010000028.1:0-13928 GCA_964614015.1 uncultured Bordetella sp. | reverse complement strand
TGCCGGCGGCACGGACACGCACGTTCTGCTGGCCGACGTGTTCGCCAAGGGCATTCGCGGCAAGCAAGCGCAGGCGGCGCTGGAGCAGGCCCACATTACCGCGAACCGCAACGCGATCCCCTTCGACCAGAACCCGCCGTTCAATCCGAGCGGCATGCGCTTCGGCACTCCGGCGGTGACGACGCGCGGCTTCCGGGAAGCCGAGATGCGCGAGACCGCGGCCCTGATCGCGCGCGTGCTCGACAGCAGCCGGGACGAAGCGGCGCTGGCTCGGGTGTTGCCGGAAGTCCGGCGCGAAGTCGCCCAACTGACCGAGCGTTTTCCGCTGTACGCCTGGAGAATGGCTCCTGCGGCAGTGAGTTAAACCGCGTAGGAAGGAGGCAGCCGGGCTTTATGCCGCTGCACATCGCCATCGACATCCGCCGCCTGGGATTTTTTGGCATCGGCACGTATATCCGCAATCTGGTGAGCGCCCTGGCGCGGATCGACGCGGAAAACCGGTACACGCTGATCGCGCGCACCGGAGAAGGACTCCAGGGGCTGGGGCCGAATTTCCGCGTGGTGGGGTACGACCGGCCGGGCACGGAGCTGTCGGAAAACATATTATTCCCTCTATTTGTAAACAAAATAAAGGCAGATTTATTTCATATTCCTCTTAATTTCGTCCCTTATTTGATGCCGCGTCCATACGTCGTGACGATTCACGACTTGAGCAGCATCACCTATCAGACGGGGCGGGGTCTCCAGCGCGCCGCCCACCGCGAACGCTATCGCCGCGGCGCCGCGCGCGCCGCGCGGATCATTGCGGTCTCCAACGCCACGCGCTGGGATGTGCAGAATGTTTTGGGGATTTCCGAATCCCGGATTCGGACGATTTACGGCGCGCCGGATCCAGCCTTTGCCGAATCAGACGGCTCGGCTGGGGAGCAGGAGCAGATCTTGCAGCGCTATCAGATCCAGCCGCCCTTTGTTCTCTACGCGGGCACGATTCGCCCTCACAAGAACGTCGGGCGCCTGGTGGAGGCATTTGCGGTCCTGCGCGGGGAACTGGAAAACCACCCCAACTTTCGTGATCTGAAGCTCGTGATTATTGGTGATGAACTTTCCCGGTACCCCGAGGTGCGGCGTACCGTGATCGCCACGCGCATGGAACCGTATGTGCGTTTCCTCGGATTCGTTCCCATTGATACTCTGAAGGTGTTTTACCGGGCCGCCGCGGTGTTCGCGTTTCCATCCCTGGCCGAGGGATTTGGGCTGGCGCCTCTGGAGGCGATGGCTTGCGGAACTCCGGTGGTGGCTTCCGATTTGCCGGCGCTCATCGAAGCGGTCGGCGAGGCCGCGGAGCTGGTCAGTCCGGATAACGTTTTCGATGTGGCGCGCGGCATTCGCGTGCTGCTGCTGGATCTGGAACTGCGCCAGCGCCGCATTCAGGAGGGCCTGCTGCAAGCCAGGCGCTTTCACTGGGACCAGACGGCGCGCGCCGTACTCGAGGTCTATCGCGAAATTGGGAAATAATACATTTTATATTTGACATATTGATAGTCATAGACGTACTATTTCCTTATATACGCCGGGGCCTTTTCCTGGATTCGGCCGCGGCGGCGAAGGGAAAAAGCAGCATGGAATGGACACGGTCGGAAACTTTGGCCCTGGCAATGCACCGTTGCGCGCAATGCCACGGCTCGGGATTGCGGATCGCCCGGGGGAGCCGGTTGGTCCCCTGCAATTGTGTGTTGCGGGCCATTTTCAGAATCTGTTTCAGGCGTTTTGAGAGGTGCGTGACGCAGGAACGCTATCTGAGCCGGATCAGCCTGGAACCTCATGCCGGCCGCTCCCGGCCGGGAAGTTGGGGGCGCAAAGACGAGGAATTCATCGCCGATTTCTGCCTGATCGCAAAGCGGACTCTCAGTGCCGAGGAGCACCGCCTGTTTCGGTATCATTTTCTGCTGGGAGCCGATTGGAAGCTCTGCACGCGCAAGCTCGGGATGGATCGCGGCAACTTCTTCCACGCCGTGTACCGCATCGAGCAGAAGCTTGGGCGCGTTTTCCGGGAATTGGAGCCCTATCCGTTATTTCCGCTGGACGATTATTACAACGGTCCTTCGCGCATGGCGGCGCCTGCTCGAAAAAGTCAGGTTGTCGAGATGCCGCTCTGGACGGGTCCCCTCTCCTTTCCTCCGGTCGGAGAGGCGGCGTAGGTACTCTGCGGCTCAGCGCCGTATGGAAAAGAATTGCTCTAACAGCCCGGCGCATTCGGCGCCCAGCACGCCCTCGTGGATCTCGACGCGGTGGTTCAGCACCTCGGAGTCCGCGAGGCGAAATTTGCTGCGGACGCCGCCGAAGCGCAGGTCGCGCGCGCCGAAGACCAGCCGCCGCACGCGGGCGTGCACGAGCGCGCCCGCGCACATGACGCAAGGCTCGAGTGTGGCGTACACCGTCGCGTTATTCAAGCGGTAATTGCCCGTCGCGGCGGCCGCCTCGCGCAGAGCCTGGATCTCGGCGTGCGCGGTGGGATCGTTGGAAGCGACCGGAGCATTGCGTCCTCTTCCGGTCACGCGCCCGTCCTGCACCACGACGGCGCCCACGGGAACCTCGCCGGCGGCCGCTGCCTGGCGCGCCAGATCGATGGCCTGGCGCATGAAATCTTCGTCTGTGGCTGGCTCGGGCATCGCCTTCGATTATACGAACAGATCCCGTTGCGTACTGTGAGGCCACAACTCCGGCTCGGGCGGGTCGCGTGTTTCGGGCCAGTAGCGCGCGCGGAATTCTCGCACACGGGTCCGGATGGTCTCGGGATAAGCTCCTCGCAAATAGGCGCTTTTGGTGAAATGCTCGCGGTAGCGCCGCACCAAATGAGGGAACTTCTCCTCCAGGAAGGGCAAAAAGACCCGCAAGGCAGAGGGCTTCAGGAACAAGACATTCGCCCCAAAGCCTGCGGCTCCCGCGGCGGCTGCGGCGCGGGCCAGCCGGTCCAGGCTCGCGCGGCTGTCGTTGATTGCGGGCATCACCGGCGCGCAGAAAACCATCACGCAGATGCCCGCCGCCGCCAGCGCCCGCACGGAAGCCGGACGCAGATCCGGCCGCGGAGCCAGCGGTTCCAACATCGGCGCCAAAGCGGCGTTGCACGTGGTGATGGTTTGCGCGACCGTCAGATAATGCCGGCGGGCGATCTGCTGAAGCAGTTTAATGTCGCGCATCACCAGAGCGGACTTGGTCGTAATGCCGAGTCTCAAGCCCGAAAGACGCGCGAACACCTCCAGCATTTGACGCGTGAGCTGGAAGCGCCGCTCGGCGGATTGATACGGATCGGTCGCCGTTCCAATGGCGATCGATTCGCCCACGGCCAGCCGGCGCAACTCGAGCTCGAAGCGGGGGGCATCGAAAGATTTGGCGAAAATGCGGTGTTCGAATTCGGCAGGGTCACGCAGTTCCATGAACTCGTGCGTGTAGCGGGCGTAGCAGTACTTGCACCCAAACTCGCAGCCGCGGTAGGGATTGATGGTCCAGCGGAACGGCAGGCGCGGATTCGGACATCGGGACAGGTATGCACGCGCCGCGATCTCCCGATACTCCGTTCGGCGTTTGGTCTCCAGGGGCAGGCTTTCGGCGGCCATCCGCGCGATGCCGATCAGTGGGGGCACGCGGATAGTTTCGCCGTATATTCGCCGTTTGTCAAGAGGCTCACTGGCAGGGCCAGAGCGGTTCGTAGTTAGGCAGGGTACTTGCCGGCGATATAGCCTTCCAGGTGGTGAATTGTTTGCTGCTGCCAGGAGATTACCCAGTTGACGATGTCGCCGATCGAGAGCATACCAATGACGGTTTCGCCCTCCAGCACAGGCAGGTGACGCACGCGGCGGCTGGTCATCAACCGCATGGCTTCGTCCACGGTTTGCTCGGGCGTGACGAACATCACAGGCTTGGTCATGATCTCGCGCACCAGAGTCTGCATGGAATTGCGGCCCATCAGAATCACTTTGCGGGCGTAATCCCGCTCGGAGACAATGCCGGCCAGGTGCCCTCCACTGAGCACCACCAGAGAGCCCACGTGTTTTTCGGCCATCAGTTCGATGGCGCGATAGACGCTGGCGTCTGGAGATATGGACCACACGACATTTCCTTTGGATCGAAGGATGGAACGAACCGGTTCGGCGAAGCGGATCGCAGGTTCACGGAGCGCGGCGGTGGCATGCATAGTCAACCTCCGCCGGGCATCATGCGCCTGGGAGCCGAGGATGTCAAGGGCGTGCTTTCGCCGGGTTTCTGGAGCAGTGGGGCGAAACATGGTCTGGGTCATCGAGGCCGCGCGGAGCTTCCCGGCGGTTGTAATCACCGGGCCGCGCCGCACAGGCAAGACGACGCTGCCTGGATGACATTTTCTTCGAGATTCAGCGTGACGATGGATGCAATGCCAGCCATTCGCGCATCGCGCAGGAGACTGCATCCGGCTGCTCCATGGTCGACATATGGCCGCTGTTGGGCACGAGGACCAGCCGCGCGCCGGGGATGGCGTCCGCGATCTCCCGATGCCGCACCGGCGGGCTCCAGATATCGTCCTGGCCGGTGAGAACCAGCGCCGGACACCGGATCGTGCCGAGCACCGGGCGGGCGTCGGGCCGGGCGAGCAGCGCCAGCATCTGCGTCTCGAACAGATCAGCGTCTTTGCGTTCGAACATTTGAATGATGCGTTCTGTAAGAGCCCCATCGCCCTGGCGATGCGGCGGGAGCATACCCTTCAGCCACTCGATCGCCATCGGCCGGATGCCCCCGGCGCGCGCGATGGCCAGCAGCCTGCGGCGGCCGCGTTCTTCTTCGGCGCCGGCCTCGCCCGCGGCCAGCGGTGTCACGCCCGTGTTCATCACGGCGATGTGCGTCACGCGCTCCGGTGCGCGGCGGTAGACCTCGAACGCCACGCGCCCGCCCATGGAATGCCCGGCGAGGGCGAATTTCGGCGGCGCCGCAGAGAGCGCAGCCTCGGCCATCGCGGCCAGCGAAGTATGCTGCGGGCCCCATTCGACAACCATGGAGCGGGCGATGTCGGACAGAGCGGAAATCTGAGATTCCCAGACGGTGCGGTCGCACATCAATCCGGGCAACAAGACAAGGGACCGGGGCACTAAAACAGAGTATAGATGAAGGGCGCCAGCGCCGAGCCTTGCGCGAAAACGACGAGGCCGCCGAACAACAACATCACCAGCACGATGGGCAGGAGCCACAGTTTTTTCCGGACGCGCAGGAACTGCCAGATTTCGATGATGAAGCTCACATCAAAATAGTGCTTGGGAGGGCTGTATAATTCTCAGGTGACTCAACGGCGTGAATTCCTGGCGGCTCTGGCAGGCGGAGTATTCTTGGGGCGGCGCGCGCGCGCGCAAGGTCCGGCTAAACCTCACCGCATCGACATTCACCATCACCTGTTTCCGCCTGACTACCGCACCGCGGTCGGCCCGGCGCAGGCGGCGGCATTCCCGCCGTGGACGCCGGCGCAGTCGATCGAGGCGATGGACAGGGGCGGCGTGGAGAAAGTTATGCTCTCGCTCAGCCTGCCGGGTGTGTGGCTGGGCGACATCCAACAGGCCCGCCGTCTGGCGCGCATGGTGAACGATTACGGCGCTCAGATGATCCGCGACTATCCCGGCCGCTTCGGCCTGTTTGCGGCGCTGCCTCTGCCGGACATCGAAGGCAGCCTGCGCGAGATCGAATACGCTTACGGCACGCTGAAGGCCGATGGCGTCGGGTTGATGACCAGCTTCGGCAACCAGTGGCTGGGCGATGCTCCGTTTGCCCCGGTCTGGGAGGAGCTGAACCGCCGGCGGGCCATCGTCTACACGCATCCATTGACTCCGGCCTGCTGCGGGAGCCTGGGCTACGGCCTGGGGCCTGGGGCGATCGAGTGGGCCACCGACACCACGCGCACCATGGCGAGCCTGCTGTTCAGCGGCACGGCAGCTCGTTATCCCGAGATTCGCTGGATTTTCTCGCACGGCGGCGGGACGTTCCCGTTTCTGCTCAGCCGCTTCGTGCGCGAGGAGCAGACCCAGAAGGGGATCGGCCAGCGCCTGCCGCGCGGCCTGATGTATGAGGTCCGCAAGTTTTACTACGACACGGCGCAGGCGAATACGTCCGGGGCGCTGGATGCGCTGCTTGAGATGGTCCCGAGCTCGCAGGTGCTCTACGGCAGCGATTATCCGTTCCGGACGTTTGAGGAAGTCACCAGCGGCTTAAGCGCTTACCGCGGTTTTGCGGCAAATGACTTGCGGGCCATCGAGCGCGACAACGCTTTGCGGCTGCTGGGGGGCTAACGCTGCCAGCGCTCTTCCGGGTGCTTCCGAGGGGCGGCGAGCACTTCCTCAACGCGGTGCAGTTCCGCGGTCCACCTGGCGCGCCTTTCATCGAAGCGGGCCTCGAAGTGGGAGCGGAGATCACCGATGCGGCGGGCGTGGTTGAGCAGAATACGGGTCAAAGCCGTCATCAATTTTCGGGAAGAAACCGCCGCCGCTCCCCGTCATGGAAAATAGATATGGCGTGAGCGACGATTTCCGGGAACTCTTCGAAAAGCACAAAGATCGCGTGTATTCCATCGCTCTACGCTACGCCAGGGAGGCGGCTTCAGCCATGGACATTGCGCAGGATACTTTCCTCAAGCTGATGACGCGCATGGAGCAGTACCGCGGCGAGGCCGGTTTCGAGGCTTGGCTCTACCGCATCGTGGTGAACGCGTGCCTGGATCATCGGCGCTCCGGGCGCCGGCTACAGCCGCTGGCCGACGGGTTTCTGGATTTGTTCCGGTCGCCGCCTGATTCGGCGCTGGACGGACTGCTGCGGGATGAAATGCGGGAGCTGGTGCAGCAGGCCGTATCGAAGCTTCCGCCCGAACAGCGCATCGTGGTCATCCTGCGGTATACGGAGGGTTTGGCGTATGAGGAGATCGCCGAGATTCTGAAGATTTCCAAGGGGACGGTGGCGTCGCGGTTGAACCGGGCACATGCGAGCCTGGAACGCCGTTTGCAGGGGGTACGAGGTAGAAGTTATGCATGAGGGCATCGACGAAGTTCTGAGCCGGCACCTGAGGCCGGTGCGCGCGCCGGAGGAGCTGTGGGAGCGCATCCGGAAGGCGCCGGCGGCGAAGACAAGATCCAGTTTTGGGGAGATCCTGTCTTGGGCCACAGTGGCCGCGGCTGTGGCGTTAACGATCCTGAGCTGGTACGGCTACCACGCCTCCCAGCCGATGACGCTCGTTTCGCGCGACGCGACCGAGGTGCGGAACTGGCTGCGGGCGAATTCCGGTTTCGACGTTCCCCTGCCCGCGCATCCTTCCGAGCTGATTGAAATCCTGGGCGCAAACATCGAGCGCGCCGGCAAACTGATCGCGAAAATCCGGTATCGCGTGGGCGAGGTCGAAGCCATGCTTTCCGTGACCAAGGATGAAGGGGGCGGGGCACAGCACAAGAATTCTCAGATATCCTCCACATGGGCGATGGCCGGGCAGTTCTATACGCTGGCCTTGGCCGGACCGGGCGATATTCGAGCGGCCTGTATCCTGTGTCACAACCCGCATGAAGGGGTATACTAGAGTCAAGGCGGATACGCTTATGAATAAGAACCTGAAGTTCGGACTTCTGACGCTGGTCATCCTGGGAACCCTGGGCTGGCTGGCCGCGGGAGGGATCAATCAGACCGCCACATATTACAAGGAAATCGCCGAACTGCAGGCCATGGGCGCCGACGGCGTCGACAAGCGCCTGCGGGTGGGCGGCGATGTCGAGGCGAACTCGATTGTTCGGGAAGGGAATCAAGTCCACTTCACGCTGGTCCAGAATGACCTGAAGCTGAAGGTGATCTACGCCGGCGTCGATCCGCTTCCCGACACCTTCAGGGATGGATCGCAAGCTCTGGCCGACGGAAAGCTGGATGCGAACGGTGTGTTCCACGCTACCAAGATCCAGGCCAAGTGCGCCTCGAAGTATGAGGCCAAGCCCACGGGAACAGTAAGCCGCGGATAGAACACAGAAGTCAGGAGTCGGAATTCTCCGGCCCCGGACGGGAAATGGACTCATGGAAAACCTTGGCGCGCTTGCGATACTGCTGGCTTTCTGTTTTGCCATCTACGCTCTGGTGGGATCGCTGGCAGGCAAGTGGGCAAGCCGGCCCTTCCTCACAGTAAGCGCCCAGCGCGCCGTTTACTCCGTGTGGCTGCTGGTGACCACCGCGGCCGCGATCCTCATCTACTCCATCATCCACGGCGATTACCGCATGGCTTACGTCTGGGCGACCAGCAACAAGACGATGCCGGTGTTCTACAAGTTCGCTGCGTGGTGGGGCGGACAGGAAGGCTCGCTGCTGTTCTGGAGCTGGCTGCTGGCGACCTATTCGGCGGTCGTGGTTTTCCAGAACCGCCGCAAGTTTCGCGAGATGATGCCGTACGTGATCGGCGTGCTGATGTCCACCCAGGTGTTTTTCCTCATCCTGAACGCCTTCGTGGCGAATCCGTTCAAGATGCTGGTGGCCGGAAAGGGCATTGTCGATCTGGGCGACGGGCAGGGCCTGAATCCGCTGTTGCAGTATTGGACCATGGTGATCCATCCGCCGATGCTGTACCTGGGCTATGTGGGTTTCGTCGTTCCGTTTGCTTTCGCGATCGCGTCGCTGATCACCAGGCAGCCGGGCGAGGCCTGGATTCACACCACGCGCCGCTGGACCCTGGTGACGTGGCTGTTTCAGTCCTGCGGCATCGTGCTCGGAGCCGGTTGGGCCTACGCGGTGCTCGGTTGGGGCGGCTATTGGGCCTGGGACCCGGTCGAGAATGCGTCGCTGCTGCCGTGGCTGACCGCGACCGCCTTCCTGCACTCGGTCATGATGCAGGAAAAGAAGGGCATGATGAAGGTGTGGAACATGGTGCTGGTTTCGGCCACGTTCTTTTTGTGCATCTTTGGAACGTTCCTCACCCGCAGCGGCGTCGTACAGTCCGTGCACGCCTTCGCCGAAAGCCCCATCGGCCACTATTTCGTGACGTTTCTGGCAATCGGCATCGCGGCCACGGTTTACCTGATCCTCAACCGCCTGGATTTCCTGAAGAGCGAATCGCAGCTTGAAGCCGTGCTGTCGCGCGAATCGAGTTTCATGTTCAACAATCTGGTGCTGCTCGCCAGTTGCTTCTCGGTGCTGTGGGGCACTCTGTTCCCCGTGATCACGGAGGCGATCATGGGCGAGAAGATCAGCGTCGACAAGCCGTTTTTTGATCGCGTGAACATTCCGATCGCGCTGTTCCTGCTGCTGCTGACCGGAGTCGGCCCGCTGATCGCCTGGCGGCGCAGCTCCTTTGAAAGCCTGAAGCGCGCGTTCTTCTGGCCCACGGTGGTGCTGGCCGCGACCATCATCGGATTGCTGGCGTTCGGCATCCGCCATATCTACGCGCTGATGTCCTTCGGATTGTGCGCGTTCGTGCTGACGACGGTCGCCATGGAGTTCTGGAAAGGCTCGCGCGCGATTGCAGCCAAGTCCGGACAGAATCTGATCGGAGCCATGATCGAGTTGACGCACCGCAACACGCGGCGCTACGGCGGCTACCTGGTGCACGTCGGCATCGTGATCATGTTCATCGGGTTCACGGGCGCGGCCTTCAATCAGGACAAGACCGCGGAGCTGCCGCAGGGCGGCACGCTTCAGTTGGGCGCTTACACACTGAAAGTCACCGGCTATGAAGAGGGCGAGAATGAGAATTACCGCTGGGACCGCCTCTCGATCGATCTGTCGAAGCACGGCCGGCACCTGAGCGTAGAGCATCCCGAGCGCCGGTTCTATATCGCTTCGCAGACGCCGACCACCGAGGTGGCGCTGCGCCGCCGCCTGAACGAGGACGTGTACATCAACTTTGCCGGCACGGGCTCCGGCGACAATGTGGTTCTGCAAGCCTACGTGTTCCCGCTGGTGAGCTGGATCTGGATCGGGTTCCTGGTCGTCTTGTTCGGCACCTTCGTGTGTTTGGTGCCGAGCAAGACTAGGCTGGTGTTCCCGCGCACCGAAGTCATAGGAGTGGCTGGTAAACATGCGAAGGTTAAAAGCTAGCGCGTTGATCCTGGTGGCGGCCGCCCTTTGCCTGGCGCAGTCGGCGAGCGAATACGAGACGCCGGAGGTGAACGGAATCGCCAAGAAGCTCAACTGCAACTGCGGCTGCAAGCTGACCATGGCGTGCGTGATGCCTCCCACCGGGGTCTGCCCGGTGTGCCGCGAGAACAAGATCCGCATCGCCAAGATGCTCAAGGACGGGATGTCGGAAGCCGAAATTCTGAATACCTACGTCCAGGAACAGGGCGAGCAGGTGCTGGTGGTTCCGCCCGGACGCTTCGGATTCAGCGGACCGTTCATCGCCTTGGGAATCGGACTTGGCGTTGTGATGTTGGTGATCCGGCGGTACCGGCATCTGCGTCCGGCGCCGGCGGTGATTCCGGCCGATGACGCGGAACTCGCCCGCTACCAACGCCAAATAGAAAAGGATCTGGCGAAGCTGGATTAGCTTCCTTGTGGCATGGCTCTGTTGATTCCGGCAATCCTGCTGATCGCGGTAACGATCGCCATCACGCTGGCGGTGCGCGCCAAAAACCTGCCCGAGCCCGAGCCGGTCTCTCCCGTGAAACACTTGGAGGACCGGCGTGCGGCGATTTATGAGAATTTGCGCGACTTGCAGTTTGAGTATCGCGTGGGAAAGCTTTCCGACGCCGACTATGAGCAGACTAAGCTCGGATTGCAGAAGGAACTCGCGGGAGTGATGGCGGAAATGGAACGGATCACGGGCGGGAAACCGCGGGACGTGCAGCCGGAGCCGGCGGCGGCTCCCGGGCATCGGTGTCCTCACTGCGGAGCTGAATTCTCAAGGGCAATGAAGTTCTGCGGGGAATGCGGAAAGGCGATGGCGTGAATCGTCTGGCCGGATTTCTGATGACTCCTGTCTGGGGTCTGCTGGGCGCCGTCAGCGGCGTGGTTACCAACGGCACCACCACGCAGCCCCAGAGTGGCGTCTCGATCCGTCTCGTGCAACCGGGAGCCAGCGGGATGCAGACGCTGGGATCGGCAACATCGGCTCCCGACGGAAGCTTCCGCATCGACAAAGACGCCGGACCCGACGGACCCGCGATCCTTCAGGCCACCTACACGGGCGTCACCTACACGAAGATTCTTCCGCCCGGCACGCCCACCACGGGCGTGGAAGTCGTGGTTTACAACGCGACGGCCGATCCGCCGCCGGATATGGTGACACAGCATCTGATTTTGCTTGAACCCGGCGCCGCCACGCTGAAGGTCAGCGAGACGTTTTACACCACCAACGGTTCGCGGCTGACTTATCAGGACACGTCGAACGGTTCGGTGCGCTTCTACCTTCCTGAAGGCGCGCCCACGGATCTCCAGGCCACCATCGATTCCACGGGAGTCCCGATCCGGCGGCCTATTGAAAGGGGCAAGCAGGCCGGCGTCTACAAGATCACTTATCCGCTGAAGCCCGGGCAGACGCGGATCGATCTCGAGTACACGTTGCCGGCCGCGGCCACATTCTCCGGAAGACTTGTTCCCGGCGGACCCGCCGCGCGTCTGGTGACGCCTGCCACGGTGACGCTTTCCGGTGATGGCATCACCGACGTCGGCCAGGAGCCGAGCACGGGGGCCCGTGTCTACGCCGTGAGCGGCACGAGCTTCAAGGCCCGTATTTTGGGCGTTGGGTCTCTCGGCACAGGCAGCACGGCCGCCCCCGAAGAAGACGCCATGGCGCCGAAATGCTGCGAAGAAGTGCCTCCGCGCATGCAATCGCGGATGGGCTGGGTTCTTGGACTCGGGTTCGGCATTCTCTTTTTGGGCGGCGCCCTTCTGTACCGCCGGGGCCCGGCATGAGCGCACCGGCGAGCGCGCTCGAAATCGACCACGTCTGGAAATTCTATGGCGATTTTCCGGCCCTGCGCGACGTTGGACTGCGCATCGAAGCGGGCTCGGTGGTGGCCTTGCTTGGGCGCAACGGGGCCGGCAAGACCACGCTGCTGCGCATCCTCGCCGGATTGTCGAAGCCTTCGCGCGGGGCCGTGCGCATCCACGGAGCCGAGGCGCGCGAACAAGCGACACGCCGCCGGATTGGCGTCCTCGGCCACAGCATCTCTTTGTACGACGAACTTTCCGCCTTCGAGAATCTGGTGATGTTTGGGAATCTGTACGGCCTCAAGGATGCGGGCGCCCGCGCTGGCCAGATGCTCGAGCGCGTCGGCTTGGCGCGGGTCCGCGATGGCCTGGCACGGGAATTCTCCCGCGGCATGCGGCAGAGGCTGGCCGTGGCGCGCGCCTTTCTGCACGATCCCGAGATTCTGCTGCTGGACGAACCATTCACTTCGCTGGATGACCGCGCCATCGCGGTGCTGCAATCCATGCTTCGGGAAATGCACGACCAGGGCCGCACGATCGTCATGTCCACGCACCAGTTGCGCGAGGCCCTGGAGCTCGCCTCGCACGTCGCCCTGATCCAGCGCGGCCAGATCGCCTACGCGGGCGAACGGCGCCAGGAAATGCTCGACGACACGGGCTGGCTGTACCGGACCTATGGAGAGAACTAGCGTGTTCCTGCGCCAGATCTGGACCATCGCGCAAAAGGACCTGCGGGCGGAATTGCGCACCAAGGAAGCCCTCAACGCCTCGCTCGCCTTCTCCGTGGTGATCCTGCTGCTGTTCAGCTTCGCTTTCGACCCCAGCGCTCCGGAATTGAGCATGTTCTCGGGCGGCCTGCTGTGGATCGTGTATTCGTTCGCGGGCGCGCTGGCGTTGAACCGGAGTTTCGCCCGCGAACTGCAAAACGACTGCCTGGACGCGCTCATCTGCTCGCCCGCGCCCGCAAGTGCGCTCTTCATCGGCAAGGCGCTGGCCAATTACGCTCTTTTGCTGGCGGTAGAACTGGTCTCGCTCGGCGTTTTGGCGGTCTTTTACGATATCCGTCTTGCCGGGAAGATGGGGCCGCTCTTTCTCGTCATGCTTCTGGGGACTTGGGCCCTGGTGATCATTGGAACCATGTTCAGCGCGCTCACCGTGAATCTCCACATGCGCGAGCTGATGCTGCCCGTGCTGGTGTATCCGTTTCTGATTCCGGCGCTGATGGCGGCGATGGTGCTTACCGGACTGATCCTGAACGGCATGCCGCTCTCTGGAGACAACCTGATCTGGGTGCGCGTGCTGGTGGCCTTTAACATCGTGTTCACGGCGCTGGCCGTGGTATTTATAGATGTTGTTCTCGTGGGGTAGCCATGCGTACCAAGCTCATCTACGCCTTTGCCGCAGTGGCCGCGGCTTTGATCACGTGGAATCTTTACAAGATCTTCTTCGTTCTGCCGGACCAAGTGGTCAACGTCGGCGCGTACAAGATCATTTACTTCCACGTGCCGGCGGCCTTCACGGCCTTCACGGGATTCTTCGTCGCGCTGGCGGCCAGTGGGCTGTACCTGTGGAAGGGCGAATTGAAATACGACGCGTTCGCCGCGGGGGTCACGGAAGTCGCTCTGGCCTTCGCCACCGCGAACCTGCTGACGGGAATGATCTGGGCTCGTTTTGCCTGGGGCATCTGGTGGGCTTGGGACGCGCGCCTCACCTCCATGCTGGTGTGCTGGCTGATGTACGCCGGATACCTGATGCTGCGGAAGGCGATCCATGAGCCGGCCCAGCGCGCCCGTCTGTCGGCCGTGCTCTCCATTTTCGGCTGCGCCAATGTTCTGTTTGTGTACAAGTCCATCGAATGGTTCCAGCAGACCCAGCATCCCCAGCCCGTCCTGAGCGTACGGGAGGGCGGGGGCATGGGCCCCGGCATGGAGTCACCGATTTACTGGAACTGGCTCGGCATGCTCTGTCTGGCCGTGGTTCTGGCTACCGTCCGCATGCGGCAAGAGGAGTTCGCCAACGACATCGATTCGCTG
>CAZTKA010000027.1:0-31777 GCA_964614015.1 uncultured Bordetella sp. | reverse complement strand
GGGCGTTTCCGTGCAAGCCGCCGTCTTTGGCGCGCCAGCCGTCGACGATGACCACGTCCCCGATCTTCATCGTATTGCGCGTCCAGCCGGTGTTCTTGAGCGCGGCCGGAGCGGCCATCTCAAACGACCAGTTGGACACCCGGCCGGTGTTGGCGTCCTTGACGTCGATATAGAAGTAAACGTGCGGATTTGTCCAGTCGATCTTGGTGACCGCGCCGGTCAGCTTCACCGGCTGATTGCTGTCATATTCCGCCGCGAAGGAATGGTGGGCCAGCAGCGGGGCCGCCGCCAACAGGACGCCGAGTGCGACAACACAAGCCATGGATTTCATCAAGATGTCTCCTTCATAGGGATTGTGCCACAATTTGCGGTGGCGAGGGCCGCCCGGCCGGCGCCGTGGCCTGTCATCGCCGGCGCTTGTTTGCCTGCCTGCGGGTTCGGGAGGACGGCGTTTGACACCACGCCTCTGGTTCGCTAACCATAGTACCCATGAACCGTATCACACTCGCCCTGCTCGCAGTCCTCGCTTCCGCCACACTGTTCGGGCAAGCCGCACCGGTGGTGGCGGCCGAGGACCCGACGCCGTTGTTCACTGACAAGGACCCCGTCAAACACCGTAACAAGCAAGCCGCGATGCACATCGTCTTCGATTTGCTGGCATATGGCCACTGGAATGAAGCCGACAAATGGCTCACCGACCGCTACATCCAACACAACCCCTGCTGCGCCTCGGGCCGCGCGACCGTGCAGGCGTTCTTTGGCAAGCAGGCTCCCCGGCCGATTCCCGCCGATCCCAAGCAATGGTCCACCAAGATCGTCGCCGTGCTTGCGGATGGCGATTTAGTCGCGGTGGTGAGCCGCGTCGAGCTCCCCGATCCCCGCAATCCGGGCCAGACCTATACCACGACCCACTATGACATGTGGCGCTTCGTCGACGGGAAAGCCGACGAGCACTGGGACGAAGGGCGCATCAACGTTCCCGCAGCCGGGAAAGGAAAATAACATGCGATACCTCACGCTACTCCTCGCCGCTTCCGCGGCCGTTTACGCCCAGGATGCCGCCGCCTCGGTTGCGGCCCTGCAGCGGCAATATGCGCAGACGAAGCAGAAACTCACGGCCATTGCCGATCAGATGCCCGAAGACGGCTACACGCTGGTTCCGGGCCAGGGGTCCCGGACCTTCGCCGCGGCCGTCGGCCACGTGGCGGACGCGCAGGCTGCTGTTTGCGGGGCCTTGGCGGGTACACCCACACAATTGAACGCCGAGCGCGGCTTGACCGCCAAGGCGGATCTCGTCGCTGCTCTCAAAAAGTCCTTCGATCTGTGCGACATCGCCTACAACGGCATCAATGCCGCCAACCATGATGAAGCCGTCACGGCGGGCTTCGGCGGACCGCAGCCGCGCAACGCGGCGCTGTGGGGCAACCTCGCGCACAGCGAAGAAATGTACGGAACGCTGGCGGTCTATGTTCGCATCAAAAACTTGGTCCCGCCCTCCAGCCAGGGTCGCGGCGGTAAAGGCAAAGGCGGCAAAGGAAAGTAGGCCGCTACTCCCATTCAATCGTGGCGGGCGGCTTGTTCGTCAGGTCGTAGAACACGCCCGCCAAACCCTCCACTTGCTGTAGTTCTCGCACTATCTCATCGAGCATTTCCGGAGGCATACGCACGACGCTCGCCGTCATTCCGTCCACCGAATGAATCGGCCGCAGCACGACGGAATCCGGACGATCCGGCGTGCCGAACGGGATCAGCACCACCGGGAACTGCCATACGCTGGCATCAAATCCCGATCGATGTGTGAGCCTGCGGACGACGGCATCGGCATGCCGCAGGCGGCCGAGGCGCGTGCGATCGAGATAGGCCGGATGCGAGCGCATCTCGGAAATCTTCGCCGTCGTCCACACTTCCACCACCAGGCGATTCACCCGTTCCATGCGGTTGATCAGAGCCGCGGCCTCTTCCTCAGTAAACGGAAAACCGTCGATTGCCAGTACCTCGCGGTAAGTCCGCGAATCGCCCTGCACCCCCACCGATTTGACCGGCAGCACCCAGCCTCCCGAGACTCTTTCGGGCATCCCCTCGGCTTCCGAGCACAAGCAGCGGATCGCCAGCCCCGGCCCTGGGAACGGATGACGGTCCAGCAGGGCCGCAGGTAATTGCAGCGCACGGCCCACCGCGCGGACCTCGTCTTTGTAAAAGGACGCCAGCGGCTCGACGATGCGGCCTTCCTCTATCAGGCGCTGGATTCCCGGCACGCGATTGTGATGCGTCTTGATGAGATCGGCTTTGGCGCTTCCGCCGGATTCGATCGTGTCTGGATAGATCGTGCCTTGGCCGAGGATCCATTGGCCGTCCAGGTAATGCTCGGATTCCAGGATGCGCTGCTGGACCCGCACGAACTCCTCGCCGATGGCATGCCGCTTGGCTTCCGGCCCGGCCAGGCCGTGGAGCGCGGCCAAGAACTGCGCCGAGGCGTCCTCCACCGCGAAGCTGCGGGCGCTGAGCGAGGAGAAAGTCGCGCGCACGAAACCGGTTTCGCCTTCCCGCATCAGGCCGGTATCGACATAAGTCCCGTGCACCCGCTCGGGCCCAAGCGCCTTGAGGCACAGCGTGTACGCTACGGTCGAATCGACGCCGCCGCTCACAAAGAAGAACACGTTCCGCCCGGCGGCCGCTGCCCGGATCTGGTTCTCCACGGCCTCGATTTGTCCGGCGGGGTCCCAATCCTTGACCGCGCCGCAGATCTCGAAGACGAAGTTGGAAAGGATGCGCGGGCCGCCCGGCGTGTGGACCACTTCCGGATGGAATTGCACGGCGTAGAGCCTCTGCGAGGGAGACGCCATCGCCGCGACCGGACACGTTTCCGTGCTGGCGAGCACCTCGAATCCCGCGGGTGGCACACTGACCAGGTCGCGATGGCTCATCCACACCTGCTGGCGGCCCTCGATGCCGTCCAGTAGCGGACTGCGGTGGCGCACATCGGCGTGCGCGAAACCGTACTCGCCGCGCTCTCCCTTTTCGACCCGGCCCCCCAGTAGATGCGCCATCAACTGCTGCCCATAGCAGATGCCAAGCACGGGAGTGCCGGCGTGCAGCAAGGCGGGATCGATGGTGGGGCTCCCCGGATCGTAAACGCTGGCCGGGCCGCCGGAAATGATGATGCCTTTGCGCCCGGCGAGCTCCGCCGCGGGCGTATCGCTGGCGGCGACGTCGGCGTAAACGCCCAAGTCGCGCACTTTACGCGCGATCAGATGGCAATATTGTCCTCCCGCGTCGAGGACCGTGATTTGCGGACGCATTCGTTCAGATTCTGCCGGGCAGCCTCTTGGCGCGCTCCGGTTTTGCCCGGAGTGTGGCCGCCGGAAAGGCGGACGCGGCCCGAACTGGCTGCCTCAGCGCGCCACCGCGACGTCGGCCTGGCGGTTCATCCGCTGCACCCGCAAGTTCTTGGCTGATTCCAGCAACGCTCGCGCCTTCGGCAGCGATTCGATCGCTTTCTCCACCATCGGGTCCTGCTCAATGGCCACGCGCTGCGATTCGTCCGTGCTGAAGGCGGCGACATACATCACCTCTTTCAGCCGCTTGCGCACCCAATCGCGGTTGGCGCTGAACTGTTCCGGGCTAAACTCCATTCCTTCGCCGCGCAGATATTGTTGGAACTGGTTGATGACCGCATCGTCCGGTTCCCAGCCCTTCGGCAGGTTCGTGTCGCGAGTCCCGAAGTACTTCGCGGAGAAATAAAAAAACGCGTCCTTACGTGTTACGGCGATCTGGAACTCGTTGGCCTTGGGTGGCTCGTATTTCTCGTCCGGCGTGATGCCGCCGCCGCCGTACACCGTGCGGCCGCTGTCGGTCATCTTGACGTCTTGCAGGTTCTTCTGTTCCAGATTCGAGTGCGTGTAATAGTCCAGGAAGCTGATATTGGTGTAGTCGCGCTGGATCAGGCGGCCGCTGGGCGTGTAATAATGCGCTGTGGTCAGCGCCAGACCCGTGTTGTCGCCCAACTGCATCACCGTCTGCACCAACCCCTTGCCGAAGGTGTTCTCGCCAAGAATCCAGGCGCGGTCATGATCCTGGAGCGCGCCGCTCACGATTTCCGCCGCTGAGGCCGTGTAACGGTCCACCAGAACCACGATCGGGTAGTCCTTGCCGGGACCGTCGACCCGCGCTGAATAGTTGCGGTTGGGGGAATTGCGCCCCCGGTGGCTCACCACCAGATCGCCTTTCTTCAGGAAGTGCGCCGCCACGTCCACGCCCTCAGTTAAGACCCCGCCCGGATTCGCGCGGAGGTCCAAGATCAGCGCCTGCACATTCTTCTCGTTCAGCTTGCGGAACTTCTCTTCCATCTCCTGGCCGGTGTTCTCATTAAAACTCTCAATGCGGATGAACGCGATACCCGGCTTGACAAAGAAACCCCCGGTCACGCTGTAGCGCGGAATCTCATCGCGCGTGATCGTGAAGGAAATCGGATTGGCAACACCCTCGCGTCCGATCTGTACCTGTACCTTGGTGCCGCGCGGACCGCGCAGCAGGTCGGCGATTTCGGTGGTGTTCAACCCTTCGGTCTTGGTGTCGTTCACCTGTTGGATCACGTCGCCAGGTCGCAAGCCCGCCTTGGCCGCGGGCGAACCGGGGAACGGAGCGATCACGATGGTCTTGCCATTCCGCGGACCCACCTGCATGCCTACGCCATAATAGGATCCGCGCTGGTCCTCGCGCATCATCTGGAAGTCGCGCGGATCGAAGAAATTCGAGTGTGGATCGAGCGTGCGCAGCATGCCCGGAATCGCGCCTTTATAGATCGCCTTGTTGCCCTTGATCTCGTCGGCGAAATTCTTCTCCACAAGATCGTAGACCGACGAGAAGCTGCGCAGGCTCTGGTCCGCGGCTTCCTCGGGCGTCGCGGCCGAAACCCCTCCGCCGAGAAACATCCCGGCGCCCAGCGAACACAATACGATCAGCACCGGTACCACAAGGTAGCTACGACGCGATTTCGCCATGAATCGGCCTCCAACCGTTTTCAGTATACCAGCACTCCCACGCCTTAGGCGGGGTCCGGCAAGTCCTTTTCTTTCCTTTGACTCCGGTACACCTTTCTGGCATACTATCCCCCGTACCTGGAGTGCATGCAGACTTTCGGTTTGCCCGGTCGCCGCTTACAGTTCGCCCGGCCCCGCTATCGTTGGATTGCCAGTCTCCATCTACAGTGAGGAGTGAGAGGAACCTGTGAAGAAGCTTTTTGTGGGGAACTTGCCGTACGCAGCGAATGAAAATGACGTCCAGGCTTTCTTTGAAAGCGCGGGCGTGAGTGTGGATACGGTTACGGTTATGCGGGATCGCTTCACCGGTCAGGCGCGTGGATTTGGATTCGTCGAAATCGGGGATGACGAGGCTGCGCAGCGCGCGATCGATTCTTGCAATGGCCGCGAATTGCAGGGCCGGGCTCTCGTGGTCAACGAGGCGCGCCCGATGAATTCGCGAGAGGGCGGTGGCGGGCGTCCGCCCAGAAGGTAATCCCGGCTCCCCGCGCCTGGACTCCGGACCGACTCGCCCGCCCGGCGGCCCCGCTCAGGCGATCCGCGTATAGCGCCGGATATCAGCCGGAGCCGCAAGCAATCCTCGGAAGCGCGCCAGGGCCGATGCGATGTGCGGAGTCTTCAAATGCGCGTCCAGGGACCGCATCGCTCCTCCACCGGCGCCCGGGCGCCGGCTCGATCCTCAGTTCGCGGCGTTGCGCGCCTGCTGCACCTTGGGTGCGGATAAGTAACCGGCGATCATATCCTTCTTCACTTCGTTGACCACCAATTCGTACGGCGTCACCGAGCGGGACAGCATGAACTGCACCGGCTCATTCACCGTGCGGTCCTTCTTCTCCACCTTCTTGTCGTCGACGATCACCTCGATGCTGTAGCGGTTCCGCTTCACGTCGGCGTTAGTCAGGCGGATTTGCAGATCGCCGATGCGTTGCGTGGTTTTGGCTTTCTTCAGCGTGAACTCGGTGTAATTGCGTTCGCCCAGCGCTTTAAGAGCGGCGAGCTGCCGCGCATTGGTCGCGATCAGGCCGCTCTGCACGCCGAGGTCGCCCTTGGTGCTGGCCAATTCCGCGATGGTCCTCTCCAGTTCCGTTCTGGTGGCGTCGGCCTGCGACTTCACCGCTGCAAGGTTCGTCGAGACTTCGGAAACCTTCGTCGCCGTGGAGCTGGCATCCTCGCGGACCTGGCTCACTTCCGTCGAAACGGCGGTCAAGGATTCAGCAACCTTCGCCGTTTCCCGGGCCGTGCGCGCGGCCACCTCTTCCTGCGCCCGGCGCAACTGTGCGGCCACTTCGTCGGCGTGCCGCGTCGCTTCGACACGAGCCTGCCCGGCGAGCTGTGAAGCCTGTGCGCGCGCGGCAGCCAGTTCCGCCTTCAGGGCGTCCAGGTCGGCACGCCCCGTTCGAGTGGAAACGCTCGAGGTCTCCGCGACCTTCGCGATCTCAGCCGCCAGCATCTCACGCGTGTCCACCAGTTCGGTGCGGAGCTGGCTCATCTGGTAAAAACTGTAGGCGGTCGCCGCCACCAGCGCAATGATCGCGCCGAAAACGACATACATCTTCCGGCCCGACCCCTGCCTGGGATCTGCAAAATTGAGAGGCGAATTCTCGCTCATCAGAGTCACTCCTTAGTAAAAGTCCAGTCTTGAGGCATTTCCCCGAAACCTTCGGCGGATCCAGGGAATTCCATTACAGTCCTAATCCCACTATGACAGATGCCGCCCGCGCCGAAACGTTACGCAGACCCTCGCTTCGAACATTCTATCCGGAAAATGGTCTAACCGCGGCGGGGTCTATGTCTTACCACCCCCTGCCAGCAGAACGGATGCAATCGGTCCGGGAGCGAACCCCGGGTTCGCAGCCGCCTGCCTTACTGCTCTACAGGCCGCGGCGGCGCGGTGCTGGGAACGGTTGCGCGAACCCTGGCGGCGCTCACCGAGTCTCCGGCCGCCCGCCGGACGAGGATGCGCCCCCGGTCGACGGAAATGTCGATCGGCGCCCCGCCGGTCGATCCCCGGATTCGCGCCCGCCGCCCGTCTTCCTCCCGGCGCAGCGGATCGCCGTAATCGTTGATCGCATCGCCGCGGTCAGTTTCCGCGTTCAACTCGAAGCGCGCTCCGGGCGCGAGCGTCAGCTCCACATCGCCCGATTGGACACGAACGTTCATTCGCGCGGGCGACTGCGTGCCCGGCGCGAGCGCCAGATCCCCGCGGTTTATGGTGAGATCCAGTGAATCCGTGAAGCCGTTAAGCTGGACGTCCTTGGACGTTGACTGAATGCGCACTGGGCCCGCGATGTTGGAGGCGCGCATGTCGCCCAGCGTCATGCGTAGCTCGCCGGGCAGACCCTGCGCGGTGATCTCGGTTTGCGGCCCCACCCAATGCCACGGGCGGGCCAGCTCGCGAAACTGTACCAGGCCCGTGTAGGTTCCGTTGATGTTCACCCGGCCCGCGACGCGCTCCAGATCGATATCGCTTCCGCGGCCTTTCAGGCTGAAATCGCTGCCCAAGTTGACGCCCCGTATCATATCGCCGCCATTGACGTCCAGGCGAACCTCGCCGCCGATGTCTTCCAGACGCGTGCTGGAATTGGTGGAGGTGATCTCCACCGCTCCGTTAATGCCGCTCACGTCGAAATCGCCGTCGCGGCCGCGCGCAACCACGGTCGCTCCGCGCGGAACCGTGATATCCATGTCGGCCCTGATCCTGCGGTTCCGGCTGAGGACATCGGAGTTGTGAGGCCGGATCACAACCTGATCGGGCGGCGCGCTGCTGATTTCGATGTCCGTGTCGGCATGGGCGCGGTCGGCCATGGCGCGGTCCATGGCGCGGATGATGGTGCGTCCGGAGACTTTGACCATGTTCTCATCGGTGCCCATAATCCGCGCGCTGCCGCGAAAATTCTCGATCACTACGCGCGGCGTTGGGCTGGAGGGTGCTTCCGCGCGGAACGGGTACTCATAGGATTCGCCGAAGACTTCCAGCCCGCCCCATTCGATGCCCGCGCGCGGCAGCCACGTGGAGAGCCCGCGCGCCGCATGCAGCGTCAATCCGAACAAGCACAACAACGCCACCAGCGTCCATTCGCCGCCCGAGATTCCGTGCACGGGCAGCGGCTTCGAAGTGGCCGCCCAAAACAGAATCTCGAGCAGGCGCAGCGAACCCCAGCCGATCAGCAGGAAGGGCCAGTAGCGCGCCAGGTAATCAAGCATCGGCAGTTCCGGGAAAATGTTGCGCGCCAGGAACAATGCGCCGATGGCGATCAGCAGCAGCGGGCCGACGATGGAAGCGCCTCTCATACGCCCCCCTGGCCCGCTTCGGGCCGCTCCTTGGGACGCCGCATACCCGCGCTCAGGTGCTCGGCGAGTTCCAGCAGTCCGAACAGGATTAACAGCAGCGGCCAGGTGCGCCTCAGGCTGATCACCTCCATTTGATCGGCGGCCAGAACGGCCCCAAGCGCGATCAACATCAGCGGACCGCGGATCGCCGCGGCGAGCGAGCCATTCATAGGTTGCCTCCCGGCGGGCTGGGCGGAGGCGGCGGCCCGTCACCGCGGAATCGCGCCACGAGCAAATACAACCCCAAGCCGATCATCAGCACCGGCCAGAAGCGCACCAGGCGGCGGATTTCGTAAATCTCGAGCGTGTCCAGCAGAAAGACCGTGCCAAATACGATCAGCAAAATCGGAACGATGGGAAAGCGCGAGCCGCCGGCGGTCGGCATCAGGCTGGAAAACTCATCGACCGGGATACCCCGACGGCGGTTTTGCGCCGTGTGATAAGCCTCAAACGCCATGTAGAACCAGAAGCCCATGATCGAGAGCACGAACAAGGGAGTGACGCTGCCGGGGCTGCTGTCGGCTGCCATGAACAACAGAGCAAGGATGATTACATGAACGATGCCCTTGGCGTACTGGCGGTTGTAAATCGCGCCCACACCGGGGATCAGGCCCAGCACGAACGCCGCCCCGGGTGAGGCGCCTTCGGGAATCGGCGGCGGCGCGGCGCGTGTATAGGGAGAATCGGCCGGCGGTGTGTGCGTGGAATCCGCGGAAGCCGCCGGCACGTGCTCCTCGCAGTAGATCGTACCTTGCGCGGTGCGCATTGTTTCATCCGTCAAGGCGCGCCCGCACGTGCGGCAGTAGCCCGTGATTTTGAACTCGGGCTGCGTGTCAGCGCTCACCGGAGTCCTCCCGCTGCGCTTCCCATTCGCGATACCGCGCCTGCGCCTCGACCACCACCGGAACCGTCTGCGAATACTTCACGCCGCGATCCCAGAGGCGCAGCAGTTGATCCTCCGCCGCGGCCCACACACCCGCCGGCGTCAGCTTGCGGGTTGGAACGAAGCTCAGCATCATGCCGAGCCAGAGGGCCGTCATCGCCATGCCCATCACCAGGCGCGGCGCCAAGACGGGCCGCCAGGCGTTTCCAAAGATGCCGGCCAGCAGCCGGCGGCTCAGGCGCAACTTGCCCAGCCCGTAGCCGCCGTTGCTGGTGACGTCGAACAGAATCCGGTTCACCAGCTCCGGAGGGGCTGCATCGATGCTCTCCGCGCGTTCCATGAACGCCACCGCCAGCGTGGCGTCCTGAGCCAACGCGCGGCAGGCCGCGCACTCGCTCAGATGGGATTCCACCGCGGATACAGTGTTCGCATCCAGGTTCCGGTCCAGGTGGTCGGCGAGAAGAACTTCCACTTGATTGCAGTTCATGCCGATACTCCTTGTTTCCGCAAAATCCGGCCCAGTTCGGCGCGCCCGCGATTCAACCGCGACTTCACGGTCCCTTCGGGCACCTCCAACACCTGGGCGATTTCCCTGTACTCCATTTCCTCGATATCGCGCAGAATGACCGCCTCGCGCAACTCCGGAGAGAGTCTTTTCAACGCCGCCTGCAAGATTTCGCTCGCTTCCCGGCCGGCCAGCAACCGCTCGGCGCGTGACGCCGAAGTGCGCTCCTCGAGCACCGGCAATTGCGTCTCGATCGAATCCGTCACTCGCTCCTGCCGGCTGCGGCGGTAATGATCGATCAGCAGGTTGCGCGTCAGCCGCGCGAGCCACACTGTGAAGGCGCCTTCGCCCGCCCGGTAGCTCTTGAGTGACTTGAATACCCGCAGGAAAACGTCCTGGGTCAGATCCTGGGCGGCCTGCGCCGAGCCGGTGAAGCGATAACAAATCGCATACACGCGCCGCGTGTGAATTGTGACGAGATCCTCCCAGGCCTCCTCCTGTCCGGCGAGGCACCTATTGACGAGTTGGTTGTCGGCCTCCAAGGGGGATAACCGGGTTCTATGCGGAACTCCCAGCACCCCCCCAACCCCACTCCAGAAGCCGGAGCCGGGCGCGCCTGGCTGTCCGGGCGTGGTAACCTGTCGAACTGTGGTGGCGATGGCGGCCATCTTGCTTCACTTTTCTACAATGACAACGAGGTTTCCACATCAAAAGTTCGCGTTTTCTATTCTATACCGCCGGCGCCCTGGCGTAATCATTTGAAAAAAAGCCACATAGGACTCGTTTTCGCGATTTTGGCAGTGCTCGCCGGAGCCTTCTGGGCTTACCGCCGTGTCGCGGAGTCTGGCTTTGTGTGGGCCGAGTTTATCGGGGCTTTGACCGGCGTCCGTTGGGTCTGGCTGGCGGCATCGCTGCCGCCGATTCTTCTGACGTACCTGGTGCGCGCGCTGCGGTGGCAGGTTTTCCTCCGCCCGGTTGCGCCGCAGGTGGATTTTTCCAGGATCGCCTCGGCCACCTGCATTGGTTTCACGGCGGTGGTCCTGTTCGGGCGTGCCGGGGAGGCCGTCCGGCCCTACCTGATTGCGCGCGATCACAAGGTCCCGATTTCAACCCAGGTCGCCGCCTGGCTCGTGGAGCGCCTGCTGGACACGCTGATGGTCATGCTCCTGTTCGGCATCGCGCTCACGCAGGTCGGTGAATCGGGTTACAGTCTGGAGCCCGGCCCGAAGATGCGCGTTGCCCTGGAGGCCGGAAGCTGGCTGGCCGGGATCACGGCCTTGGCCTGTCTGGCGCTGTTCGCCGGCCTGCGCATCTTCCGAGGCCAAGTGCACACCCGCATCACCGACGCGCTTCGCTTCCTCCCCGATCCGGTCCTCTACCGCGTGCGCGATTTCCTGGTGGCCTTCGATGAAGGCATGCAGTCTACGCGCGATACCGCGTCCATGGTTGCAATGGCTTGGCACACCGCGGCCGTCTGGCTTCTGCTGGGCGGAGCGTACTATTGCATCTTCCGCGCATTTCCGGCCCTGGATGCGCTCCGCTTCTCCGACGTCATCGTCACTCTGGCCTTCGTAAGCTTTGCGAGCGTGGTGCAGATTCCCGGAGTCGGCGGCGGCATCCAGATCGCGACGATCCTGGTGCTGACGGAATTGTACCGCCTGTCGATCGAACCGGCCAGCGTGATGGCTTTGGTGCTGTGGCTCGAAGGTTTCGTCTCCATTGTCCCCATCGGCCTGATTCTCGCCTTTCGGGAAGGCGTTCAGTGGCGTAATATGAGGCGAGTCGGGGACGATCCCCAATACCAGCTATGACCTGTCCGTTTTGCGGCCACCGGGAAGACAAAGTGATTGATTCGCGCGAGAGCAAAGAGGGCGACGCCATCCGCCGGCGCCGCGAGTGCGTCAAGTGCGAGCGCCGCTTCACCACCTATGAGCGCTGCGACGAGATCCCCTATATGGTGATCAAGCGCGACGGCCGGCGCGAAAAATTCGAACGCCAGAAGGTTCTGGAAGGCTTGCTTAAGGCATGCGAGAAACGCCCCGTCGGCGCACCCGTACTGGCTGAGATCGTCGACGCCGTCGAACGCAAACTCGCCGACAGCCCCGACCGCGAGATCTCGACCGCTGAGATCGGCGAACTGGTCATGGAGAAGCTCAAAACGCTCGATAAGATCGCTTATGTGCGGTTCGCCTCGGTGCACCGCGATTTCCAGGATGTGGAGGCGTTCCTGACCGAGCTCAAGGATCTGTTCCAACGCCGCACCTGAACATCCATTCTCCGGCCCCGTGCCGGTTCTCCTGAAGGGCCGGTCTTGGCGGCGCCAGCCCGCACGTTGAAGGCCCGACGCCGCTGCCGGGCGGTTTGACATTGCCGTGGCAGAACGCCTAAGCTGTCTACTGACAGTTGGTAGCGCGAGGAATGCACGGGAAGGCGGTGCAAATCCGCCACTGCCCCGCAACTGTAACCGGCGTTGTACGGCTCGGTTCTCCCACTGCTTGTTGACGCGGGAAGGGGGACGCTAACAGCCAGCCGGAAGTCAGGAGACCGGTTCCTCGACATAGCTTGAGAAACACGTTTCGAAGGGGAACGTCTCATGATGGCCCACCGCATCTTCACAGTCTTTTTTTTGACCGCCACGCTGTACGCGCAATCGCCGCAGCGCATCGTTTCCACCGCTCCAAGCATCACCGAGCTCCTCTACGCCCTCGGTCTGGGCAACCGCATCGTGGGCGTCGACCGCTTCAGCCGCTATCCTCCGGAAGCCTCGAGCAAGCCGCGCATTGGCGATTACGCCGCGCCGAATCTGGAAGTGATCGCCTCGCTGCGGCCGGACCTGGTCCTCATTCCCACCAATCCGGTGCAGTTGCGCGAGCGGCTGGAGGCGATGCGCCTGCGCGTGCTCGAACTCAACCAGGAAGGCATTCCGGCGCTGTATGAATCTTTCCGCATCGTCGGGCGGGCCACCGGAATGGAGAGGGAGGCCGAGCGCCTAACGCAGCAAACTCAGGCCGCGCTGGAGGCCATCCGCGCGCGCGCCGCGAAGTTGCCCCGAACGCGCGTGCTGTTCGTCGCGGGCCGCACGCCGGGCCGCCTGGAGGGCCTGATCGTTGCGGGCCGCGCATCGTATTTGAACGAGATCATCGAGATCGCCGGGGGCGAGAACATCTTCGCCGGCGCGCAAGCCGCCTACCCCATGGTGGCGCTCGAAGAGATCCTGGCGCGCAACCCCGAGGTCATCATCGATATGGGCGAGATGGGCGATACGGTGGGCGTGACCGAAGCCCAGAAAAAAAGCGTCGAGAGCCTGTGGACCCGAATGTCCTCCGTCGCTGCGGTTCGCAACCGCCGCGTGCATGCGGTGGCCTCGGACGTCTTCGTCGTGCCCGGCCCGCGCGTGGTGGATGCGGCGCGGGAATTCTTGGCGCTGCTGCATCCGCCAGCCACGGGGGATGTCAAATGAGTTACACGGCAAAACGGCTCGGCTACGCCTGGGGTGTCCGCGACGTGAGCTTCGATCTGCCGCCGGCCGGGGTGGTGACCGTCGCCGGACCGAACGGTGCGGGAAAGTCCACGCTGCTGGGGATCCTGGCCGGATTGCGATCGGCGTATTCCGGCTCCTGCGCCTACGAAGGCCGCCAGATGCGCGAGTGGCCGCGGCGCAAGCTGGCCGAGAAAGTCGCCTACGTTCCCCAGTCAGTGCAGCTAGAGTTTCCGTTCACCGCGGAGGAAGTGGTCCTGATGGGGCGCACGCCGCGCGGGGCGGGATGGTTCGAGTCGCCAGACGACAAGGCCGCCACCCATCATGCTATGTCGATCACCGACACGCTGGCGTTTCGCACGCGCGACTTTCGCGCGCTTTCCGGCGGCGAGCGGCAGCGCGTGGTGCTGGCCGCCGCGCTTGCCCAGGAACCACGCACGCTGCTGCTCGATGAGCCCGCCACCCACCTCGACCTGCGCCACCAGCTCGATCTCTACCGGCTGCTGGCTCGCCTCGGCAAGACCATGCTGGTGGTCGCCGTCACGCACGACCTCAACCTGGCGCTGCAATTCTCCGATCGCGTTCTGGTGCTCGAAGACGGCAAGATCCGCGGCGACGGCCCGCCGGCGCATGTGCTGAACCCGGCCTTGATCGGGCAGGTGTTCGGCGTGCGCGCGCACCTGATGAACGGATCACAGGGCCGGCAGTTCGTGGCGTATGAAATCTAAGGTTCTGCTATCGGCGTTGGTTCTGCTGGCGGCCGTGGCGCTGGCGCCGTTAGTAGGCAGCACGGCGATCGATCTGGAGCGCGCCTTGGCGGGCGAATCACCGGACCACGAAATCTTTTTTTACGCCCGCCTCCCCCGCGTGCTGCTGGCGGTCATCGGAGGCGCCGCGCTGTCGATTACCGGTGTCCTGTTTCAGTGCATGCTGCGCGATGCTCTGGCCGAGCCCTACACGCTCGGCGTATCGAGCGGGGCCTCCGTCGGCGCCGTGCTGGCCATCACGCTGGGCATCCGCGCCACCGGCGCGGCGGCGCTCGCCGGCGCGGCGGCCGTGCTGCTCGTCGTGCTCGGCATGGCGCTCGACGGGCGCAGATTGTCTTCCTTCACGCTGCTGCTCACCGGTGTCACGATGAACAGCATCGCCTTTGCCGCCATCCTGCTGATGCACAGCGTGGCGAGCTTCACGCAGTCCTTCGCCATCTCGCGCTGGCTGATGGGAGGGCTGGACGCGGTTCCCTACGCGACCGTCGCGTGGCTCGCGGCGATCGTCGTGCCGGCGATTGGCGCCGTCGTGTGGCGAGCCCCGCAATGGAACTTGCTGGCGGTGGGCGACGAATGGGCGCGCACGCGCGGCATCTCAACCGCGCATCTGACGGCCTTCGGCTTCCTCGCCGGATCGATCCTGACGGGTCTGGTGACCTCCCTCACCGGGCCCATCGGATTCGTCGGCCTGATCGTGCCGCACGCCCTGCGGCTGCGGCTCGGCGCGGACCACCGTGTTCTGCTGCCTTGCTCGGCGCTGCTGGGCGCCGCGTTCCTGGTGCTCTGCGATACACTGTCGCGTACCGTGCTCGCGCCGGCCGAGATTCCGGTTGGGGTTCTGACGGCGATGTGCGGCGGACCCTTCTTCCTGTGGCTCCTGAAAACCAGGCGAAAGAAAGTGTGGCTGTAGCGTTCGCTCCGCTGCTGGGAGCGGCAGTGGGAGCTGCCGCGGCGCTGATCTATCCGTACGCTCCGCTTGCGGCGGTCGTGTTCTTGCGTCCTGCTGGCCCTCAGCGTACCGCCGCCAGCAGCGTTCCCGACATCCGCAGCACGTTGAGCCGCGCCAGCTCGGCCGCATGCTGGGCATCATAGAACGCGACCCATTTGGACTGCTCGGCCGCGCGCGCCGCCTCCACCTGACCATTGGTCGCGCGGCCCTCGGCGGCCCGCTCCAAAAGCAGCGTCACTTCATTGCGCGCGACCGTCAGATCTTGCCGCGCCAGCGCCAGCGTCGATTCGGCCAGGCGCGCACTGTTGTACGCCATCTTCAAATCCCCCGCGATCCGCGAGCGCGTGCGCTCCAGCTCCACGCGAATCTTGTCGATGTCGGCTTGCGCCGCGGCCTTGCCCGCCTTGGGGGCGTCGCCGGTGAAGACCGGAATCTCGATGGAAGCGCCGATCTGAAAATTGTTGCGCTGAAAACGCGGATAGAACTTGTCGAAGTTGTTGAAGCGCGCCAGCAGCGAGTACTGCGAGATCAGGTTGATCTTCGGCAGCCGCTCGGCTTCATAACTCTTCACCTCCAGCATCTTGGCGCTCAGATCGGATTCCAGCCGCCGGACTTCCGTGCTGGCCGCCAGCGCCGCCGCGATCGTTTCGTCTTCCGATCGCGGGGCGGCCAGCGCCGCGCGGTCTTCCAGCGCGGGCCGCACCTGATCGCCCGCCGGATATCCGAGGATCTGCGCCAGCAGGATCTCCGCGTTGCTCTGCGCCGTGTTGAACCGGTCCGCAAGGTTCCGCGCCGTCAGCACGTTGATCGAGGCGCGCTCGGAGGCGATCGGGTACTCGCGGCCCTCGGCGACCAGCAGATCCACCTGCGCCTTCACCCGGTCGAGATTCTGCGCCTGAATCCGCGCGGATTCCGCGCTCCGGGCGGCCTGCTCGGCATCCAGAAACGCCGCGTACACGCGGTAGGCCGCCTCTTCCTGCCGCAGCGTGATCTCCATGCCCGCCCCCTTGGCGGCTTCGTTGGCCTGCGCCACCCGGTACGTCTGCGGGCGGTCGAACAGAGCCCTGCGGGCCTGCGCCTGAAAAATGGAGGGAGCGTTGCCGTCAATGCTGGCGGGGAAGCCCTGCGTGTAGGCGATGCCGCTGCCGACTCCCAGCTTGAGCGAGAACGGATCACCGGTCATGGAAACCTGCGCGCGCGCTTTCTGCTCTTCGAATCGCGCCAGGAGCACGTCGGGATTCTGCCGCAGCGCGCGGTCCAGCGCCTGGCGCAGCGTTAGCGTGTGGACTTCCGCCCGCGCGCACGCGGCCAATAAGATAAGGAGGAAGGGGGCTTTCATAGCCCCAGTGTAGCCGGAGGCGAGGCGGGCCAGCTTGTCCGCCGCCGCCGTGGTTGACCCCAGCGGCCTTCTCCGCCGCACCGGAGTTCCGTCCGGAACAGCAGCTCACTTGACAATCTTCAGCAGTTCGACTTCGAAAACCAGCGTCGCGCCGCCCGGGATCGCCGGCGGACGGCCGCTATCGCCGTAGGCGATCTCCGAGGGGCACACCAACTGCGCCTTGCCGCCGACTTTCATTTTTTGCACCCCTTCGGTCCAGCACGGGATCACCTGGTTCAGGGGGAACTCGGCCGGCTGGCCGCGTTTGTAGGAACTGTCGAACTCCGTGCCGTCGATTAGCGTGCCCTTGTAGTTGACCTGAACCAGATCGCTCGCGGCGGGCGACGGGCCCGCTCCGGCCGTGAGGTCCTTGTAGATCAGGCCGCTCGCCGTTCTCACGGCGCCGGCTTCCGCCGCGGCTTTGTCCTGATACGCCTTGGCGCGCTCCTTCTCGCCTTCAGCCGCCTTGCCTTCGCGGGCGCGAGCCAGCTCGCCGATCCTCGGGCCCCACTCGTTCAGTTCCACGGCAGGCTTGCCGGCCGCCGCATCACTGAGAGCCTGTTTGACGAGCTCGACCTCTTCCGGAGTCAGATTCAGAGGCGCGATCGTCTGGCTCATCGAAAGCCCAACGGCATAAATGGTTTTCTCTTCATCGGTGACGGGAGCTCTCCCGGTGGTTCCCGAGGAGCATCCCAGAAAAATGGCGGGCAGAAGGGCCATGCCCAACAGAGCGAACGATTGACGCATTATCCAAGCCTAGCACTTGCCGCCTGTGCGGACCCGCCCGGCCGTCCGGGAGCCGACTGTACGCGGCTAGCCAACCCGAGTCCGGCGGAGACCGCCGCCGGCTTCCATCCGGGATGGCTTGCGCGCCAGCTCCGTCAAGCGGCGGGCCTGATCGCTGACGCACACCAGGAACATGGGCTGCTGCGCGTTCTTCAGCAGGTCGATGATGCGCTCATTGCGGTCTTCCAGATAAATCGCGCGGCCGTCGGTGATGAGGTGCAGATCAGAGTTCGCCTCCAACAGCTCGGCCAAGCGCCGGCCCATCTCCTTCTGCAGGAAACGCAACACGCGGCGGATTTTCTGCAGCGAGAAACCCTTGCGGCGCAGTTCGGCGATTACCGTGATCTCGACCACCTCCGCGGGGTCGTAAACGCGCCGGTGCCCTTCATGCCGCGGCGAAACTACCTTGCGCTCATCCCACCACTGCAATTGCCGCAAACTCACGCCCGCGATGCCGGAGACGTCGCTCGAAGAATACGTTCTCTCTTCCACGGGGACTTCGGTGCGAGGTTTGCGGGATTTGAACATAGGCGCGGCTTTCTGTTTTTTCTTTTTCTGGTGTTGACTTACCGATTGTACTCAACTGAACGGGCAAGTCAACAGGGGGTCACGCGGTCCGGTTGTCCTCATCCCCCGCCGACGAACCACACCACTTCAAACTGGTCGCCCGCCTCCACCGGAGTTTCTCTCCAGGCGGCTTGGCGCACGATCTCGCGATTGCGCTCTACGGCCACGCGCGAAGCATCCACCTTCAAAAAACGCAGCAGTTGCTCCACGGAAAACCCCGGCGGGACGCGCTTCGGCTCGCCGTTCAAAACAATCTCGATCGTTTCTGTCGCCGCTTGGGCCATCCCCGAGTTTGACACCTCGTTCCGTTGCTCATTATATTCAATAGTTACGGTTCTTCGTTCCGTGTCCTTTAGCGGACCCCAGAAATTAGCGAGTGCATGCCACAAAACTACCCTGAGCTTTACTTCCCTGTACTGCTGCAAGTCGTCATTGCGGCCGGACTGGCTGCGGCGCTGGTGGGAATCTCCACGCTGCTCGGCAAGCGCGCCAAATCGCCGTTGAAGGATACGCCGTACGAATCGGGCATGGCGCCGGTCGGCTCGGCGCACGAGCGCTTCAGCGTGAAGTTCTACTTGGTCGGCATGATCTTCATCCTGTTCGATATCGAGGCCGTGTTTTTGTACCCCTGGGTGGTGGTCTACCGCGACCTGAAAATGTTCGGCTTCCTCGAAATGCTGGTTTTCGTGCTGCTGATCCTGGCCGGGTTCTTCTATGTGTACAAGAAGGGTGCGCTCGATTGGGCGCTGACCAAGAAGGCGGGAGTCAGTCCGGCGCCGGCGCTCACCGCGGGGAGTCAGGAGTCCGAATGACCCACGCCGCCATTTTGGAAACGGTCGAGGCGTTGGGCGAGACGACGCTGATTGTCGATCCGGCGCGGATTGTCGAACTGTGCCGGCATCTGAAGGACAACGAAAAATACATCCGGCTCAGCACCGTCACGGCGGTCGACTGGCATCCGGCCGAGCCTCGCTTCGAGGTTGTCTACCATTTGCATTCCCTGGATCCCTACCGGCGCCTGCGCCTCAAGTGCCGCCTCGGCGGAACCAATCCGGAAATCGATTCGGTGACCGGTGTGTGGCGCGGGGCTGACTGGTATGAGCGCGAAGTTTTCGATATGTTCGGCATCCGCTTCCGCAATCATCCCAACCTGCAGCGTATCCTGATGCCGCTCGATTGGGAAGGGCATCCGCTACGGAAGGATTACCCGGTGCACGGGTATAAGTACAGCTACTCCCATGAATAGGCCTTTTGAAGATCACGTGGCGACCCTGCCGGCCGAGGAAACCAAGCCGGCAACTCCATCGGCGCCGCGCCACATGACCCTGAACATGGGTCCGCAGCACCCTTCCACGCACGGTGTGCTGCGCATCGTGTTGGAGTTGGAGGGCGAGACCATCATCAAAGCCACGCCCGACATCGGCTTTCTGCACACCGGCATCGAAAAGCAGTGCGAAACACTGACCTACCAGCAGGCCGTCACGCTCACCGACCGCGTCGATTATCTCTCCAACCTCTCGAACAACCTGTGCTATTGCCTGACAGTGGAAAAACTCCTGCAGTTGGAGATTCCGCCCAAGGCGCAGTGGCTGCGCGTCATGATGGCCGAGTTCAGCCGCCTGAACAGCCATCTGGTATGGCTGGGCACGCACGCGCTCGACATCGGCGCGATGTCGATGTTCTTCTACTGCTTCCGCGAGCGCGAGGACATTCTGCGCATTCTCGAAATGTTTTCCGGCCAGCGCATGATGACCAGCTACATCCGCGTGGGCGGCGTCTCGCTGGAACCGCCGCGCGGCTGGAAGGATGTGGTCGGCAAGTTCATCCGCGCCTTCCCCGGCAAGGTGGACCAGTACGAGGAACTGCTCAACGCGAATCCCATCTGGACCCACCGCACGCAGGGCGTCGGCTTCATCTCGCTTGAGGACATGCTCGATCTGGGCGTCACCGGGCCCATGCTGCGCGGAGCTGGCCTGGATTGGGACATTCGCAAGAAAGAGCCGTATTCGAGCTACGACCAGTTCGATTTCCGCGTCCCCGTCGAGCATTCCAACGATGTCTGGTCGCGGTACCGCGTGCGCATGCAGGAAATGCGCGAAAGCGCCAGGATCATCACGCAAGCCCTCGAAGGCATGCCGGAAGGTGAGTATCAGGCCGGCGCGCCGCACGTCGTTCTGCCGCAGCGCGAAAAGATGAAGACGCAGATGGAGGCGCTCATCTATCACTTCAAAATCGTCACCGAGGGCTTCCGCGTTCCGGCCGGCGAGGCGTTCCAGTGCATCGAAGCGCCGCGCGGGGAAATCGGTTATTACATCGTGAGCGACGGGACTGCAAAGCCCTACCGCGTGCACATGCGCACGCCCAGCTTCGGGAATTTGCAGGGGCTTCCGAAAATGCTGGAAAATACGCTGATCGCGGATTCCATCGCGGCCCTCGGCAGCATGGATTTCGTGCTGGGGGATACCGACCGGTGACATTTTCTCCGCAACTTGAGGAACGTTTCGCTAAGCTGCTCGAGGCCTATCCGGAAGGCCGCAAGCGGTCCGCCGTGGTGCCGATGCTGATCTACGCGCAGGATGAAACCGGCGCGGTGACGCCGGAGCTGATCGAGGAGGTCGCCAAGCGCTGCGAAGTGACTCCGCTGCAGGTCGACGAGGCGGTGGGCTACTATTCGATGCTCCACCGCAAGCCGCTTGGCAAGTATCACGTCCAGGTCTGCACCAACATCAGTTGCCTGCTGGTGGGCGGCGTGGAGCTGTATGCGCACGCTTGCAAAACACTCGGAATCGGCCACAAGGAAGTGACCGCGGACGGCCAGTTTTCCCTCGAAGAAGTCGAGTGCATCGGCGCATGCAGTTGGGCGCCGGCCGTCGAGATCAACTACGACTTCCACCATCACGTGACGCCGGAAAAGCTCGACCGTTTGATCGACGGGCTGAGGAAAAAACAGTAGCCATGGCCAAGCAGCTCTACAACGAACCCAGCCCGCTTGAAACCATTGTCCTGAGCAGGCGCTTCCGCTTGGAAAATTCCGAATCGCTGGACACGTATCTGGCCAACGACGGCTTTCAGGCGTTCCTCAAAGCCCGCGAGATGACGCCGGAACAGATTGTCGAGGAAATCAAGGTTTCCAATCTGCGCGGCCGCGGCGGCGCGGGCTTCCCGACCGGCCTCAAGTGGAGCTTCCTACCGCGCAACTCGCCCAAGCCAAAATACATCGTGGTCAACGCGGATGAAAGCGAGCCCGGCACGTGCAAGGACCGGCTGCTGATGGAGTACGATCCGCACCAGTTGATCGAGGGCGTGCTGATCGCCGCCCTGGCCATGGATGCGCACAAGGGCTACATTTACATCCGCGGCGAGTACCGCTACCTGATTGAGCACATGAACCGCGCCATCAAGGAAGCCTACCAGCGCGGCTACCTGGGCAAAAACGTCGCGGGCACTGGTTTCGACTTCGACCTCTACACGCACTCGGGCGCCGGAGCCTACGAGTGCGGCGAGGAAACCGCGCTGCTCGATTCACTCGAAGGCAAACGGGGCATTCCGCGCATGAAGCCGCCGTTCCCGGCGGTGGCGGGCGTGTGGGGCTGCCCGACGCTGCTGAATAACGTCGAAACGTTCAGCGCGGTGCCGGAGATCATCCGCAACGGAGGCAAAGCCTTCGCCGCTCTCGGCACGCCGAACAATGGCGGCACGCGCCTGCTGTGCATTTCCGGTCACGTGAACAAGCCGGGCGTCTATGAAGTCCCGCTGGGCTTCCCGATGATGAAAGCGATCCATGAAATCGCTGGCGGTATCTCCGGCGGCAGGAAGCTGAAAGCCGTGATTCCGGGCGGTTCGTCCTGCCCGGTTCTCAAGGCCGAGGAATGCGATATCGCCATGGATTACGATACGCTGGCCAAGGCCGGCAGCATGCTCGGCTCCGGCGGCATGGTGGTGATGGATGAGACCACCGATATGGTGAAAGTCGCGCTGCGCATTATGCGCTTCTATGCGCATGAAAGCTGCGGCTGGTGCATCCCGTGCCGCGAGGGCACCACCTGGCTGCGCAAAATCCTCCAGCGCTTCGACGACGGCGGCGGACGAAAGGAAGACGTGGCGCTGCTGGCAGAGTTGTCCAAGAACATGCTCGGCCGGACCTTCTGCGCGCTGGGCGATGCGGCGGCGATGCCGACCATCTCCATCGTCGAAAAGTTCGCGGAAGATTTCGAGAAGCGGCTGGCGCGCGAAATGGTGGCGGTGTGAGCGCATGGCGGCCAGCGCCGTGCGTTTAACGAGACGAATGATGCCTGAGTTGGTCAAACTGACAATCGACGGCCGGCAGGTGGAGGCCGAGAAAGGCGCCCTGCTGATTGAGGTGGCCCGCGCCAACGGGATCGAAATCCCGGCCTTCTGCTATTACGAAGGACTGTCGCTGCAGGCCGCCTGCCGCATGTGTCTGGTGGAAGTCGAAAAAACCCCCAAGCTGCAAGTCGGCTGCACGCTTCCGGTCGCCGATGGCATGGTGATCCACACGGAATCGGAGGTCGTGCGCCAGGCGCGCAAGGGCACGCTCGAATTCCTGCTGACGAACCATCCTCTGGATTGTCCGGTGTGCGACAAGGGCGGCGAGTGCGAATTGCAGGACATGGTGTTCCGCTACGGCGCCGGGGAAAGCCGCTTTACCGAGCGCAAGCATCACGTGCCCGAGCAGCAGTGGTCGCCGGTGGTGTTTTTCGATGCGCCGCGCTGCATCCTGTGCTACCGCTGCGTCCGCGTCTGCAACGAGGGCATGGGCGTGGGCGCGCTGGGCATCGGCAACCGCGGCGTGATCGCCGAAATCATCCCCAACCGGCACGATCATCTGGAATGCGACGAATGTGGCGCCTGCATCGATATCTGCCCCGTCGGCGCGCTCACCAGCGGCATCTACCGCTATCAGACGCGGCCCTGGGAAATGGAGCATGTCGGCACCATCTGCACCCATTGCGCCGACGGATGCAAGACGACGCTGGGCGTGCGCGACGGCCGCATCGTTCGCGGCAATAATCGCGACCGCAGCGGCGTCAACGGCGAGTTCCTGTGCATCAAGGGCCGCTACGCGTTCGATTTCGTGGAGCATCCCGGGCGCCTCACGTCGCCTCTGCGGAAAACGGCCGCGGGATTCGAGAAGATCTCCTGGTCCGAGGCGCTGATGATCGTAGCGCAAAGGTTCGGCGAGGCGAGCCTGACCGGCGCGAAAATCGGCGTCATCGGATCCAATCACACCACCAACGAAGAGAATTACTTCCTGCAAAAGTTCGCCCGGGAGGGGCTCAAGACCCAGCACATCGATCACCACCGTACCGGCGACTTGGCGACGCTGTTCGACGCCTTGAGCGGGCGCAAGAACGTGCTCGCCACGACGGCTGACTTGTACACCGCCAAGGCCGTGCTGATCGTGGGCGCCGACCTGTCGCAACAGCATCCGCTGTTGGCCAACCAGATTCGCGCCAACGTCCGTCATCATGGAGCCCGCGTGTATAACGTCACCGTCGGTCCGGTGCGCGAGGACAAGCTGGCTGCCGCCAGCCTCCGCGTCCAGAAGGGCGGGGAAGTCCCCGCCGCCGAATCCCTGCGCGCCAGCCTGAAGGCCGAACCCAATCTGGTGATCCTGTTCGGCGACGCCGTGCAGGGCGATGCCCTCCGCAAGCTGATCGCGTTCGGCGATTCGCTCGGCCTTCCCGTGAAGTATGTCTGCCTTCTCGATTACTCGAACTCGCGCGGCGCCTTCGATATGGGCCTGCTGCCGCGCGACGGCGGCATGAGCCGCGAGCAGATGTTCGCCGACCCGGATCTGGCCGCCTTGTGGGTGGTCGGAGCCAACCCCTTCAAGAACACCTCCGGCAGGGCGCTGGCCTCAAGCAAGGCCTTTGTTGTGGTGCAGGATCTGTTCCTGACCGAGACGGCGCAGCTTGCCGATATCGTTCTGCCCGCCGCCTCTGCTTATGAGAAGACCGGCACCGTCACCAACGTCTGCGGCGAAGTCCAGAGGCTGAAGCAGGCGGCGAAAGTGATGGGCGTGAAAACCGACCTCGAGATCATGGGTTCGCTTGCCAAGGAAATGGGGCTCGACCTCGGTGTTTGGCTGCCGGGCAAGGTGCAGGACGAGATCCGCGCCAAGGTGCGCGGCTACAGCGTGCCGCTCCCGATCCTCAACAGCGGCGGGGCTACGCCAACGCAGCCTCTCAACGGCCGTGTGGAGGCAGTGCCCGGACCGATTGCCTCCTCTGGAGACACGTTGTTCACTTCGGGAACCTTGGGGCGCTACTCAAAGGTGTTGACTAGCGTCATCGAAGGCCCGGGCGAGCTCTACAGGGGCCTGGGGCCGGCGGCCGGGGGCCAGCGATGACGGCCACCGCCCGGCGCTGCAAGGATTTGATTCGATGGCAACCGGCCATGGCGGCGTTCTCTGTGCCTTCGAACATTGCCGGGGGGCACTCAAGAAACCGAAGCAAAGAATACGTCCATTCTCTGCCGATCGCGCGGCGGCCGCGTCCTGAACTGGCCCCCGGCCCCTGGCCCCTGGCCCCTGTGCTGGTATGAACTACCTCCTCCTTAGCCTCATCAAGACCGCCCTCGTCGTCGGCGTTTTCATGCACGTGCTCGCGTATTTGCAGTGGATCGAGCGCAAAGTGATCGCGCATGTGCAACTGCGCGTGGGGCCCCGCCGCGTCGGCCCGCACGGCTTGCTCCAGCCGCTGGCCGACGTGATCAAGCTGATCACCAAGGAGGACATGCTGCCCTCGCATGTCAACAAGTTCTTCTACTTCCTGGCGCCCTTCCTGGCCGTGCTGTTCGCCCTGATTTCGATTTCCGTGATCCCCTTCGGCCCCGAGGTCGAGATCTTCGGCATCCGCACCCATATGAGCCTGGCCGACCCCGGAATCGGCGTGCTGTTCATCCTGGGCATCTCCGGCATGGGCGTCTATGGCGTCGCGCTGGCCGGCTGGGCGTCGAACAACAAGTACTCGCTGATGGGCGGCTTGCGCAGCTCCGCGCAGATGATCAGCTACGAACTGCCCATGGCTCTGGCGCTGGCCGCGCCGCTCCTCATCCTCAACTCGCTCAGCCTGCGCGAAATCGCCGACGGGCAAGCGGGCTACTACTTCGGCTTCCTTCCAAAGTGGAGCATCTTCATGGGGCCCTTCCCGCAGATCTTCAGCTTCATCCTCTTCCTCATCGCCGGATTCGCGGAAACCAACCGCGTGCCCTTCGATCTGCCCGAAGCCGAAAACGAGCTGGTCGCCGGTTTTCACACCGAATACTCCAGCATGAAGTTCGCCTCCTTCTTTATGGCCGAGTACGCCAACATGGTGACCGTTTCCGCCGTGGCGACGCTCCTGTTCCTCGGCGGCTGGCACCCAGTTTTTCCGGAAGCCTACGGCTCCAACTATCTGCCGGCGCTCCTTCACTGGGGCGCGGCGCTGATCTGCTTCTATCACGCCTCGCGCCCGGCCCGCCCCTTCGACAAATACACGCTGCCGGTCTTCGGCGTGCTGTTCCTGGGCATCGGCGCGCTGTTTCTGATCCCCCCCGTGAGCGCCGTTCTGCTGCCGCTATTCTGGTTCTCGGCCAAAGTGCTGGCGATTCTGTTCGTGTTTATCTGGGTGCGCGCGACGCTCCCCCGCTTCCGCTATGACCAGTTGATGAAGTTCGCCTGGACTTTCATGTTCCCGGTGGCGCTGGTGAACCTGTTCCTGACCGGCCTGATGGTGGCCCTTTTCTAATATGGACGCGATCCTGTTTCTCATCTTCGCCGCGATCGCCGTGGTCTGCGCCCTCAGCATGGTGCTGCAAAAGCACCCTATCGGCAGCGCCCTGTCGCTGATCGGCGTGATGGCCGCGCTGGCGGCCCTGTACTTGCTGCTCGGCGGCGAATTCATCGCCGCGGCGCAGCTCGTCGTCTATTCCGGCGCCATCATGGTGCTGTTCGTCTTTGTCATCATGCTGCTGAACGCCGGCGCGGAAAAAAAGCCGGTGCTCAAGCCCATGGCGATGTACCTCGGGCTTCCGCTGCTGCTGGTCTTCATGGGACTCATGGCCTTCGTCGTGGACCGCATGACGCCGCCCTCGGCCGGAGTGACCTTCGGCGCATTCCAGGGCGGCGGACCGCGCGACATCGGCCAGAGCCTGTTCACCGTATATCTGCTGCCCTTTGAAGTGACCAGCGTCCTGATCCTGATCGCGATCCTGGGTGCGATTGTGCTGGCCCGCAAGGAGATCGACTGATGCCTCCCATTCTGGTCCCGGCCGAAGTCCCCATCCCCTGGTATTTGACGCTGAGCGTGATCCTGTTCAGCCTGGGCGCGCTCGGATTCCTCCTGCGCCGCAATATCATCACCGCGTTCATGTCCATCGAGCTGATGCTGAACGCGGTGAACCTGGCCTTCATCACGTTTTCCAACATGCTGAAGCGCCCCGACGGGCACATCTTCAGCTTCTTTGTGATGGTCGTGGCCGCGGCCGAAGCGGCGGTCGGGCTGGCCATCATCCTGACGGTCTTCAAGAACCGCCAGACGCTTGAAATCGACGAGGTGAGCTCGCTCAAGAACTGACAGCTCAAGACACAAGAAGATGGATCTCCAACTCTGGCTCATTCCGCTCCTTCCGCTGCTGGGCTTCGCACTCAATGGCGTCTTCGGCCGGAAGCTTTCCAAGCCCGCCATCAACACGATCGCGGTCGGCTCCGTGCTGCTCAGCTTCCTCTGGGTTCTGAAGACCTTGAATGCCCTGGGCGCGTTCAGCGGCGGACTCGAGGAAACCTACAAAGAACACCTGTTCACCTGGATTCAGTCCGGCACGCTGTCGATCGGCGTCGACTTCGCCGTCGACCGCCTGACCGCCGTGATGCTGATGATCGTCACCGGCATCGGCACGCTGATTCACATCTATGCGGTTGGCTACATGGCCCATGAAGGCGGCTATTCCCGCTTCTTCGCATACCTGAACCTGTTCATGTTCTTCATGCTCATCTTGGTGCTGGCCGCAAACTTCCTGTTGCTGTTTGTCGGCTGGGAAGGCGTGGGCTTGTGCAGCTACCTGCTGATCGGCTTCTATTTCCTCGAAAAATTCGCAACCGATGCGGGCAACAAGGCCTTCATCGTGAACCGCATCGGCGACTTCGGATTCGCGCTCGCGATTTTCCTCCTCGCGGCGAATTTCGGCTCGCTCGACTTCGCGAATGTCTTCGATGCCGTGAGCGGCCAGGCCGTGGAGACCGCGCCGGGCATTCTTACGCTGATCGCCGGCTTACTCTTCGTGGGCGCCTGCGGCAAATCCGCCCAGATTCCGCTGTATGTGTGGCTGCCGGACGCCATGGCCGGTCCAACCCCGGTCAGCGCCTTGATCCACGCGGCCACAATGGTTACTGCGGGCGTGTATATGGTGGCGCGCACGGCCCCGGTTTATTTGAAGTCGGACGGGATGCTCGAAGTGGTGGCGATCGTCGGCCTGGCGACGGCGTTCCTGGCCGCCACCATCGGCCTCGCGCAGAACGACATCAAGAAAGTCTACGCCTACTCGACCGTTTCGCAATTGGGCTACATGTTCCTGGGGCTCGGCGTGGGCGCCTTTTCCGCAGGCATCTTCCACGTGATGACCCACGCCTTCTTCAAGGCTCTCCTGTTTTTGGGCGCCGGCAGCGTGATTCACGCCTGCGCGGGCCAACAGGATATGCGCCACATGGGCGGCTTGCGCAAATACACGCCCATCACGATGTACACTCTGCTGGCCGCCACGCTGGCGATCGCCGGCGCGCCGTTCCTTTCGGGAGCCGCCAGCAAGGATCTGATTCTCGAAGCCGCCTATGAACATGCTCCGTGGATGTACTGGGTGGGCGTCTTCACCGCCGGCCTGACGGCCTTCTATGTCTCGCGCGCCTTCTTCCTGACCTTCTTTGGCGACTACAAAGGCAAGCCGCACGCGCACGGGCACGGCCACGACGAGCACGGCCACGACACGCCGCATGAGTCGCCGGCCGTGATGTGGATTCCGCTCGTGGTCCTGGCGGTCGGCAGCCTCGGCGGAGGCTTCATTCACATTCCAAATTTTCTCGAACCCCTCTTCCCGCTCCACGAGGGCGAACCGCAGCACTGGCTGGAATACGTCGCCACCGCCGCCGGCCTCGGCGGCATCGCAGTGGCGTATCTGTTCTACATAGCCGCGCCGGGATTGCCCGACGCGCTGGTCGATACCTTCAAGGGTCCTTACAACTGGGTCTACAACAAGTACTTCGTGGATGAGTTTTACGACGCCACCATCGTCAGCCCCACCATCGACGGCTCCCGGCTACTGCTCTGGCGCGTCGCCGACGTGCGGCTGATCGACGGCCTCGCCAACGGCATCGGAACCGTGATGCGCGGTCTGGGAGGCAGTCTGCGCCGCGTCCAATCCGGCTACATCCGCAACTACGCGGCCTGGGTGCTGGGCGGGGCCATTGTCACGATCCTCTGGGTCGGCCTGAGAGGAGGCCTGCAGTGAGTCTCCTCGATATCGTCATCTTCCTGCCGCTCGTCGGTTTTCTGATGCTGCTGGCGCTGCCCAGGGAATCCAGCCGCATGGCGGCCTTGATTGTTTCCCTGGGCGTGTTCGCGCTTTCGCTCGGCCTGATCGGCCCCTACATGGCCGATACCGCGCCGGCGGGCTACACGTTCTCGACCGACATCCCGTGGATCGATTCGCCTGCCATTCGCTATCACGTCGGCATGGACGGCCTGGGACTGTGGCTGGTGCTGCTGTCAACGCTGCTGACCCCCATCGCTGTGCTGATTTCCTGGAACTACATTCAGCAGCGCGTGAAAGAATATTACGCGTTCCTGCTGCTGCTCGAATTCGGCGTCATCGGCGTGTTCGTCGCCCTCGACCTGTTCCTGTTCTACGTGTTCTGGGAAGTCTCGCTGGTTCCGATGTATTTCCTGGTCGGCATCTGGGGCCACGAGCGCCGCATTTACGCGGCCGTTAAGTTCTTCCTGTTCACCATGGCCGGATCGGTGCTGATGCTGGCCGCCATCATTTTCCTCTACAACCAGACCGGCACGTTCGACTATGTCGCGATTCAGAGCAGGATTCAAGGCGGATCCCTCGCCTTCACCGGAACGGTCGAGCTGCTGCTGTTCCTCGCCTTCTTCTTCGCCTTCGCGATCAAGGTGCCGCTGTTCCCCTTCCACACCTGGCTGCCGGATGCGCACGTCGAAGCGCCCACCGCGGGGTCCGTCATGCTGGCCTCCGTCATGCTCAAGATGGGCGCCTACGGCATCGTCCGCTTCTGCCTGCCCTTGTTCCCCAACGCCGCGCACCGCTCGGCGGGATGGATCGCGGCCCTGGCGATTGTCGGCATCATCTACGGAGCTCTGGTCGCACTCGTCCAGCCGAACATGAAAAAACTGGTCGCGTATTCCTCGGTCAGCCACCTGGGCTTCGTCGTGCTCGGGATCTTCTCCTTTACGCAGCAGGGCATGGACGGCGCCGTCTACCAGATGCTGAACCACGGCGTCTCGACCGGGGCGCTCTTCATCCTGGTCGGGTACCTGTACGAGCGGCGCCATTCGCTCGACATCGCGGCCTACGGAGGCGTGGCGACGCCCGCCCCGAACCTCTCGATCGTGTTCCTCATCACCACCCTCGCCTCGATTGGTCTGCCAACCTTGAACAACTTCGTGGGAGAGTACCTGGTGCTGCAAGGCGTCACGCAGGCCAACTTCACCTGGACCGTGTTCGCCGCGCTCGGCGTGATCCTTTCCGCCTGTTACATGCTGTGGCTCTATCAGCGGGCCTTTTACGGGCGCGCCTCCGAAGCGGTATCCCGTCACGTAGCGGATCTGACCGCGCGCGAATGGGCGGCGATGGCGCCGCTCCTGCTGCTGATGATCTGGATGGGCTGCTATGCGCAGACCTTCCTGCCCGCCATCAGCGCGCAGAACGCCTCGATTCTCGATCAAATGAAACAGCCATCCGTCGCCGCGGAGGTGCGCAATGCCCGTTAATTACCTCCCCACCAATGCCGAATACATCCGCATCCTGCCCGAGATCATCCTCACGCTTGCCGGCACGCTGATCATGTTGCTGGAAGCCTTCCGGAAGGAGGGGCGGAAATCGCCCGCCAGCGCCGTGGCCGCCTTCTCTCTGGTCGGCGCGCTGATCGCGGCGCACGCGATGACGCCGGGACCCGCCTTTCAGAACATGCTCATGATTGACGGACTGGCGATCTTCTTTCGCATCCTCGTGATCGTCACCGGATTCCTGATCGTGCTGGGATCTTTCGATTATCTGCGGCGCGAGCATCACGAGGGCGGGGAATACTACGCCCTGCTGCTGTTCAGCATCGTGGGCCAGTGCGTGATGGTCACCGCAAACGAGCTGATCATGATCTTCATCGGCCTGGAGATTTCTTCAATCGCATCTTACATCCTGGCCGGATACCTCCGCGACGACCCGCGCAACAACGAAAGCGCGCTGAAGTATTTCCTGCTCGGCTCCTTCGCTACGGCGTTTCTGCTGTTCGGTGTGGCCTGGGTCTATGGCGCTACGGGCTCGACGAATCTGCCCGAAATCCGCGCCTCGCTGCTTTCCGGGCTGACGGAATCGCCGGGATTGGTCGCTGTTTCCGCCGCGCTGATGTTTGTGGGCCTGGCCTTCAAGATTTCCGCCGCGCCGTTTCAGGCCTGGGCTCCGGACGTCTATCAGGGCGCTCCGGCTCCGGTGTCCGCATTCCTCACCGTGGGCCCCAAGGCCGCCGCCTTCGCGGTGTTGCTCCGCGTGTTCCTCATGGCGTTCGGTCCCATTGCCTCCCAGTGGCTGCCGGTCATCTGGGGCGTCGCTCTGGCGACCATGCTGGTCGGCAACCTCGCCGCGATCGTGCAGTCCAACATCAAGCGGCTGCTGGCCTACAGCTCCATCGCCCACGCCGGATACGTGCTGGTGGCCGTGGCCTCCAATTCGGGAACCGGCATGGCGGCGGCGATGTTCTATCTGGCCGCCTACACCTTCACCAACGTGGGCGCGTTTCTGGTGGTCACCTACTTCTCACGCAAGCGCGAGAAATACGTGGCCGTCGATGATTTCGCCGGACTCGCGCAGCGCAATCCGGCCATGGCGGCGATGATGACCATCTTCTTGTTGAGCTTGATCGGCGTTCCGCTCACCGGTGGTTTCTTTGGTAAGTTTTATATCTTTAAGGCGGCGCTGGATTCCAATCTGGTCTGGCTGACGGTGCTGGGCCTGCTGAACAGCGCCGTCGCGGCATACTATTACCTCCGCATTCTCGTCGTCATGTACATGCGCGAGCCAGGGCAAGCCGTGGAGAACCTGCCGTCGGCGAATCTGGCCTTGCAGGCCGCCATTTATGGCTCGGCGGGCGTGACGCTCTTGTTGGGGATCTTCCCCTCCTCAGTGCTCGATTTCGCCATCTCGGCGGCCGGCCGTTAAAGCCGGCCCGCAACTCTCAAGTCATACAACAAATTGAAGTTTTCGGCGAAGCGAAGGCTCCATGCTTTTGTATCCCCCTCATTTTCGTTGCCTTGCCGCCTGTGCCTTCGAGCGGACACTTCCATATGCCATAAGACTAGGCAAGATCGAGAAATAGGTGTATACTAGCAAAAGTTGTTAAGGTCCAGTAACACCAAATCATAAGGGGGTTGTACCAAAGTGCGCACTCGCTCGTGTGTCCTTGCTTTGCTTTTCCTTCTTTGCTTCACTGCGTCTGCTCAGACAGACCGAGGAACTATCACTGGAACGGTTCTCGATCCAGCCGGAGCCGTCGTGCCCAACGCGCAGGTGGAGGCGCGCAACACGCAGACCGGTCTTATCTATCAGGTGGCGTCTTCGGCGACGGGCAATTACACCGTACCTGCGCTGCCGGCAGGCTCCTACGAGTTGACGGTGACGGTCACGGGCTTCAAGAAGTACGTGCGGCCCGATATCACCGTCACCGTCGCTGGTACCGTACGCATTGACCCGCAACTCGAGGTGGGCGCCGCTACGGAGTCCATCACGGTTACCGGCGAAGTCTCGCAACTCAAAACCGAAAGCGGCGAACTGAGCCTGGGCGGCTGCCTGCCGGTGAGCACCCTGGGTG
>CAZTKA010000026.1:30172-31969 GCA_964614015.1 uncultured Bordetella sp. | reverse complement strand
CGGGAGCGGGCCTGTGGCACATGGGCAACGCAACGCTTACCGATCGGCCACGGCCCGAATCGGTAGGGAACGCGCGGCCTGTCACGTCCCTCGAAGGCAGGTTCCCGGACGCCCGGCGCGGCCCCGCGCACGGTACACTTGTCTCGATGAAATCTGCCAGGAGCGCGGAACGCTAGCGGTGGAATCTCTGTTGGAAACTCGAGTTGCTGAGTTCTGTGACCAGCTCGCCGCCCGTCAGCCGGCGCCCGCTGGGGTCGCCGCCGCCGCCGTGACAGCCGCTTTCGGAGCGAGCCTTGTGTGCAAGACCCTTGAGATCCGGGGCGTCCGGCCCGATCTCGCCGACACATCCCGTGATCTCGCCTCCGCTCTGCTCGCCGCCGCCGCCTCGGATTGCGCGGCCGTCCGCGCGCATTTACATGAGCCCGCGGGCTTGCTGGCGGCGCCGCTACAGGCTGCGCAATGCGCCATCCGCGCTTTAGAGCTTTGCCGGGAAGCCGCACCACCGGTCACCGGACTGCTGGCGGCCGACCTGCGCGCCGCCGAAGATCTTCTGCGCGGCGCGGCGCGGGCGATCCTCGGCTGCCTGGACGCCAATCTGGAGCGCGCGCCTTCGGCCGCCATCGCCGGCCAAGCCGCCGCACTGCGCCAGCGCCTCTAGACGATCAACATACAATCGCCGTACGAATAAAAACGGTAGCGCTGCTCGACCGCGTGCCGGTACGCCGCCAGGATCAGCTCCGTTCCGCCGAAGGCGCAGACCAGCAGCAGCAGACTTGATTTCGGCAGATGGAAATTCGTCAACAACGCGCCGGTGCGGCGGAAGTTGTACCCGGGATAAATGAAGAGATCGGTTTCGTGGCGCGCCGGATCGCTTTCGATGGCGCGCACGCTGGTCGTGCCAATTGCGACCACGCGGCTCGCGGCGTTCATCTTTTGAAGGGTCTCTTCGGGCACCGAAACGGTCTCGCGGTGCAGCTTCACTTCTTCGAGAACTTCCGTGCGGAGCGGCTGAAATGTTCCGAGCCCGACGTGCAGCGTTACGCGCGCGGTCTCGGCGCCGGCGGCCTCGACACGTTCCAGGATCTCGGGTGTGAAGTGCAGGCCCGCAGTTGGCGCGGCCACCGAACCGCGCTCGCGCGCGTAGACAGTCTGGTAGCGCGCGCGATCCTCGGCCGAGTCGGCGCGCCGGATATAGGGCGGCAGGGGAACGTGCCCGGCGCGTTCTAACACCTCATAGACGTCCCCTTCGCATTCGAGCCGCACGGTCCGTTCTCCAAAGTCGCCGCAGGAAAGCACTTTTACCGAAAGTTCTTGTGTGATCCGCGCACGATCGCCTGCCCGTACTCTGCGCCCCGGACGTACCAGAGTGTTCCACGTGGAACACTTTTCGTCGAGAGGCTTGGTCAGAAATACTTCGATGCGCCCCCCGCGCTCATGCTGGCCGAACAGGCGCGAGGGAATCACGCGCGTGTCGTTCAATACGACGCAATCCCCCGGCCTCAAAAACGACGGAAAACTCCGGAATATGTCATCGGAGAACGTGCCGCGCGCGCGGTCCACCACCAGCATCCGCGCCCCCGCGCGGTCAGCCAGCGGCGCTTGCGCGATCAAATCGGGCGGAAGATGGTAATCGAAATCGGAAAGGAGCACTCCCTCCCACTGTAGACTGAAAGAGCAGTGCGGATCCTCGGAATTGAAACCTCCTGCGATGAGACCGCCGCCGCCGTGGTGGAAGACGGCGGGCGCATTCTCTCGTCCATCGTCTCTTCGCAAATCGCGACGCACGCGCGCTATGTC
>CAZTKA010000026.1:0-30162 GCA_964614015.1 uncultured Bordetella sp. | reverse complement strand
GCGGCGTGGTGCCGGAGCTCGCCTCGCGCGAGCACTTGCGGGCGATCGTGCCCGCCGTGCGTCTGGCGCTGGAGCAGGCGGCCAGCACGCCCGCTGGCCTCGCCGCCATCGCCGTGACGGAAGGGCCCGGCCTGGTCGGCTCGCTGCTGGTCGGCATCACCTATGCGAAGGCGCTCGCGCTGGTGCACAAGCTGCCGCTCATCGCAGTCAATCATATCGAAGGCCACATCCACGCGGTGGCGAGCCAAAACGATGTGCGCTTCCCTGCCCTTGCCCTGGTGGTCAGCGGCGGGCACACGCATTTGTTCGAAGTGCTAGAGGGCTTCCGTTACCGCTTGCTCGGCAAGACGCGCGACGATGCAGCCGGCGAGGCATTCGACAAAGTCGCCAAACTCCTCGGCTTCGGCTATCCCGGCGGCCCGGTGATCGACCTGCTCGCGCCGCACGGCGATCCGCACGCGCTGAAATTCACGCTCGCGAAGATGAAGGGGAACGCGCTCGACTTCAGTTTCAGCGGATTGAAGACCGCGGTGCTGCGCTGGTACGAGGCGCGCGACATGGCCGAGGAGATCGCGGCGCGGCAGGCGCTGCTGGATGCGAATTTCAAGCCTTCCCTCGAAGAATGGCTGCGCGTGACGCCGCGGGAAACCCTCGATCTGCTGGCGTCTTTTCAGCACACCGTGATTTCGGAGCTGATGCGGCGGGCGCGGAAGAGCGCCGGGGAAATCTACGCGCGCAGCATCATCATTTCCGGCGGCGTGGCATGTAACACGGGGCTGCGGCGCGCGGCACAGGCCGCGAAATTTCCGTATCCGGTGTTTTTCCCAACGCCCGGCCTATCGACCGACAACGCCGCGATGATTGCCGCGGCGGCATTTCCCAAGTTGGCGCGCGGCGAGTTCGCCGATGCAACACTCAAGGCCCAGGCGAATCTGCCACTGGCGTAATACGCTACACTTGGAACGAGTGAGGAAGCGGCTTTCGACGGCGCTGCTGGCTGCGATGCTCGCGGGAGCATCCCTGGAGGCTCCGTTCGCGCATGTGCATCCCGCCGACCCGGATCACCACCACGCGCAGGGCATGGCACACGCGCACCTCGCCGTACTCCACCATCACGACGAAGCTCCCGAGATCTCAAGCCGCGATGATGACGAGCGCGCGGTCTATCTGGACTGGGCGCCCACGGCAGCGCCGCGCGTTGCGTTCGCATACGCCGAAGCTCCGCCGACGCTCACGATCGAGCCGATGATGACGAGCGCCGGCGCCGCGCCGGAGTTCCGTCCGCGCGCGCACAGCCCGCCGGCCACGCGCCTGCTACCCGCCAGAGCCCCTCCTGTTTAGTCCCGCCCTTGCCGCGCGGCTGCGCGGACGTGTATTCATTTCCAACGAAAGGCCGGACTATGTTTCTGAAAAAATTTTGTTTTTTGCTTGCGGCCTGTCTCACCGCGCAGGCGCAGGAGTGGACCGAGCAAACCGTGCTGGCGCTGTTTGACCAGCAAAGCCCCGCGCGGCGCGAGACGCAGGCCGCGGCGGCCGCCGCCATCGAAGCCATTCGCGGAAGAACGTTGTGGCCGAACCCGGTCGCGTTCTACAGCCGGGAGCAGTCGGGCTTCACCGAGTTCTATATGGGCGAGCAGCAGCTTCCGATCTCGGGCCGCTTGCGCTATGAACGGCAGGCCATGGAGCCAGCGCGTTTAACCGCTGAGGCGGAAGGAGCCGCGCGCCTGTGGGACATGCGCTCCTCGCTGCGCGCTGCCTTCTACCGGGCGCTGGCGGCGCAGCGCCAGGCGGACGCGATCCGCTCGGCGCTGGCGGACATCGGCGCGATTCTCGACCGGTTGCGCGCGCGCGAGCGGGAAGGGGAAGGCTCGCGCTATGATCGCGTGCGCGTCGAGCGCGAGGCCGCGGATCTGCGCGCCGATCTCGCGCTGGCGGAAGCGCGAGCACGCAGCGAGCGCGGCGTGTTGCTCGCGTACCTGCCGCCGCAGGCTGGCGTTGCCGCCTTGCGGGGTGATTTTCAGCCGCGAAGGATTCCAGCGTCGCGGGAAGAAGTTCTGCGCAAGGCGCTCGACAGCCGCGCTGAAGTCCGCGCGGAGTCCAGCCGCATCGCCCAGCTCACGTTGCAGCAGCAGGCGGCCGGCCGCATGCGCATTCCCGAGCCCGTGGTCAGCGCAGGCGTCAAGCGCACGCAGGTGTTCACCAACCGCAACGAAACGGGAATCGCGTTCGGGGTTTCGATTCCGCTGCCGGTGTTCAACAAAGGACAAGTGGAAGTGGCGCGGCTGTCCGCGGAAGCGTCGCGTGCGCAGGCGCGGCGGGATTTGTTCGCGCAACAGATCACGGCGTCGGTGGCGGCCGCCTACGATGTCTACATCGCGCGGCTGGAGGCATGGAACGCTTTCGAGCGCGAGACACGCGACGCTGGCGAAGAGCTGCTGCGGACCGCGCGGGCAGGCTATGAGGAAGGCGAACTCGGCATCCTGCAACTGCTGGATGCTTACCGCATCAGCCGCCAGACCACGCTCCGGCGGCTGGAATTGCAGGCCGCCGTAAAGGAGATCGAAATCGAGCTCTCGCGCAACGCGGGCTATGAGGTGACCCAGTGATAGAACAGAATTCAGAATCCAGAATTCAGAAGTCAGAGGGCTTGTTGTGGGCGATGCTGGTGCTCCCGCTGATGTTGGCCGGATGCTCGCGGGAGGCGCCGGAGGTGACCGCCGGCCCGCCTGCACGGCCAGAGCGGCGCACCGAAACCGCCACACTCTGGTCGGCGAAGACGGAGCTGTTCATTGAATTCCCCGCACTTGTCGAGGGCGAGGACAGCCGCTTCGCGATTCACCTGACGCGGCTCGACAATTTCCGGCCGGTCGCGGCGGGGCGGGCGGAAGTGCGTTTGATCTACGCGGACGGAAGCGAAACATTTTCGACGGATGCTCCGTCGAAGGCCGGCATCTTCGGCGTGACGGTGAAGCCGTCCAAGGCAGGCCAGACGACGGTGGATATCACACTGAAGGCAGCCGGCCTCACGGACACGCACCGTCTCGAAAGGGTCGCGGTGTACCCGACGCTTGCAGCCGCGCCGGCCGGAGAGGAGCCGGCGACGGAAGAAACCATCGCGTTTTTGAAAGAGCAGCAGTGGGCCATGGATTTCGCGACAGGACTCGCGCAGATTGGCGCGGTTCGCGAGAGCTTGACGACACCGGCCGAAGTGAGTCCGCGTTCCGGCGGAGAGGCCGACGTCGCTGCTCCGCTGGCTGGACGGCTGGCGGGCGATAGTCTGCCCGTGCTCGGCACGCGCGTGAGGCAGGGACAGGTGCTCGCATCCGTGATCCCACCCACGCCCGCGCCCAGCGATCGCGCGGCGCTCGAACTGGCGAAGGCCGAGGCGGAAGCTGCGCTTGCATACGCGCGCCGCGATCATGCCCGCGCCTCGCGGTTGGTGGAGGCAGGAGCGGTTCCGCGCAAGCGTTTGGAGGAAGCCGCCACGGCCGAGACCATTGCCGAGGCCCGCCTGCGCGCGGCGGAAGAACGCGTCCGGCAGTTTGAATCCTCGCGCGCGGCCGCGGGCGAGGCCGGATCGCCCGCGTTCGCAATCCGCGCGCCCATCGCGGGTACGGTGACCGAAGTGCACACGTCTCCGGGAGCCAATCTGAAGGGCGGCGAAGTGCTGTTCCACATTGTGGACACCGAGCGCGTTTACGTTTCGGCCATCGTGCCCGAAGCCGAGTTTCCCAGAGTGCGCAACCTGAGCGGCGCGGAAATCGAGATTCCCGGAGCGGCCCGGCCGCAGCCCGCGGGCCGCCTGGTCTTCCTAGGCCAGGTTGTGGATGCGTCCACGCGCACGTTTCCCGTGGTCTATGAGTTCACCAATCCCGGCAACCGCATCGCGATCAACCAAACGGTGACGATCCGCCTGTTCTTCGCGGGCGCACGCCGTGGCGTGCTGATTCCCGAAGAAGCATTGGTCGATGACGGCGGCCGGCCAGTGGTGTTTGTTCAGCGCGGGGGCGAAGCGTTCGTGCGAAGGCCCGTCGAGGCGGGCTACCGGCAATCCGGGATGGTGGAAATCACATCGGGCCTGGAAGCAGGCGAGCGGGTCGTGATCAAGGGCGCGTATTTGATCCGACTGGCGGCACTCTCGACACAGATTCCGGCGCACGGGCACGTTCACTGAGGAGGAGACAGGAGTCAGAGTTCTATGCTTGACAGATTGATCCGCCTTTCTCTCCGCAATCGGCCCATGGTGCTGTTTTTCGCAGCAGCGTTGCTGAGCGGCGGGGCATACACGGCGCTGAAGATGCCACTGGATGTTTTGCCGGATCTGACGGCGCCGGCTGTCACGATCCTCGTGGAAGGTCCGGGCATGGTCCCGACGGAAATGGAGGCGCTGGCGACGTTCCCGGTCGAAGCGGCGATGATCGGCGCTCCGGGCGTGCGGCGCGTGCGCTCGGCGACGGCCGTCGGGGTGGCGATCATCTGGGTGGAATTCGACTGGGGCCAGGAGGTGTTGCGCGCGCGCCAGGTGGTGACGGAGCGCCTGGCGCAGGTGGCCAACTCGCTGCCGCCGAACGTCGAGCCTCCGTATCTCGCGCCGATTTCGTCGGTCATGGGCGAGATTCTCTTTATCGCGCTCGAATCGGAGCGGCATTCGCCGCTCGAACTGCGCACGGTGGCCGAATCCACCGTGCGCCGGCGTCTGCTGGCGGTGCCCGGAGTCTCGCAGGTGATTCCCACGGGCGGCGAGCAGAAGCAGTATCAGGTGCTGATCGATCCGCGCCGGCTGCGCGAATACGATTTGCGGCTGCGGGACGTGGAAGCCGCTCTGGAGCACACGAATCTGAACGCCTCGGCCGGATTCCATGCAGCCGGAGGACAAGAATACTTGATCCAGGGCATTGGCCGCGTGCAGACCGAAGAAGAAATCGGGGGCGTGGTGATCGCGGCGCGCAAGAGCCGTCCGATCCTGGTGCGGGACATCGCCGAGGTACGGATCGGGCCGGCCTTGAAGCGCGGCGAGGGATCGCATAACGCCCATCCCGCGGTGATCCTGGGCATCCTGAAACAGCCGGGGACGAACACTCTGGAGCTGACGAGGTCTGTGGACGCGACGCTCGACGATCTCGAGCGCACGCTGCCGCCAGGGATGAAAATCGACCGCAACGCGTTTCGAGCGGCGGATTTCATCGAGCGGGCGCTGGAGAATCTGACGCGCACCCTGCGCGACGGTGCGATTCTGGTGGCGATTATCGTGGTGCTGTTTTTGTTCAACATCCGCGCGGCGCTGATCACGCTGGCGGCCCTGCCGCTGTCAGTGGTCGCGGCGGTGCTCGCGATGAGCTGGTTCGGATTGACGATCAACAGCATGACGCTGGGCGGCCTGGCGATCGCGATCGGCGAGCTGGTGGACGACGCAATTATCGATGTCGAGAACGTGATGCGCAGGCTGCGAGGGGCGGGTGGCCGCCACGCGTTGGAGGTGATCTACCAGGCGTCGGTCGAGATTCGCGGCTCCGTGGTGTTCGCGACGATCATCGTCGTACTGGTGTTCCTGCCGCTGTTTGCGCTGACCAGCGTGGAAGGCCGCCTGCTGCGGCCGCTGGGGTTTGCGTACATCACGAGTTTGCTGGCGTCGCTGCTGGTCGCGCTTACCGTGACGCCGGTGCTGTGCTCGTATCTGCTGCCGGGCGCGCGCGCGATCCTGCGAGGCGCCGAGCCGTGGCTTGCGCGGATGCTCAAGGCGCTGTACACGCCGGTACTGAGGCTGGCGTTGCGGTTTCCCGCCGCGGTTCTGCTGATTGCGCTCGCGCTGGTGACCGGAGCCGGCGTGCAGCTCACCAAAGCCGGGCAGGCGTTTCTGCCGGAGTTCAACGAAGGCTCGCTCACTTTGAGCGCGGTCACGATTCCGGGAACCAGCCTCGTGGAATCGGATGCGTTGGGAGCCGCGCTTGAACGGATTCTTCTCACGGTGCCGGAAGTCGTTTCGACGGCGCGGCGCACGGGGCGCGCCGAGCTCGACGAACACGTGCAGGGCGTCGAATCGGCCGAGATGGACGTGCGGTTGAAGCTGGGGGACCGGCCGAAAGGCGCCGTGCTTGAAGAGATTCGCGAAAAAAGCACCTTGATGCCGGGGATGAACGTCTCGATCGGGCAGCCGATCTCGCACCGCATCGATCACATGCTTTCGGGCACACGGGCCAACGTGGCGGTGAAAGTGTTCGGCGACGATCTGATGGTGCTGCGCGCGCTGGGGAGGCAGGTGCGGGAGGCGATGACGGGCATTCCAGGCGTGGTCGACTTGCAGGCCGAGCAGCAGACGGATATCCCCACGCTGCGCATCAAGGTGAACGCGGCACAGGCGGCGCGCTACGGCTTGCAGGCGGGCGAGGCATCCGAGGCGGTCCAGACCGCCTACATGGGTAAGGAAGTGAGCCGTGTGTTGGAAGGACAACTCAGCTTTCCACTCATCGTGCGCTACAAAGCGGAGGAGAAAAGGTCGGTGCAGGCGATTCGCAATACTCTGATCGATACGCCGAGCGGGGCGCGCGTGCCGCTGGGCGCGCTGGCCGACATCCGCGAGGATCGCGGCCCGAACTTCATCATGCGCGAGTCCGCGCAGCGGCGCATGGTGGTGCAATGCAACGTGGCCGGGCGCGACCTGGTAAGCACGGTGAATGACATCCGCAAGGCGGTCGGTGAACAAGTGAAGTTGCCGCAAGGATACCGGATCGAATATGGCGGCCAGTTCGAGGCGCAGAGTGAGGCGACGCGATTGCTGCTGTTGCTGGGCGCGCTGGCGGTAGTGGCGACGGTGATCCTGCTGGCGACGGCGTTCCGTTCGCTGGCGGACGCCTGGGTGATCCTGCTGAACCTGCCGCTGGCGCTGGTGGGCGGCGTGGCGGGCGTGTTCCTCGGAGGGGGCGTGCTATCGGTGGCGTCGGTGATCGGATTCATCACGCTGTTCGGGATTGCGACGCGCAACGGGATCATGCTGATCTCGCATATCCGTCACCTGATGGAGAGCGAAGGCGTGGCCAGCACGCGCGAGGCGGTGATGCGCGGCGCGCAGGAGCGGCTGATTCCCATTCTGATGACCGCGCTCGCGGCCGGCCTGGCGCTGATTCCGATCGCAATGGGACAAGGCCAGCCGGGGAGCGAGATTCAGGCTCCGATGGCGTTTGTGATCTTGTTCGGGCTGCTGAGCTCGACTTTCCTGAACATGTTTGTGGTGCCGGCGGCGTGGTTGTGGATACACGGGCGGGCGGTCACTCAAAGACTGGAGCCAGCCGAGCCAGCACTTCGCCCATGATGACGTCCGGAATGGTTTCGAGCCTGCGGCCGCGCCGCGCGGCCAGATCGAGGGCTCTGGGTTGACCGCACTGGACTATGCTGGAGCAGCCGGCCAGGAGCCGTGGGCTGTTTGGCGAGTCACATGCAAGGTGGTGGGCATGTCGTCACCGATTCAAAAAATCCTCTATCCCACGGATTTCTCGAAGCCCAGCGAGGCCATTGCCGGCCATGTCGCGGGTCTGGCCAACGTGCTCGGGGCCAGGACGCGGCTACTGAACGTGGCGCCGCTGCTGGCGGATTTTCACGGAGTTTCGGAGGGCTACTTCGGTCCATTCACCGAGCAAGCCATCCTGAAGCTGGAGGAACAGCGCAAAGCCATGGAGGCCGAGGGACGGCGCCGGCTGGAAGAGCTGAGAAAACGGCATTTCGATCCGGACCGCACTGAGATCTGTGTGCAATCGAGCGGCGTCGCGGAGGCGATCGTCGAAAGCGCCAAGGAATTCAAGGCCGATCTGATTATGATGTCCACGCGGGGACATGGACCCACGCGCCGCTTTCTAATCGGCGCGGTGGCCGCCAAGGTGTTGCACGATGCGACGTGTCCGGTGTGGACCAGTCCGCATCCGCGCGAGTTGGAGCCGTTCCGTCCCTACCGCCACATCCTGCTGGCGATCGACCGGCGGTGGTGGCCCGAGGATCTGTTGGTCCGCTCGGCGGAGCTTGCCAATGCATTTCAAGCGAAACTGAGCGTGATCAGCGCTCTGCCTTCGAACGGAATTCCAGGCGACGAAATGGTGCGGAAAAGCGCGCGCGAGTTGGCGGCCGCGCTGCGGGGCCAGATCGCGAAGCTGAACATCACGGCCGAAGTCCACGTGATGGAGGGGAATCCGGGGGACGTGGTCCGGCAAGCCGCCGAGGAAACTGAGAATGCCGATCTGATCGTGACCGGGCGCGGCCATCTATCCGAACCCATGGGACACTTACGGACGCACGCCTACGAGATCATTTGGGAGGCTCCGTGCCCGGTGATCACGATGTAGCGGGGGCTCGTCGCGCATCCAGCACGCAACGCAACCGCGGCGCTGGGGCAAGCGAGGCCGGTTTCCAAGAGCTGCTGGCGTTCTGACGGAAATCTTGCAAAGATAAGTGTCGTGAACGTATTCATCCCGCTTGCTCTGCTTGCGGCGTTATTGCCGGCGGCGGCCGGGCAGGCCGAGCTCGGGGGGCCGGCCAAGAAAGAACCCGAGGGCTTTCAGTGGGGCTCCGCGCTGAAGCAGTCAGCTTTCTTTCTGGCGGTGCAACATTCCACGCGGCCGTTGCAGGCGAAGACGCGCCGGGAGTTCGGCGGTCCTTTTTGGTCCGATTACTTTGAATCGGTCGCGAACATCCGCACATGGAGCGATCAGGACGGCATCCTCACGAACTATGTCGGACACCCAATTATTGGGGGGATCGCCGGATACATTCAAATTTTCAACGATCCAGGCGGACGGCGGTTGCAGTTCGACGCGTCATCCGGGGCGTATTGGAGGAGCCGGTTGAAGGCGCTGGCCTGGTCGGCGGCGTACAGTACGCAATTTGAGATCGGCCCGATCAGCGAAGCGTCGCTCGGGAACGTGGGCAAGAAGCCGCCGACGATGGCCTGGGTGGATCTGGTGATGACGCCCGTGGGCGGCTTCGGGCTGATTCTGCTGGAGGATTATCTGGACAAGCGGTTCATCTCGAGGTGGGAGCGCGGCGGCGGCAAACGGGCGCGGTTTTACAGGACATTTTTCAATCCCAGCCGGGCGATTGCGAACGTGTTCCGGTGGAAGCTGCCCTCGTACCGGGATGACCGGCCGCTGCCGTAACCAGATGTGCGATCGGAGCATGGTCCGTTCGCGGAATTTCCACTTCCACCGTGGGTGCTCCCGCCCACCTGTTACCATCGAAGTTCATGCACCCGCGGCAAGAACGTCCCCAAGAAGCTCCGAAGACGCCCCTTCCGGGCGTGCGCAACCTGATCGCGATTGGGTCGGGCAAGGGCGGCGTGGGCAAGACCACGGTTTCTGTGAATTTGGCGATCGGCCTGGCGCGAATGGGCCGGAAAGTAGGCTTGCTCGACGCCGACGTGTACGGCCCGAACGTGCCGCTGATGATGGGCGCTCACGAGACTCCGACAGGCACGGCCGAGCGCATCCGGCCGCTGGAGCGGTACGGAGTGAAGCTCATGTCGATGGGCTTCCTGAATCCAGGCGACAAGCCACTGGTGTGGCGCGGACCGATGCTGCATAACGTGATACAGCAATTCCTGCGCAACGTGGAATGGGGCGAGCTGGATTACCTGCTGATCGATTTGCCTCCCGGCACGGGCGACGTAGCGTTGTCGCTGATCCAGACGGCGGCGATTTCGGGGGCGATCGTGGTGACGACGCCGTCGGACGTGTCGCTGGAAGACGCGCGCAAGGCGATCAACATGTTTACGCAGGTGCGCGTGCCGATTCTGGGCGTGGTCGAAAACATGAGCTATCTGATCGCGCCCCAAAGCGGCGAGCGCATCGACGTATTCGGCCAGGGCGGCGGGAAGCTGACGGCCGAGAGCATGCGCGTGCCGTTTTTGGGCGAGCTGGCGCTCGACCCGGCCGTGCGGATCGGCGGGGACACGGGTGCTCCGGTGACGGCGCGTCCGGGCGAGGACAGGCACGCGGCGCCGTTTTTCGAGCTGGCCGAACGAATCGACCAGGCGTGCGCGGCGCGGAAGGAGGAGAGGCCGAAGATCACGATCGAAGATTGACCCGGCAATTGGCGGCCGCACATAGACGTCCGCGCCACATAAACGGCTCAAGGTTGACCGCCATCCCGCAAGTCCACACCCTCCCAGCGCGCGACGGCGGCGGTGGCCAGGCAGTGGCCGAGCATGTTGACGCCGGTGCGGGCCATGTCCATGAGTTGATCCACGCCCAAAATCAGCGCGACGCCTTCAAGCGGCAGTCCAAACGAGGTGAGCGTGCCGGCCAGAATCACCAGCGACCCGCGCGGCACCGCTCCGATGCCTTTTGTCGTCAGCATCAGCGACAGCACGATCAGCACAATGGTTCCGAACGGCAGCACGATGCCGGAAGCCTGCGCGCAGAACACCGCCGCGAGCGAAAGGAACAGGCACGATCCGGTGGTGTTGAAACTCATGCTGGCAGGCAGCACAAGCGCCGCAATGTGGCGCGGCACGCCGAGCTTCTCCATGTTTTCGAGCGCCACCGGCAAGGCCACGTTGCTCGAAGTGGTTGAGAAGGCGATCACGAACGGCTCGCGCACCAAGGCGAAGAAGCGCCCCAGCGGCACGCGAATCAGGCCGGCGAGCAGCCCCAGCACGAGCACAACGAAAACCGCCAGCGCCACGTATAACGTTCCGATCAACGACAGCAATCCGAACAGCACTTGCGGGCCTTTCGCGCCGGCCGATGCCGCCACGGCGCCAAAGATGCCGAGCGGAGCGAAGTACATCACGTAATGGGTGTAGCGGAACATCACGGCCGCGAGCGATTCGCAGACGCGCACCACGGGTTCGGCCGCGGCGCCGATCCGGGAGCATGCATAGCCGAACAACAGCGCGAAGACCACGATCTGCAACACATCGCCGCGAGCCATGGCGTCGATAACGCTGGACGGGAAAGGGCGGGTGAAGAACTCAGACAGGGCGATGACGGCCTGAGGCACGGCGGCCGTATCGGCTCCCGCCGTGCTGATGCCCGCTCCGGGCCGGGCCAGCAGAGCGGCCGAGGCGCCAATGGCCAGCGCCAAGCTCGTGAGGACCTGAAAAATGGCCAGAGCTTTCAGGCCGATGCGGCCCATGGTCTTTCCTCCTCCGGCGCGCGCGATTCCGGCCACCAGCGTCGCGAACATCAGCGGCGCGAGGATTGAAGTGATCAGCCGCAGAAAGATTTCGCCCAGGACGGCCAGGGGAACCGCGGCCGAGGGGAGGGCCAGTCCGAAGCCCAGGCCAGCGGCGAGCGCCGCGAAGATCCACAGCGTGAGGTTCACCGGCCTCCCCACTTCAGCTTTTCGCGCAACACGTCGAAGAACAATTTGTCGGGCGGGCGCACGAGACTGACGAAGTATTCCGAGCGGCGGCACACGATGCGGTCACCGGATTCGAGCTGTTCGCCGACCTGTCCATCGATGGTCATGTATGTCGGCGCCGAGCCGCGCACGGTAACGGCAATCTCGCTTTCATCCGGCACGATCACGGGGCGGTTGGTGAGCATATGCGGGCAGATCGGCGTGATGGCGATCGCGGCGACCGAGGGAATCATGATGGGGCCGCCTGCCGAGAGCGAATATGCCGTCGATCCGGTGGGCGTGGAGACGATCAGCCCGTCGGCTTTGTAGACGCAGACGAAGCTCTGATCGATATAGACTTCGAGATCGATCATGCGCGCGATTTCCGACTTGGTCAAGACCATGTCGTTCAGCGCCTCGTGTTGAGAGACGAGCCTGCCGCCGCGCCACAATTCGGCGTGCAACATGCGGCGCTGGGCAACGTGCACGTCGCCGCGCAAGGCGCGCTCCAGTTGCGGATACAGCTCGTCCACCTTGATCGCGGTCAGGAACCCAAGATCTCCGAGGTTCACCGCGAGCAGAGGGATGTTCCGGCCGATGGCGGCGCGAGCCGCCGAAAGCAGCGTTCCATCGCCACCCAGGACCACCAGAAGTTCTGCGCCCTGGGCCACCTCCGTGCGAGGCAGACCGGCGCCCGCGCCGGCGTACGCCGCCGATTCCGCGTCCAGCAGCACTTCGACGCCGCGCTGCTTCAGCCAACCGAGAAGCTCCGGTACCAGAGTCGCGGCGCGGTCCACGCGCGGCTTGGAGATGACGCCGACGGTCTTAACGTTTAGGCTGGGCATAGAGCAAGAATTCGCGATTTCCTTCGGCGCCCAGAATCGGGCTTTCGATGACGGAGGCGCGGTAGCCGAGTTGTTCGGCGCAGGCGCGCACGCGGGCGCAGGCGGCCTGGTGGAGCGCGGGGACGCGCACGATGCCGCCTTTGCCCACTTCGTCTCTGCCGACTTCGAATTGCGGCTTCACCAGAATGATCATTTCGCCGTCTTCTTTGAGCAGCGGAGCGATCGCGGGCAGCAGGAGCGTCGCGGAAATGAAGCTGGCGTCGCACACGGCCAGATCGAAACGCACGGGAAAATCGGCCGGAGTGAGGTGACGCGCGTTGACGCCCTCGCGCAGCTCGACACGCGGATCGCCGCGCAGTTTCCAATCGAGCTGGCCGCGGCCGACGTCGATCGCCCAGACGCGCGCGGCGCCGCGCTGCAACAGGCAATCGGTAAAGCCTCCGGTGGAGCTGCCGATGTCGATGCACATGCGGCCCGTTACATCCACCCGGAAATGATCGAGGGCAGCGGCCAGCTTCCGTCCGCCGCGGCTGACATAGGGCAGCCGCGCGAGCAATTCCACGCGGGAGTCGCTTGCGACCGTGCGGCCGGGCTTATCGGCCTTCTGTCCATCGATCAAGACTTCGCCGGCGAGGATCAGGGCCTGGGCTTTCTCGCGCGAATCGGCCAGGCCGCGCTCGACCAGCAGTTGATCCACGCGCAGCTTGGCGGTACCGGTCATGCGGTTCTGTGAACCACCAGGTCGGCAAGCTCACGGAGCCACACGGCGCGCGCTCCGAACGGGGCCAGCGCATTCTGCGCGGCGATGCGCTGCTGCTCGGCCATGGCGCGCGAGCGTTCCAGGCCGTACACCGCCGGGAAGGTGATTTTCTTTTGTGCGGCGTCCTTGCCCGCGGTTTTTCCCAGCGCCTCGGAGGGTTGCTCGACGTCCAGAATGTCATCGACGATCTGGAACGCCAGGCCGATGTGTTCGCCGAAGCAAGAGAGCGCGGCCAGCTGCGCGGCGTCCGCGCCCGCGTAAATCGCGCCCATGCGGACGCTGGCGCGCAGCAAGGCTCCGGTCTTGGCGCGATGAATGGATTCGAGCAGCTCCGCCGTCGGAGGCTGTCCCTCGCCTTGAAGGTCATTCACCTGCCCGCCGATCATGCCGCCGGCCGTGCCGGAGGCAGCGGCAAGCTCGGCCACCAGGCGGATGCGCTGTTCGGGGCCGACGCCCTCCAGTTTGCCCAATACTTCGAACGCGAGTGTGAGCAAGGCGTCGCCCGCGAGAATCGCCATCGCGTCGCCGAAGACTTTGTGGCAGGTGGGCCGGCCGCGGCGCAGATCATCGTTATCCAGGGCGGGCAGATCGTCGTGGATCAGCGAATAGGTGTGGATCAGTTCGAGCGCACAGGCCGCATCCTCCACGCCCGCGGGATTGTCCGCGACCGCGTCCGCGGCGGCCATCGCCAGCAGCGGCCGGACACGCTTGCCGCCGGCGAACAGGCTGTAGCGCATGGCGCGGTGAATGATCGAGGGGGCTTTGGATTCGGCGGGCACCCAGCGATCGAGCGCCTGATCGACGCGCCTCTGCTGCCGGGCGATGTATTCGGAAAGAGTCATTCCGTCTTGCCTGTTCCGAAGGGTTCGGGTTGCAGCTCGCCGGCGCGGCGCGTGAGGATTTCGACGCGCGTTTCGGCCTCGGCCAGTTGCTTGCGGCAGGTTTCGCTCAAGCCCATGCCGCGCTCGAAGAGCTCCAGGGCGCGTTCGAGAGGCAGGTCGCCGCTTTCCATCTCTTTGACGATGGCCTCCAATTGCTGGAGGCCCTCTTCGAAGGTGGGAGGCTTGGTTTCCGCATTCTTTTCCGGCATCGACTCATTATAGTCGGCGGCCCGGCGCGTGGTTTACAATGGAGGTTCGCCGGGCCGATTTGGGCACGTAGCTCAGCTGGTTAGAGCGCCTGCTTCACACGCAGGAGGTCCGGGGTTCGAGTCCCTGCGTGCCCACCACGAGAATCAGGCCGATGCGCGCAGGGCCCGCGGCTGATGGCCGTTTGAGACACCCGTTGCGGCGCACCGCAGCGGGGTCCGGTTTACTTCTGGTTGTCCGGCGCGCCGCCGCCTTTGCCGGCGGGCGCTGCTTTACCCTTGCCCTGGCCGCCACGCCCGACCTGCCTGCCCGGAGGCACATGCGTCAGCGTATGCACGTAGCGCAGCTTGCCTTTCTCGATGCGGAAGAGATGGGTATCCGGCAACCCGCCGACGCCGAAGGTGCAGAAGGCCACCACGGCTCCGGTCGCTTCGTCGGCGATGAAGCGCCGCGCGACGATATTCACGCCGGCCGGCACGCCGACCTGGCAACTATCTTCGGGAAGGCCCTTGCCGGTGTGAATGCCGCCCTCGGTCCGGTTGCACGGATATCCCCACGGCACCAGGTCGACCTTTTGTTCGAGGAACGCATCCAGGTAGGCGTTCGCCGCGGCGATCAGGGTCGCGCGGCTATCGCGCTGCGCCACGGGGATCGTTCCCCAATCCTCGTTGGGCGACCACTTCATGTAATTGTCGGCGTTGAACAGCCAGTCGCCTTCCTGGGTCACGAGCGATTCGATTTCGGCGATCTTGTCGTGATTGACCCTGAGCCGCGTGCCGATGACGTACGGGTGGCTCTTATCGGTGACGATCACCTCCGTGAAGGTCTGGCACGTCGTTGGATCGATCAGGCTGCGATGAAAATCAATCTTCAGCGGCTTCCGAATGACGCCCGAAGCGATATCGACGACCTGCATGTTCTCGATATAGGCGAGCCCCTGCGCCAGCGGCATGGCGGACGTGTCGCCCTTGCTTTGGGCGCCGATGTAGAGACGGACCGCGGCTTGCAGTCCGTCGCGCGTACAGGCAACCTGGGCGAAACCCGGCGACGGAGCCAGCAGGGCGCTCGAGAGTACAACCCAGTTGAGCAGAGTACGATTCATCGGCGTCACTCCTTTATGACGATCAGGGTACCCTAAATTCCCCGGCGGCGGGCGGCGTAACGGGCCGCTCGGTTGGGCGGGCAAGCTGGGGGATCCAATCGTACGGCACCCGGTAGGCCCGGTAGACCGAGTTGGAAGGTTGCGCGCCCGTGAATAAGGGGGAAATATACTCCCAAACGATCTTGCCCTCGCGGGTCACTTCGAACAGCCGTCCGCCCGGACCCTCGGTGACGAGCGTGTTGCCGTTGGGCAGCCGTTGCGCGCCGCTGATGTTCGTGGCAAAGAACGTAGACGCGGTGTAGGACCAAACCAGCTTGAGTGTCACCGGGTCGATCTCGAGGACGCGCGAGGTTGGCCGGACATAGATTCCCTGCCCGTTCAAGGCGATCGAGGTCGGGCTTCCGTAGCCGCTGGCGCCGCCATTGTCGAACACCATCAGATTGCCGGCGCCCGGCAATCCTTTCGGAATGAGATGCGCATGATGCTGGCCGATAATCTGGCGGATCGCGCGCAGCTCCGGCGAGGCGCTGAAATCAGGGCCGATCTGCCAAACGATGGATCCGTCGCGGGCAACGATGGCGACGATGGAAGCCTGGCGGCTGCTGATGATGACGTTGTTGGGCGTGAAGCGCCGGTCGCCCTCCTCATACCAGTGGTTCGGGCCGACATAGGTCGCCGAGTTGATGTGCAACCAGTCGAACGCGCCGCGGGCGGCGTTGAAGCCCGGCGTGGATGCAATCACTTCACGCGCAGACTTGTCGAAAAGGAATTCATCGATATGATCGCTCGCCACCCACTCCCAGACGATCTTCCCATCCCGCGAGATTTCGATGATGCGGTCATCTTCGAGCGTCACGCCCGGCGCCACTTTGGGCTGAACGCGGTTCGTGTGGGTGAGCACCAGCATGTTGCTGCCCTCGATCCGGGGCGTCGCTTCCGGCGAGTAGTAACCGGCGGGGAAGTCTTCAAGCTGCCAGTCGTGGTGCTGGCGCGAGGCCCAGATCATTTTACCGTCCCGCGTCGTGATCTGTTCGTTGCGGTCGAAACGCCAGAGCACGTTGCCCTCGAAATCGCGTTGCACGAGCTCGAGCGATTCCTGGCGCGGGGGATTGGCCCCCGCCGCTCCGATGACGACACCGCCGGGAAGCACGCGCGCCGGGCCGCCGGCGGAATTCACGAAGCCGTCCCACCGCTTGACGATGTTGCCGTTCATGTCGATGACGATCGCGGCCTGCGTGCCCAAAGGCGAGAGCACCGTGTAGCCATTCCAGGCAAGGGCGGGGTCATAGATTGTCGTGCCCGCCGGATAGACGGACGGCGCCGCCAGAAGGATCGCCGCCAGCGCGGCCAGCGCCGCGATGCCAACCGCTGCCATACGCCAGGTCATCAGAGCCTCCTTTTCGGCCGATGATAGATGATACATGATACGGGCTGTGGGGGTTGGCTGCAATGGCGTCTCCTCACGGCTCCTGATCGCGCAGCAACAGCACTGCCGCGGTGCTCTCGCGCAGCACCGCCTGCAACAACGGCAGTTTCCCAAACGGTTCCTTGCCGCCAAGCACAAAGATTGCGCTCCCGGCTTCCCGCAGGAGTCTGAGCAGCCCGGCGCGGTCCTCCGGATCGATCCGCTGGAAACGGACCGCCAGATGGGATCCCTCCAGAATGTCCTCCACCTCATCCTGCATCGCCCGGGCCTCGTCCGGGCTCTTTGTCGTGAGAAGAACGGTCAGAGTTCCCGCATCGATTTCAGCGAGTTGCCCGGCCCAAGACAAGGCTCGCCTGGCCTCCGCGGAACCGTCGTAGTAGACCAGAAACTGTAGTGCGGCGGGGGTCCAGTGTTCGGGAAGCAACAGGACCGGCAGGGCGCTTTCAGCCAGACCCAAGGCCGTAGACCCGATGCGGAACCGCGCGCCCAGGGACCATCCCAGCTTGCCCAGGGCGATGAGATCGGTCCTTGCCGCCGCCGCCAGCAATTCCGCGGTCACCTGGCCGCGCACGCAGCGAAACGAGCAGGGAACGTTGGCACGCTGCGCCGCGCGGGTGAGCGAGCTGCGCGCCTGTTCGGCCTGGGTTCGCAGCGTGGACTCCATGCTGAGGCGGCTCACCGGAGCTTCCTGCGCGGAAGGATACAGGATCTCGCGGGCATAAGGGGACTCGGCGGTGCGCAGCAACTCCACGTCTTCCACAAACAGTCCGAGGATTTCGGCCTGCATCCTTCCCGCCAGGGTCACGGCTGCTTCCAGGGCCGCGAGACTGGACGGCGAGGCGTCCAGCGCCACCAGAATTCGCCGGATGGTTCGAACCGGATCTGCTCGCATCATTGTCCACCCCCTGGCTCCGTCTTACGCTCCAGAGCCATCCGCTTCTCGGCCAGAGCGATGAGGCATGACTCCACCTTCTGGTTCACGGTGCCTTCCGGGAATTTTCCAGCCGCATCGCGCTCGCCCGCCGGTACACCGGTGAGCAGTTCGATGCCTTCATCGATGGTCGCGATCGCATAGACGTGGAATTTGCCGGCGGCGGCGGCATCGATCACATCCTGCCGCAGCATGAGATGGGGGACGTTGGCGCGCGGGATGATCACGCCCTGACCATTCAGCTCCCCGCGCGCCTTGCACAGGTCGAAGAATCCTTCGATCTTCTCATTCACGCCGCCGATCGCCTGGACTTCTCCGTGCTGGTTCACCGAACCGGTCACCGCCAGGGATTGCTTCAAGGGCAGCCCGGACAAGGCCGACAGCAGTGCATAGAGCTCGGCGGAGGAGGCGCTGTCTCCCTCCACGCCACCGTAGGACTGCTCGAAGACGAGGCTGGCCTGCAAAGAGAGCGGATGCTGCGGCGCGTAGCGTCCGCCCAGGAAACCGGAGAGTATCATCACGCCTTTGGAATGAATGGGCCCGCCCAGTTCCACCTCGCGCTCGATGTCGATCACCTCGCCTTTCCCCAACCGGACGCGGGCCGTGATCCGGCTGGCGTGGCCAAAGGCAAAATCCGCCAGCCTGACGACGGAAAGCCCGTTGATTTGGCCCACGCGCTCCCCGTGGGTGTCGATCAGGCGCGTTCCGCGCAGGGTTGCTTCCAGCAATTTCTGGCGGACGCGGTCCTTCCGGCGAATCTGCGCGTCGATGGCGCACTGAACATCGTCCGCCGTGACCAGAGCGCGGCCGGCGCGCCGGGCGCAGTAATCGGCCTCCTGCAATAGATCGCGCAAGGTGCGTCGAAGCGCCAGGACTTTCTCGGAATCCTCGGCCGCGCGAGAGCTCTGCTCAATGACTCTTCCGACGGCCGCGGCATCCAGCGGCAAGAGTTTGTCCGCACGGGCCAGGGAGGCGATCCATTGCATGTATAGCCGCTCCGTCTCCGGGCGCCGTTCCACCTCCTCTTCGAAGTCGGCGGCAACTTTGAATAATTCGTTGAATTCGGAATCGAGCGAGGAGAGCAGGTAGTACAACATGCGCTCCCCCACCAGGATCACTTTGACCGACACGGGAATCGGCTCCGGCCGGAGGGTCACCGTGCTGACCAGTCCAAGCATTTCGCCGGGCGTTTCGATGCGAATCTGCGAAGAGCGCAGGCAGCGCTTGAGCGCATCCCAGGCGTAGGGCTGCGTGAGCAGCTTGTAAGCGTCCAGGATCAGGTAACCGCCGTTGGCGCGGTGCAGAGCCCCGGCCCGGATCAGCGTGAAGTCGGTGGACAAGACGCCCATTTGCGCCGTGTATTGCACCTGGCCCACCAGGTTTTGATAGGTGGGGTGATCCTCGTAGACCACCGGAGCGCCGTCGTTGTTGCCGCGCGCGACGATGACGTTGACCAGATAGCGGCGGAAGAATGCCGGCCCGGCGCCGAGCATCGCCGCCAGCGGATGCTCCGGCGGCGTCAGGAACTCCTCGACGTGTTCAATCACATCGTTCTGCACGCTGTTCAGAAATTCGCCGACTTGCGGCAGATCCGCGTATTTCGTTTTTAATTCGTCCATCAGATGGCCCACCGCGAAGGTGGCCACTTCATAATTCAACTGCCGGATTTTTTCCCGGCTCTCCTGCTCCCATTGGGGGATTTGCAGCAGCACCGCCCGCAGCCTTTTTTGCAGCTCTGCCACCGTGGCCTCGATCTGCTGATATTCGGCCGGAGGTAACTCCTCGAACTCCTGCGGCTTCATGACTTCGTCCTTGCGCATGGGCGCCATGATGATCCCCGTGGGAGTCCGCACCAGCGCGATTCCCTTTTGCTGGGCCTCCTCGGCGACTTCCGCGAAGGCTTTCTCGCGCCGGTCCTTCATGTCCTGTTCGATGGCCTGTTTGCGCGCGCGATAATTTTCGCTTTCGAAAGCGGAACCGATCGCGGAACGCAGATCGCTCACCAGGCGCTGCATGTCATCGCGCAGGGGAATGGCGCGGCCGGGCGGCAGAGGAAGGGCGTTCGGCGTTTCCGGACTAGTGAAATCGTTGACGTAGCACCACTCTTCGGGAGTGGCCTCGGCCGCGGCGCGTTTTTCGAGGAAGCCGCGGGCGATGGTAAACTTCCCCGCCCCTGCTGGACCCAGCAGATACAGGTTAAATCCGTGTTGGCGAATGCCGATACCGAACTGCATGGCCTCCAGAGCGCGCTCATGGCCGACGAATTCGGTCAGGTTCTCCACTTCCGCGGTGTTCTTGAAAGTGAAAGTTTCCAGGCTGACGGCCCGGCGCAGGGCTCCGGGCGGCAGCGGTTTCGGTGAAGTGCTCGAATTCAAGGGAAAAAGGTGCTCCTTCTCAGACTAGGACTCCGGCGCTCCTGCCCGCAACACTTGGCTGCCGCCGTCTTTCAGTCTGGTGTCAAAAACTGCCGCGCTCGGGCCGGCGGTACGCCGCACCGCGAACAGTTCCGCCGAATTGAACGATGCTTCAGCGGCGTTGTATACTTGCCATCGGGGTGGAGAAGGATCAAGACTGAATACAGGAGTGAATATGGAGATTCGCAGAGCAGCTTTTATGTTACTTTTGGCGGCAAGCACGTCCGCCTTTTTCGTGCAACTTTCCTTGGCGCAAGCGCCCAAAGGGGACGGACCTAAGGCCGCTGCGAAGGCCCCCAAGGCTAAGGCTGCCGCGAAAGCGGCGCCCCAGGCCAATCTCGGCCAGATCATGAAGGGCGTTCTGTATATCAATTCGAACGTGATCTTCGCCGCGCAGAGCGAGGACCCTGCCAAGATCGCTCCGGCCAAGGATTCCTCGGTGTCCACCGACGCGCTGACCAGCACTTATGGCAAATGGGAGGCCGTGGAGAACAGCGCGCTGGCGATGTATGAAGGCGCGAGCCTGTTGACGGTTCCCGGCAGAGTATGCGCCAACGGGCGGCCTGTCCCAATCAACGCGCCGGATTGGTCGAGTCTGGTGCAGGGCGTGCGCGATGCCGCCATGGTCGCCTACAACGCGGCGAAGGCGAAGGACCAAGACAAGATCGTGGACGCCGCCGACGTGATCACCACGGCCTGCGCGAATTGTCACGACAAGTATCGCGAGAAGACTCCGCGCTGCGTGCCGTAAACAATCGCGTCAAGACGAAGACCGCCCGCCCGGGATGACGATCTCCGGAGCGGGCGGTTTTTTTGCGAGCGGAGTGCCCAGAGACTGGCCTGCCGTGACACGATCTTTCCACTTCCCGAACGGAATCCCGCATAGAACCTGCTCACTGAACTGACCTAAATTCCTCCCAGCGTTTTCGACAAGTTGTAGCCGATTCCGAAAAACACGGTGTTCAGATCAAATTGTGTGCTGCGAGTGAAGCCGCCATAGAGATTCACGCCCGGATTATTTCCGAACAGCAAAAACCCCGAAAATCCCCGATCACGCGCGATGCCCGCCGTACCGATGGTCACCGTAGTGTCCTCGAAGACGGGTTTTCTCAGCAACCGATTGACGGCTCCCCTCCCGGGCGGGTTTCCCGCAGGACCCTGCGGAGGCGTAACGCGCTGCCGCACGACGCGGCTGATGACGGTCTGGCTGCCGGCCGGTTCAATCACGTAGCCGGATGCGCCGAAGGCCGCCCAGGGCGTAACGCGATAGCGTGCCCCGGCCTGCCCGCGCGCCAGGAACCCCAGAGTCGTATACGGCCGTACGAAGAAGGTCGTATCCGAGACGGAATTCGCCACGCCGATTTCACCGAACGGAGTGAAACGTCCGAAGCTGCGGTCGAAATAATGACCCCAGTCCACGGTAACCCGTCCGGTGCTCAATCCTTGCGCCGGGTCGCCGGTGGGCGCCGTGGCGGTGAGCGTCGACATGTAATTGAGTGCCTGGCCGGCGCTGACAAAGCGGAGTTGTGTGTACACGTTGCCGATTCCGCGCGCGCTGGCGGCGCCTGCCGCGACAGCGGAATCGCTTGGGGAGATCACATAGAACGGGATGCCCAGGTCCATCTGCCAGTGGCGTTTGAAGAAGTACCCGCCGGAGAGGTCGATCCGGCTCACGGCGCCATAGGAATTGGCGCTCCCCTGATAACTGGCGCCGAAGGCGAAGCCGCGCGTCCCGGGCTCTTGCGCCTGCACGCCCGCGGCAGCGCAAAACAGCGCGGTGAGCGCCGCATAAGTCCGCATACGGCACGATGAGCAATCATTCTGCCAGACAAGGCTCGCTTGCATCTGCTCGAAATCAGGCGCGCAGCGGAGGCGAACAAGGGGGCGCGGCAATTCACTAGGCAAGGCTTACAGGCCGCCGCGGCCGCCGCGCCCGCCGCGGCCTCCGGCTGCGGGCACGCCTTCCTTGGCGCCTTTTTCCAGCAGATAGGCCGCCACCGTCTCGTAACGCAGTTGCCGGGCGAGATCGAGCGCCGTGCGTCCGTTCGCGGTCTTGGCGTTCACATCGACGCCCCATTGGACCAGCAGTTTCACGGCTTCCAGAGTTTGGGCCTCGCGCTCGGACGGGGGCGGCAGGAACCACGCGGCGCCTGCCCCAGTTCCGAGCGCGGCGAGCAGAGCCGTGGCCTCTTCCTTGCGCGGCACGTGGCCGAAGCCTTCGATGGCCATCCACTCGGCGTGGTGAACCACCAAAGGATCCGCACCCTTGGCAACCAGCATCCGCATGATGTTCGGCTGCGGAAAGCGCGCCGCCAGCCAGAAGGGCGTCGCGCCTACCCAAGCCGGATCGAAATGATAGTCCTCCGAGGAACGGCGCGTCGGGGTCCACGTCTTGAGCGTCGCATTCGGATCGGCGCCGTGATCGAGCAGCGCCTTTACCATGCGCTCATCGCGCCGCATGATGGCGTTGTGCAGGGCCGTGAAGCCCGCGCCGTCCTGGTTGGGATCGGCGTCCTTAGCGAGCAGAAACTCGACCAGGCCGGTGAAGCCGGAATGCGCGGCGAGCGTCGTGGCGCTCACGCCCCAGGCGTCTGCGTCGTTTACGTTCGCGCCGGCGGCCACCAGCAGCTTCGCCGATTCCAGATCGCCCTCACGCGCGGCGAACATCAGCGCCGTCTGGCCGCCATGCGGGATCGCTTTGTTGTACGGCAAGTACCCGTGCGGAGGCACAGCCATCACCATTGTCCAGACATCGGACTTCAGGTGCACATTCGCGCCGTGTTCCAGCAACACTTTCACGGCCTCGGGATGTTTCTCCGAAACCGCCCACATCAACGCGGTCTGCCCGCGGGTTCCGCGGGCGTCGACGTTGGCGCCCCTGGCCAGCAGTTGTTCGACGACGACCGGATTTCCCGTCCGCGCGGCTGCCATCAGCGGCGTTTCACCGGAAATCAGCGCGATGTTGGGGTCAGCTCCCGCGGCGAGCAGCCGGTGGATCATGTCCGCGCTGCCGTTCCCAGCGGCGTTGTAAAGCGCCGTGACGCCGAGATCCGTGGTGGCGTTCACATTCGCGCCGGCCTTGAGCAGCAGATCGGCGGATTCCAGATCATCACGATAGGCGGCCCAGTGCAGCGCGGTGGCGCCGTCGGCTGCCGCCGCCTTTGCGTCAGCCTTCTGATCGAGCAGTGCGCGCAGGGCGGCGCGATCGGCGTTGCGCGCGGCCTCGATCAGCAGCTCGGCGGCGCTCATGCCGCCGATCAGCAGCGGAAACCCGGCGAGCATGAGGCGTGTCGAAATCCGCATATCAGAGATCCGCCAGCGTGTCGATATCCAGCTTGCCCGTGCTGCCGCCGATTTTTTCCACCGGCACGCCCATCTTGTCCATGATGGTGACCAGCAGATTCGCGTTCGAAGGGCTGTTGGCGTACTTCAGATGCCGCCCGCCTTTGAGTTTCCCGGCGCCGCCGCCCAGCAGCAGCAGCGGCAGGTTGACGCCCGAGTGCCCGTTGCTGTTGGAAATCCCCGAGCCGTACAGGATGATCATGTGGTCCAGCAGATTTCCATCGCCATCGGGCGTCCCGCGCAGCTTGGCCAGATACTGCGAAAATAGCGTCGTGTGATAGCGGTTGATGCGCGACATTTTCTCGACCAGCTCCGGAATATTGTTGTGGTGCGAAAGCGGATGGTGCGCTTCGGGCACCCCCACCTGCGGATACGGGCGCGCGCTTTGTTCCTTAGAGATCATGAACGTAATGACACGCGTCAAATCCGACCGGAACGCCAGCAACTGCAAATCCAGCATGAGGGCCAGGTGATCCTCGAACACCGGCGGCGCGCCCAGCGGCTGATCCATAGCGGGCAACTCGATCTGGCTTTGTTTTTCCGCCATCTGAATGCGGCGTTCGACGTCGCGCACGGCCTCAGTGTATTCGTCCACCTTGTGCTGATCGGCGGCGCCGAGTTCGCGCTTCAGCCCGGCGAGTTTGTCCCGGACCGAATCGAGGATGCTCTTGTGCTGCGCCAGGCGAGCCTCGCGTGCGTTGCGGTCCGTGCTGCCGCTATCGCCGAACAGTTTTTCGAAAACCGCGCGCGGGTTCCATTCCATCGGCAGTGGCTGCGTCGCGCTGCGCCAGCACAGGGTGTGCGTGTACACACAGCTCAGATTTCCGGTGCAGGCGCCTGCGTTGGCTGGAACGTCCATGCACATCTCGAGCGAGCCGAGCTGCGTTTCCCCGGCGAAGTGGCGCGCCATCAACTGGTCGATGGAAACGTCGGCGATGATTTCGATCTCCGTGCGCCCGCCACGGGGCGTGCCCGTGAGGAATGACCCCGAAGCCCCCGCGTGAATGTAGTTCCAGCTCGCCTTCAACCCGCTGAACACCAGCATCTGGTCGCGGAAAGGAGCCAGCGGCTCCAGGATTGGCGTCATTTCGAAACCCGCGCCCTCGGTCTTTGGCGACCAGTACTCCATCGCCATGCCGTTGGGCGTGTAGAATGCAAGGAAGCGAGGCTGCGGCGTCACGGCCGAACGGCCCCGCGGCAGCATCGCATCCAGAAATGGCAGCGCCACGGTGGCTCCCAAGCCTTGCAGCACCGTCCGGCGCGGCAACGATTTGTTCAAGAAATGCATGGCTCTCCTCTAGGGCTTCGGTTGCGGGGCCCGCATCAAGAACGGCGGGCTGCTGACGATCCCCTGAATCAGCGACGACCAGCGGTAATCGCTCGGCGCCGCGTTCCGCACGATCTGGCGCAGCGCCGGCTGGTCGTACGGTTCGATCCGGCGGCCCAGCGCGTAGGCCATCAGTTTTTCGGTCAGCGTGCGCGGGAACTGTTCCGGATCGCTGAGCAGCGCGGACCGCAGGCCGGGCAGACCGTCGATTTTCGCGCCGCTGGCCGTTGTCCCCGAGGCATCAATCGGCTTGCCGGCCTCGTCCACCGCGCGCCATGCGCCGATGACGTCGAAATTTTCCAGCGCGAATCCCAGCGGATCGATCACCGAGTGGCAACTGTTGCAGGTCGGTTCCGTGCGATGCTGCGCAAGCCGTTCTCGCATGGAGGCTGGCATCGCTCCGGGTTTGGTCTCGAGCGACGAAGCGACGCTCGGCGGCGGAGGCGGGATGGGCAACCCGAAAATATTGTTCAGCAGCCATTTCCCGCGCAATACCGGAGAGGTGCGGTCCGGATAAGAGGTGGTCACCAGCAGCGCGCCTTGCGCCAGCAAGCCGCCGCGCTGGTTAGGATCGGGCAGCGTCACGCGGCGGAAGCGGCTCCCGTAAACGCCGGGAATTCCATAGTGCCGCGCGAGGCGTTCATTGACGAAGGTGTAGTTGGCATCCAGCAACTCGCGCACGGGGCGGTCGTCCCGCACCGTGCTGGCGACAAACATTTCCGTCTCGGTCCGGAACCCTTGCAGCAGACTCAGGTCGTAGGTGGGATATTTGTCGGGATCGACCACGACCTCGTCCACCAGCCGCAGGTTCAGCCACTGCGCCGCGAAGTTCTTAGCCAGCGTGTCGGCGGCGCGGGGGTCGGCCAGCATGCGCGCGACTTCCGATTCGAGCGTTGCGGGCTTGCTCAGTTCTCCGCGCTCGGCTAGTTCCAGCAACTGGTCATCCGGAATGCTGGCCCACAAGAAGAAGGACAGCCGCGAAGCCAGCTCTATATCGGGGAGCTTGTAGGGAGCCGCTCCCGCGCCCGGAGGGTCACGATGAACACGCAGCAGGAAATCGGGGTCCACCAGCATCCGCTCGAGTGCGAACTGGACGCCGTCGTCGAAACGTCCGCCCTCCTTCCGGCCTTTGTCATAGAACTCGAGCAGCGTATTCACATCGGCCGCAGCAGCCGGACGGCGGTATGCCCGCCGGGCCATCCGGGAAAGAATCCGGGAGGCGCATTCGCGTTCCTCCGATGCCTGCCGCGGTTCGCATACGAAAATCGCTTTGTGGCTGGGTGTGTCTTGGGCCACCCCGCGCGCGCCGTACGGCCCGCCGATCTGTACCGACCCCACGTTCGCGAACTCCATGTACACCTGATCATTGGTGATCACGCGGCCGCGCTGGATGGGCTGCGGCAGGCCCTCGCGCGCGAACATCTGCCGCACGAATGCCACGCCCACGACATGCGGGCCGGCTTGCACCGGGATGCGCACTTCCAAGCCGGCGTCGCCGCCCGTTTGCATGTAAATTTCCCATTCTGGATCGCCCGCGAATCCGGGTTCGCCGTCGCCCGCATAGCTGGCCGCGGCCGGGCGGCCCTGCGCCTTGCCTCCGACCGGGAAGCGTTTGATCAACTTCCCGTCCAGGCGAATGTCGAGCTGTTGTTCCCAGCCCATGCCCTTGAGGTAATCCTGATACTGCCGCTGCAACCGCACCTTCACCAGATACTCGGCGCTCACGGGAAAGTTGTATCGGATCGCCATGCCGCCCCGTGAACCAAAAGGCAGATCCTCGCTCTGCTGGTCCTCCTGCAAGACGTGCAGCGGGATCTGGAACGTTTCGAGCGCCGGCCGCACCGGCGGCAGACCTACGGCGAGACGCGTCACCTGGCGAGCCACGGACATGTAGCGCTCCAGGTGCGCCGTCGAAATCGAGAGCACGTCGGCGAAATTGTCGAAACTGCCGTCCGCGGTTTCATCCCCCGGCAGCAAAGGCTTCACGTCCATGTCAAGCGCGAACAGATCGCGGATTGCGTTGTTGTACTCGACGCGATTCAAGCGGTGCACGGCATGAATGCGCCCGGGGTAAGGATTCGCCGCCCAGGCACGGTCGATTTCGTTTTCGAGCGACACCGCAACGGCGCGATACACGGAAGCTTCCGGCCGCGGCAATCCGGGCGGCGGCATGGAGCCCTGGCGCAGCTTGCCGATGACTTTTTCCCAGACCTCCGCTTTCGACGCGGGGTTGCTCGCATCGAGTGTATCGAGCGCAAGGCCGGCGGTTCTCAGCCGCTGGTTATGGCAGGTGACGCAATACTGATCGAGAAAGGCCCGGGGCGTAAGCGCCGGCGGCGCTTGCGCCGTCAACAGGGTGGCCGCGGAAATGGCGCAAACTACTCCGCCCAGTGTGCCTGCGAGCGCGGCGCGGCGCTCCGCGAAAATTCCCATTGTGCCTCCGCGGATTCTCTCGACAAGGGCAGTATATCGTATGCTTCCCCAGGGTTCCAGGGGTCGAGACCCGCCATCCCCAGGGGTCTTGACGCATTCACGTGCGGTAGGAGGCGTTAATGCGGATGTACTCCTCCGTAAGGTCGCAGGTCCACATCCGGGCCTTCCCGTGCCCGCCGCCGCGCAGCACCAGGCGCACGTGGCACTCGCGCTCGTCGAGTTTCTTGGAAAGCTCGGCTTCGGAAAAATCCGCCGCCAGGCCGCCGCGGCACACCCTCAACCCCTGCATGTAGACGTCGGCGCGGCGGGGATCGAAGGCGACGCCGGCAGAGCCGGCGGCGGCCAGCACGCGCCCCCAGTTCGGATCCGATCCAGCGATCGCCGTTTTCACCAGCGGCGAATTTGCGATCGCGCGGGCGATCATTTCCGCCGCGCGATGGCTCGGCGCGCCTTCCACGTCGATTGTGATCAGCTTCCGCGCGCCTTCGCCGTCGGCGGCGATCTGTTTCGCCAGCGATTCCAGCACCTGCGTCAGCCCCGCTCGCAAAGCCCGCGCGCCGGGCCGCACGCCGGAGGCTCCACTGGCCATCACCGAAACCGTGTCGTTGGTGGAGGTGTCCCCATCCACTGTCAGCCGATGGAAGCTGACGCCGATGGCGCGCTTCAGCGCGGCGCGCAACTCCGCCGGCGTGGCCACGGCGTCGGTCATCACGAACCCCAGCGTCGTCGCCATGCGGGGCTGGATCATCCCCGCGCCCTTCGCCATTCCCGCGATGGACACCTCGCGGCCCGCTTGCGCATACGCCGTTTTCGGACGCGTGTCGGTGGTCATGATCGCCGCGGCGACATTATCGAACCACGGTCCGAGCGACGCCGCCAGCCGCGGCAGCGCGTTCACCACTTTCCGCGCGTCCATCTCGACGCCAATGACACCGGTCGATGCCGGAAGCACTTCCTCGGGCCGCACGCCCAAAGCCTTCGCCGCCGCGCGCACGCATTCGGCCGCGACGCGGGCCCCGGTGCGCGTCGCGCAATTCGCGTTGCCTGCATTGATGAGCCAGGCGCGCACCCGCCCCTTGGAGGCGGCCAAATTCTTTCGCGCCAGCACCACGGGAGCCGCCACCACGCGATTCTTGGTAAACACCGCCGCCGTGGCCGCCGGAGTCTCGGAAACGATCAGCGCGAGATCGTCTTGGGCTACCTTGCGGATGCCCGCATACGTCGCCGCGTATCGAAATCCCTTCGGTAACGTCACTTCAGCACCTCGCCCGTCCGCAGCGTGAAGCCGTTCAGAAACGCCGCCGCCGGCATTCGTTTCTTGCCCTCCATCTGCACTTCCAATATCTCAATTGCTCCCCCGCCGCATCCGGCAAACAACCGCCGCCCTTCCACATGAATCTCCCCCGGGGGCAGCACTCGATCGGACACGCGCGCCTTCCACACATGCAGCCTGTGGCCGCGCAGGAACGCGTAACAACCCGGCCAGGGCGTAAACCCGCGTACTCGATTTACGATTTCCTGGGCGCTCATTTTCCAATCGATGTGCCCGTCCTCTTTGCGGATCACGGGCGCCCACGTCGCCTGCCCCTCGTTCTGCGGCTCCGGCTGAATCGTATGCAGATCGGCCAGGGTACGCAGCAGCAATTCCGCGCCCGCCACCGCGAGGCGTTCCCCGAGCTCGACGGCGGTCTCCTCCGGCCCGATCCCGGTCTCCCACTTGAGGAGCATCGCGCCCGTATCGAGGCCAGCGTCGATCTTCATGGTGGTCACGCCCGTACGCTGCTCGCCGCGCGCGATAGCCCATTGCAGCGGAGCCGCCCCGCGGTACTTCGGCAGCAGCGAGGCGTGCACGTTGATGATTCCCCGCGGAGGGATATCGAGGATGCTTTGCGGAATGATCTGTCCGTATCCGGCGACCACCATGGTCTCCGGAGCCATCGCCCGCAACTGCTCAACGACCTCGGGCGCGCGCACTTTTTCGGGCTGATGCACTGGCAGCCCCAGATCCAGAGCGGCCCGCTTCACCGGCGGCATCGCTTGTTTCTGTCCGCGGCCCTTCGGGCGGTCGGGCTGGGTGAACACGGCAACCACCTCATGGCCGGCGTTGACCAGCGCCCTCAGCGAAGGAACCGCAAACTCCGGAGTGCCCAGAAACACCAGTCTCATCGCCGGCCTGTTCCGGCCACCGGCCACCAGCCACTGGCCGCTCCGTTCATCCCCACTCTCCTGCCTTTTGAAGCTTCCGGATCTTACGCCGGATCAGATCGCGTTTCAGCGGGCTGATATGGCTGATATACAGTCGACCGTTCAGATGATCCGTCTCATGGAGAAACGCGCGCGCCAGCAGATCCTCGCCCGACATCTCGAAGATTTTGCCGTGCACATCCTGGGCGCGCACCGTCACCTTCCGCGGCCGCGTGACCACTTCGCGGAAGGTGGGCAGGCTCAGGCAGCCCTCCTCGCCGGTCTGCGTTCCATCCTCGCCCACGATTTCCGGATTGATCAGGACCAATTTTTTTTCCGGCTCCTCGCCGCTGCTGATATCGATCACGGCGATCCGCTTGCCGATGCCGATCTGCGGCGCGGCCAGACCCACGCCCCGCGCCGCGTACATCGATTCGAACATGTCTTCGACCAGCTTATGCAGCTCCGGCGTATCGAACTCCGTAACCGGCGCCGCCTTCTTTTCGAGCACCGGCTGGCCGTATTTTACGATCGTGTAAATCATTCTTCAAAAGCTCTTGACCTGTTCCAGGTAGGCTTCGTAGTTGCGCTTGGTTTCGCCGAGCGAATCGCCGCCGAATTTTTCGAGCACGGCGCCGGCCAGCACCAGCGCCACCATCGCTTCGCCGCCGACGCCGGCCGCGGGAACCACGCACACATCGCTGCGTTCATAGGCGGCCTGCACCGGCTCGCGGGTTTCAAAATCCACGCTTTCGAGCGGCCGCCGCAAGGTCGAAATCGGCTTCAGCAGCCCGCGCACGACGATATCCTGCCCGTTTGTGATCCCGCCCTCGAGGCCGCCGGCGCGGTTCGCCCCGCGCGTGAACTTGTGCGCCTCGCGGTCGTAATGAATCGTGTCCTGCACCTTCGAGCCGAACGCCACCGTGCCTTCGGCCGCGTAACCGATCTCGACTCCCTTCACCGCCTGCAACGACACGATCGCCTGGGC
>CAZTKA010000025.1:6073-32112 GCA_964614015.1 uncultured Bordetella sp. | reverse complement strand
GCCGAGGGCACGCAGCGTCTGCCGCGCCTGGTGGGCGTACCCGCGGCGATCGACTTGTGCGTCTCGGGCCGGCTGGTGAAAGCCTCCGAGGCTCTCGATCTTGGCCTGGTCGACCGCGTCGTCGAGGGCGATTTGATCGAGGCCTCCGCAGCCTTCGCGCGCGAGATCGCAGCGAAACCCGTGAGCCGGACCTCGGACCGCCCCATCCCTTCCTTCGATCCCGCGGCGTTTGAAGCGGGCCGCCAGCAGGCCGCGAAAATCCGTCCGCACCAGACCGCGCCGCTGCTGGCGATCGAGGCCATCGAGGCCGCAACCACTTTGCCCTTTGCGGAAGGCTGCAAGCGCGAGCGCGAAATCTCCAAGCGCGCACTCGCCTCGCCGCAGGCCCAGGCGATGATTCACGTCTTTTTCGCCGAGCGCGGCGTGTCGAAGGTTCCCGGCATCTCGAAGGACACGCCCGTCTACCCGATCCGCAAGGTCGCCATCATCGGCGCGGGCACCATGGGCGGCGGCATCGCCATGGCTTTTGTAAACGCGGGCATTCCGGTGCTCGTCAAAGACACCTCGCAAGAGGCGCTCGACCGGGGTCTCGCCACCGTGCGCCGGAACTACGAGCGCAGCGTCAAGCGCGGGCGCACGCCGCAGGCCGTGATGGATCAACGCATGGCCATGATCCATCCGCAGTTGACCTATGACGGATTCGGCGGCGCTGATCTGATCATCGAAGCGGCCTTCGAAAGCATGGAAGTGAAGAAAAAGCTCTTCGCCGATATCGACGCCATCGCCAAACCAGACTGCGTGCTGGCGACCAACACATCAACGCTCGATATCGACGCCATCGCCGCCGGCACCTCGCGCCCGCACATGGTCGTGGGCCTGCATTTCTTCAGCCCCGCGAACGTGATGCGGCTGGTCGAGATCGTGCGGGGCGCCAAGACCAGCCCGGAGGTGATCGCCACCGCGCTGGCGATCGCCAAGACGCTCAAGAAAGTGGGCGTGGTGGTCGGAAACTGCCGCGGCTTCGTCGGCAATCGCATGATGTTCCCGTACATGCGCGAGGCGCAGTTCCTGGTGGAAGAAGGCGCGTGGCCCGAACAGATCGACGCCGCGCTCACCGGTTTCGGCATGGCCATGGGCATCATGGCCGTCGACGACCTGGGCGGCATCGACCTGCTGTGGCGCGTCCGCCAGGAATACAAGCATCTTGATAAGCCCGGCGTGCGCAAGCCGGTGATCCACGACAAGCTCTACGAGGCCGGACGCTGGGGACAGAAAACCAAAGCGGGCTGGTACAAATACGACGAGAATCTGAAGCCCAGCACCGATCCGGAAGTGCACGCGCTGATCGAAAAAACCTCACGCGAGCTGGGCATCGAGCGCCGTCCGGTGTCGGACGAGGAAATCATCGAGCGGTGCTTTTACGCGATGATCAACGAAGGCGCGAAAATATTGGAAGAAGGCCACGCCGCCCGCGCCGCCGACATCGACGTGATCTACACCACCGGCTACGGTTTCCCAACGTGGCGCGGCGGACCCATGTGGTACGCGAATACCATCGGCCTGAAAAAAGTGTACGAGGGCATCCGGGATCTCGAACGGCGCTTCGGATCCGATCTCTGGGCGCCCGCGCCTCTGCTGCGGCAGCTCGCCGAATCGGGAGGCCGGTTTTGACGGCTGCGGCGCCACTCCGCGATCTCCGCTTTGGTCCGCGCGAGGTGACGGTGGAGCGCGCCTCCGGCGGCGTCATTTACGTCCGGCCCGTGCACCCGTTGGGAGAATATCCCCGCTCGCTGACCGACAAGCTGGAGTACTGGGCGGCCAAGACTCCGGACAAAGTGTTGTTCGGCCAGCGGGATTCGCGCGGCCAATGGCGCACGCTCACCTACGCGCAGTTCCGCTCCGCCGCGCGGCGCGTGGCCCAGGCGTTGCTCGACCGGCCGCATGTCTCTGTCCAGCGTCCCATCGCGATCCTCTCCGGCAACAGCCTGGAACACGCCGTCCTGGGCTTCGCCGCGTACTACGCGGGCATCCCCTACGCGCCCATCTCGACCGCATACTCGCTGGTGTCCTCGGATTTCGGCAAACTTCGCCACATTTTCCAACTGCTCACGCCCGGCATGGTCTATGCGAGCGACCCGGTGGCGTACCGCAAGGCCATCGACGCCGTTCTGCCCGCGGACGCCGAACTCGCCGATTTCGCTCAGCTTGACGCTACTGCCGAAACGCCCGCTGTGGAGGAAGCCCGCGCGGCCGTTACCCCGGACACCATTGCGAAACTGCTGTTCACCTCCGGCTCGACCGGCGCCCCCAAGGGCGTGATCAATACCCACCGGATGCTCGCCAGCAATCAACAACTGGTGCGTAATATTCTGCGCTGGGTGGAAGACGAGCCGCCCGTGCTCTGCGACTGGCTCCCGTGGAATCACACCTTCGGCGGCAACCACGACGTCGGATTGGTGGTGTACAATGGCGGATCGTTTTATATCGACGAAGGCCGCCCGGCGCCGGCCGGCATGGCCGCCACCGTGCGCAACATCTACGACGTCCGGCCGAATCTCTACCTGAATGTTCCGAAAGGCTTTGAAGCGCTGCTTCCCTTCCTGCGCGGCAACCGCGAATTTCGCGAGCGTTTCTTCGGATCGGTGAAGATGCTGTATTACGCGGGCGCGGGACTGTCGCAGCCGGTGTGGGAGGAGCTGCAAGAGCTGGCCGTCAAAACCTGCGGCGAGCGCATCCTGATGTTCACCGGACTCGGCTCTACGGAAACCGGGCCCGCCGCGATGTTTCCGGGCAAAGACTTGCAGCGCGCCGGCGAGATCGGACTGCCCGCTGCCGGCGTCGAGCTGAAGCTGGTGCCGCGCGGCGACAAGCTGGAGGCGCGGCTCAAAGGCCCGGGCATCACGCCGGGTTACTGGCGCCAGCACGATCTCACGCGCGCGGCCTTCGATGAAGAGGGCTTTTATTGCATCGGCGATGCATTCCGCTTCGCGGATCCGGACGACATCAACCGCGGGTTCGTCTTCGACGGGCGCATCGTGGAGGACTTCAAGCTTTCCACCGGCACGTTTGTCAGCACAGGCCCGTTGCGCGCGCGGTTCCTCGCGCACTTTGCACCGTATGCCCAGGACGTGGTGATTGCGGGCCATGACCGCGACTTCGTCACCGCGCTGGTCTTCCCGGCCGCCGATGTTTGCAGCCAACTGCCGCCCGAAGAACGCCGCGGCACATTCCAGAGCTTGCTGAATGAATTCGCGGCACACGCCACCGGCAGCTCCAACCGCATCGTCCGTATAGTGCTGCTGGAGGAGCCGCCCTCGATCGACCGCCACGAAATCACCGACAAAGGCTCCATCAATCAAGGCGCCGTGCTGCGCAACCGCGCGGCGCTGGTCGAGGACCTGTACGCCGAGCATCCCCCGCTCCACGTCATCTCCCTACGGAAGGAAATCGCCAAGTGAACGCACAGAACTTGATCGCCATTGATACGCACGTGCACATCGAACCCGACCCGGCCGGCAATGTAGCCGGGGAGGCCGCCCGCAAGTATTTCGGCAACGTGGGCGTGTCCTACAAGCGCGCCGATCTGGCCGAATATTACCGCTCGCGCAAAATCGGCTGCGTCGTGTTCTCCGTCGATGAACGCCTCACCGGACGTCCCCAGGTGCCTAACGAAGAGGTCGGGGCGTTCGCCAAGGAGAACGCCGATTTCATGTTCGCTTTCGCCAGCATCGACCCCACCCGCGGCAAGGAAGCGGTCACCGAAGCCGAGCGTCTGATCCGGACCGGTCTCTTCCGCGGCTTCAAGCTGCATCCGCCGCTCCAGAAATTCGCGGCCAACGACCGCCTCGCGTATCCGTTCTATGAAGTCCTCAACGCCGCCAAGATGCCCGTGATTTTCCACACCGGCCACAGCGGCATCGGCACCGGCATGCCGGGCGGCGGCGGCGTGCGCCTGAAATACGGCAACCCGATGGACATCGACGACGTCGCGGTCGACTTCCCCGATCTGCCCATCATCCTGGCGCACCCGTCGTTCCCGTGGCAGGACGAAGCGCTTTCCGTGTGCCTCCACAAACCGCAGGTCTATATCGATCTTTCCGGCTGGTCGCCCAAATATTTCTCGCCCACGCTGGTGCAGTACGCCAATTCCCTGCTGAAACACAAAGTGCTGTTCGGTTCGGATTATCCGTTGCTCACACCGGACCGCTGGATGGCCGACTTCGATAAGATCGCCATCAAGGACGAAGTGCGCCCGCTCATCCTGAAACAGAACGCCATGAGATTGTTCGGTCTCTAATAGACCCCCACCTGCGAGGCCAGCAATCCGGCCTGGAGTTCATCGAACCGGCGCAACTCCCCCAGGACGTTTTCCCTTACGGACGCTCGCAGCGCTTCCCCCTCGGCCCGCCCGGATTCCAACTCCAGCCGGACATCGGCGAGCTGAGGATCGTCAATGGGGCGGCCGATTTCACTCACCAGCACGCACGACGCTCCTCTGACGCCGCCCACAGCGCGCACCAGACGGCCGGCGATCCTCGCCGCGGCGAGATTGTAAAGCTTGCCCACATGGGTCACCGGGTTCTTTCCGGCCGCCGCCTCCAACGTCATCGGCCGGTACGGCGTGATCAATCCGGACGCCCGGTTCCCGCGCCCGGCCTCTCCGTCGTCGCCCGCCTCGGCGGATGTTCCGGTAACCGTGAGATAAAGGTTGCCCTTCTCCACATCATCGGCGGCATTCACGACGGCATCCGCGCGCAGGTCCGTGATCCGCTGAGCCGCGGCCAGTGCGAGCTCGCGCGCGGCCGCCTTGGCTTCCAGGTAATCCGGAAGGCCGGCCAGATACCGCCCGATCATCGCGCAGCCGATCGTTAGACGGATGCGCGAGCCGTGCCGCACTCCCATCACCTTGACATCCTGCCCGATGGCGGGATGAGCCTGCTTTGTTTCCGGGCTGTTCAGGGTCCTCTCAACTTCCAGCACCACCCGCTCTAACCTGGTGAATGGCGCGAACCCGGCTCCGGCCGATGTATCATTCGACAACGGCGCATGCGCTCCGCGGTTCGAGAACAAGCCGGTCAAAGCCCCTGAACCCGGATGGAATTTGGGGATGATCCGGACGTGACGCTCCAGGTCCAGAGCCGGCAGATGGGAGCGTAACCAGCTCCTGCAAGCCTCCACCGCAAGATCCCCGGCAGGGACGCGCTCTCCGTTATGCTCGGCGGCCGCTCGCCCTGCGAGATAAACCTCAATGGGATCCAGCACCTCACCGCCTCCGAAACCCGGACGGGCCGTGCCCGCGCACAGCAGGACTTTGTCGACATTGTGATGCAAGATTACGCCAAACCGGCGGAGATAGTGAAGGCAAAGAGCTCGGGAAACTTCCTCCGCAAGTGCATCGCAAATCGTGTCGGGATGACCGGTCCCCTTCCGCTCGACCACTTCGGCTTCGCCCAGTTCCGGCGACGCGTACGCACCAGCTTGGATCGATAACTCCAATTTAGACCTCCGGCAAGAATCGAGCGCATCCGGCGCGCCAAACTGCTCATGCCGCAACTTACAGTGAAGACGGGCGTTGCACCGCGCTTGCCGCAGCCTGGCCATGAGCCAAATGGCGCAGCCCGAACGTGCGGGAACCAAAACGGGCCACAGTAAAATACGGATAATGCCCAAGGGAACGCCGCTCGTGCGGGATCCGAAGATCGATCCCCGTTATGTGTGTTTCAAGCTCGAGATCCGGAAATCGAAGATCCACCGCTATGGTGTTTACGCTCTGGAAAACATTCCGGCGAACCGCAAGGTGATCGAATACACAGGCGAGCGCTGCAACCGCCGCGAGGCCAAGAAGCGGGGCCAAGGCGAGCACACCTACCTGTTCGCGGTTGATCATTACTGGACGCTCGACGGCGCTGTGGGCGGAAGCGGCGCGGAGATTATCAACCATAGCTGCGAGCCGAACCTGGTGACGCGCATCATGAAGGGTCACGTCCTTTACATGAGCGCCCGGCCGATCCGGAAAGGCGAGGAGCTGACCGTCGACTACAACTTCGACAAGGACACCGGCCACAACAAGTGCGAATGCGGAACGAAGTCCTGCCGGGGGACGCTTCAGAAGAAGTAGGGGAGCCCCGTCTCTACACGCCCTCAAATAAACGCGCGGCCAGCACTTCCGGCAGCCCGGCGGTCCTGATTTTCCGGGCCGCGGTCCGGATGTCGTACTCCACGCGGCGGAACTCAACCAAACGGTCCTCGGGCGAGTACAAGGCGTAGGCCGCGCGCGGATCGCGATCGCGGGGCTGGCCAACCGAGCCCGGATTGATCAGGAATCGATGCGGCGGACCAGCGTGAAACGGCCCTTGCGGCGAGATCCGCCGCACGCCCTGCCGCAGAAACGCGAACCCCCCTTGCACATGCGTATGCCCGAAGAAGGTGACCGTCGGCTGAAGCACCGGCTTCAGATGCTGCACGTCGCCGAGGTTCACCAGGTACTCATCTTCGTGGTACGGCGAGCCATGAACCAGATCAAAAGGCTCGGGCCCGTCTTCGATCTGCACCGGTCCTTGTGGAAGTTGTTCGAGATACTGGCGGATCTCGGGCGTGATCGCGCGGCGGGTCCAGATGGCGGAGGCTCGCGCCGCGGGATTGTAGTTCTCCAGATCTTCCAGGCCGCAGCAGGCGCGGTCGTGGTTGCCGCGCACCACCACGGTGGCGTTCTGGCGCGCCCATCCGGCCACAGCGTTGGCGTCGGCGCCGTAACCCACCAGGTCGCCCAGGCACAGAATCCGGTCATAGCGGCCCCGCGCATCCTCGAGCACCGCGTTCAGCGCCTCCAGGTTGCTGTGAATGTCGCTGAGGATCAGGTACGGCACAGGCGCAACAGCGCAACCTCCGGCGGAGCGCCCAGGCGGGCGGGAAGCGCGATGGTTCCAATGCCGCGCGAGACGAAAATCGAGGAACCATTTTCCTGATACAGGCCGTCCACGTAAGGCGTGAAGAACCGCGCCAGGCTCACGTGCTTGCGCAGAATTTCAAAGCGAATCTGCCCGCCGTGCGTGTGGCCGGAGATGGTCAGGCCGAATCCTTTGGCGGCGGCGGCGGGGAATACGTCGGGATTGTGCGACAGCAGCACGTTGAAGGCGCCCGGACGCACCAGCGCCTCGGCCCCGCGCAGATACGGAACGTTGATGCGCTGGTAATCGACGCCGGCAAGGTGCAGTGTCGCCGAGCCGAACCGCAGCGGCTCGGCCTGTTGGCGCAGAAAACGAAGCCCGAGTTCGGCGCCGCGCCGGGTGGCGTAATGTTCGGCTCCGGCGTAAATCTCGTGGTTGCCCAGGCAGCCGTAGGTGCCCGCCTCTGAGCGCAAGGCCTTCAGATGTACAAGGCAATCCTCCAGCGGGTCGTCACCGCGCGTGATCAGATCTCCGGTGACCAGTGCGATGTGGGCGCGCGTCTCGTTGGCCATGGCGATGGTGTGATCCAGCTCGCGCAGGCTGAGAAACGGACTCAGGTGAATGTCGGTGAGCTGCACCAGGCGCAGGCCGTCGAGATCGGGCGGAAGACTCCGGATCCGGATGTCCTGCTCGCGCAAGCGGAAATCATAGCGCTGGATGAAGACGCCGTAGCCGGTGGCCAGGACGGGCGCGGCCACCAGCGCCGCCTGCGTGGTTTGCAGGAACGCCCGCCGCGGCGGGCTGTGAGGCGGGTGAACGGGAATCAGCCGCGCGATGGCGAGCCCCGCCACGCCCAGCGAACTGGTCAGCGCCCAGGCGGCCACCATGCCGCGTCCCCACGTCGTCACCCACACGGGCAGCGCTCCCGCCAGGCCGCTGCGCTGGATCATGACGCCGAGCAGCAGCAGCGCGAAGGACAACGCGGCTCCCGTGACGATCGCGGTCCGCACGCGCGGCGAGTTCCGCGCCGCTCCCGTGCGCCAAAGCAGGCGGATCCCGAACGCCTGAATCAGGGTGACCAGGACGAGCAGGATCAGATCGACGGGATAACGCGAAACGATCTGCAACGCGAATAGTCTCGCTCTTCATCTTAGCGTCATCTCCGGGCGGGTCTTCGCCGCTCCGGTCCAGCAGCGGCCCCCGGTTGACGCTCACCTTGGGTGACCTTGTTCGGCGGATTCTGCGCCGGGCCGTGTGGTACAGGCGAAAGCCCGGTTTCGCTACAATCGGACAATGTCCCTGATTGTTGTTGGGTCCGTGGCCTACGACGGCATCGAAACGCCGCATGGCAGCGTGGACCGCATGTTGGGTGGCGCGGCCACCTATGTTTCTCTCGCCGCGAGCTATTTCACGAAAGTCGGCATCGTGGCCGTCGTCGGCGACGATTTCGCCCAGGAAGACCACGATCTCCTGGCCGGCCACGGCGTGGATCTGGAAGGCCTGGAGCGCGTTTCCGGCAAAACGTTCTTCTGGAAGGGCAGATACACGCCCGACATGAATGATCGGGAAACGCTGGTGACCGACTTGAACGTGTTCGCCGAGTTCGAGCCGAAACTCCCCGAAAGCTACAAAAGCGCTCCCTACCTGCTGATGGGAAACATCCAGCCCCGCTTGCAGCGCGGCGTGCAGAACCAGATGAAAAACCTGACGCTTTCCGGCGGCGACACGATGAACTACTGGATCGCCGATTTCCGCGAGGAGCTGCTGGCGACCATCCGTACCTGGGATTTTCTGCTGATCAACGACGGCGAAGCGCGCATGCTGTCGGGCGAAACCAACCTGAAGAAGGCCGCGGCGAAGATCCTGGCGATGGGCCCGCACACCCTGGTGATCAAGCGCGGCGAGTACGGCGCCTGCCTGTTCCGCAGGGACTCCTATTTCATCGTGCCCGGCTACTTGCTGGAAAACGTCTTCGATCCCACCGGCGCGGGCGACTGTTTCGCGGGCGGTTTCATCGGATACCTGGCGCAGCAGGGCTTCGACATCGAGGCCGATCACGTCGACCGGCACGAACTGAGCCGCGCCGTGATTTACGGCTCGGTGATGGGCAGCTTCTGTTGCGAGCGCTTCGGCGTGGAGCGTTTCCGGACCTTGAAGCGCGGCGAGATCGACGCGCGCTTTGAAGAGTTCCGCCAGTTCACGACGTTTTAGCCGGATGTGGGGCGGATGGTTCGCGCGCCGGGTTTGCAACCCGGCTAGAGCCGCCTGAGGGGCTGCTGCGGCCTCGCTTGCGGGCAATGCAAGACCGGCCTCTCCACGCGGTTTACCATGAGGTGTGCCCCGCGCCTTCGCCCTTCGCGCCTTTGCCTTATTGCTTGCGCTCGGCGGAGCCGTCGCATCGTGGATCTGGGCACGGGGCTACACGCTTTACTACGGCGACGCCGAAGCGCATCTGAACATCGCGCGGCGCATCCTCGATTCCCGCACGCCCGGACCCGAACAGATCGGCACCGTGTGGCTCCCGCTGCCGCACTTGTTGTGGGCCACGCTCGCCTGGATCGACCCGCTGTGGAGAAACGGCCTTGCCGGCGTGATCCCGACGGTAGTGTGCTTCGCGCTGGCCGGGACGTTTCTCTGCGCCGCGGCCTGGCGAGCCTACGGATGCGGCCACGCGGCCGCCGCCGCCGCGCTGCTCTTCGCGTTGAATCCGAACATGCTGTTCCTGCAAGCCGCTCCGATGACGGAGGCGGTTTTCGCCGCAGCGCTGGCGGCTCTGCTGTGGGCGACGCTCAAGTTCCACAAGGAGCATTCCCTGGGGGCCGTGCTGGCCGCGGCCGCGGCATCCAACGCGGCTTCCCTCACGCGCTATGAGGGCTGGTTTTTGATTCCGTTCACAGTGCTGTACCTGTTATGGATCGCGAAGCGCAAGCATTACGCGATGCTGTTCGCGGCCCTGGCCGCGCTCGGCCCGCTGGCATGGCTTGCGCACAACCAGTTCTGGTACGGCGACGCCCTCGAGTTTTACAACGGTCCCTATTCCGCGATTGCGATTTATCAGCGCCAGCTCGCCCGGGGGATGAAGCCCCATCCCGGCAATCAGGATTGGAGCGCGGCGCTGGCGTATTACTACGCCGCGATGAAACACGTGCTCGGCTCGCCACTGCTTTATGCGGGAGCTGCGGGCGCCGTGACCGCGCTGTTTCGAAAGGCCTGGTGGCCGTTATTGCTGTTCGCTCTGCCGGGCGCGTTTTACGTTTGGAGCATCCATTCGGGAAGCACTCCGGTGTTCGTGCCCGAGCTCGAGCCGTTCACACGCTACAACACGCGCTATGCGTTAGCGCTGCTGCCCCTGGTGGCGATCGCGGCCGGAGCGCTAGTGACGCTGCTGCCAGGCCGCTTCCATATACCGGCGTCCGCCCTCGCCGGCGTCGCCGCTGCGGCGGCCTGGATCGGCGGCAATTCGATATGCTGGGAGGAAGCAGCCGCGGGCTGGGCCGAACGCAGAGCCTGGACGGCCGGCGCGGCCAAGTATCTGGCGGCGAATTACCGGCCGGGATCCGGGATCCTCTTCACGTTCGGCGATCTGACGACGGTTCTGCGGCTGGCGGGCATCCCGTTGCGGGAAGGCCTGTATCAGGACAACACCGAAGCCTGGAAGTCTGCGGTGGCGAATCCGGACCGGGATCTGCACGAAGAGTGGGTCCTGGCGCAGCCGGGCGATGCGGTTTCCGGCGCCATGCTGCGCGCTGGCCGGTACCGGCTGGTGTGGCAGGTTGGGCCGAAAGGAGAGCCGGCGGTAAACATCTACCGCCGTCTGTAGCTTGAAGATTCCATTTACGAAAGCGCACGGGGCGCGCAACGATTTTCTGCTCACGTGGCGCCACCGGATCGCCGGGCACCTCAATGACCCGGCGGCCTTTGCCCGCGCGATTTGTGAACGTCATACGGGTGTCGGCGCGGATGGATGGATGCTGTTGAGCGAAGCCGCGGGCGCGGACGCAAGCATCGAATTATGGAACTCCGACGGGAGCCGCAGCGAGATTTCCGGCAACGGCACGCGCTGCGCCGCCGCATTGCTCGTCGCCGAGGGCCGCGCCCGGGAGAAAGTCACGATTTCCACCGGCGCGGGGCCAAAAACCTTGAGACTCCTTCACGCCCGTGGCCACTCCTATTCTTTCGAGATGAACATGGGCCGGGCCGTGATCGAGGAGTTGCATGCAGGGCTGGTTCCCGGACGCGAATGCGTCGTCCTGAACGTGGGCAATCCGCAGTGCGCCGTGTTTACGGAAGATTTCGAGTTCGACTGGCGGGCGTTGGGCGCTCACCTCGAGCGCCATCCGCACTTTCCGGACCGGACTAACGTATCGTTCGTCCGCCTGGTGGACGATCATAGGATTGACGTGCGGTTTTTCGAACGCGGCGCCGGTGAGACCATGAGCTCGGGCACGGGATCGACGGGAGCCGTGGCGGCCGCGATGGCGCGCGGCTGGGTCCGGAGTCCGGTGGAAGTGGACACGCCCGCGGGCATGTTGCGGATCCGGGTGGACGGCGGCGAGTATTTGCTGAGCGGTCCGGCTGAGATCGTCGCCAGCGGCGAGTTTTATTACGAGGGCGGGTAAAATATGCAGCCTATGGTTTCAAGTCACGCCGAGGTTCTCGCGCGGAAGATCGAGTCGCGCGAGGCGGCAGTGGGCGTCGTCGGCCTGGGATACGTCGGCCTGCCGCTGCTGGTCGAGTTCGCGCAAGCGGGGTTCCGCGTAACCGGCATCGACGTGCAGCCATCGAAAGTCGATGCGATCAACCGCGGCGAGTCTTACGTGCAGGACGTAGCCGCCGAAGTCCTGAAGCCTCTGGTCGAGGCCGGCAAGGTGCGCGCCACCACCGACTTCAGCGTCGTCGCGGAGCTGGATACGATCAACATCTGCGTGCCGACGCCGCTGCGCAAAACCAAGGACCCGGACATGAGCTACATCGTCAACTCCTGCCAGGAGCTGGTCAAGCATTTCCATCCGGGCGTGCTGCTGATTCTGGAATCGACCACCTATCCGGGCACCACGGATGAGCTGATGCTGCCGATGTTCGAAACCGGGGGCCGCAAGGCGGGCCGCGACTTTTTCATGTGCTTTTCGCCGGAGCGCGTGGATCCCGGCAACCCCAAGTTCCAGACCAAGAACATCCCCAAAGTGGTCGGCGGCATCACTCCGGCCTGCACCCGGCTTGGCGCGCTGTTCTACCGCCAGGCTCTGGACACCGTGGTCCCGGTCAGCTCGACGCGCGTGGCGGAAATGGTGAAGCTGCTCGAGAACACGTTCCGCATGATCAACATCGGACTGGTCAACGAAATCGCTCTGATGTGCGACCGGATGGGGATCAACGTGTGGGAAGTGATCGATGCCGCCTCCACCAAGCCGTTCGGATTCATGCCCTTCTATCCGGGTCCGGGCCTGGGCGGACATTGCATTCCGGTCGATCCGTTCTACCTGTCCTGGAAGACCAAGCAGGCCGGCATCGAGGCGCGCTTCATCGAACTGGCCGGATACATCAACGGGCAGATGCCGCACTTTGTCGTGGACAAGATCCAGAACGCGCTGAACGACCATTGCAAGCCGCTCAAGGGCTCGCGCGTGCACCTGATGGGCGTGGCCTACAAGCGCGATATCGACGACGTGCGCGAGTCGCCCGCGCTCGACATCATTCACCTGCTGCGCCGGCGCGGCGCCGGGATCACTTACAGCGATCCGTGGGTTCCCCGCATCGAGGCCGACGGGATTGCGCTCACAAGCATTGATCCGGAACCTGGCTGCCGCCAGGCCGACTGCGTCGTCATCGTCACCGATCACCGGAAATTTGATTACTCGCAAATGGTGGCGTCTTCGCGCTTGATCGTGGACACCCGGAACGCCCTGAAGGGAATCGAGTCGGAGAAGATCGTCCGGCTGTAGCAGACCTCGCCTCCCGGCGAGGGCGGCTTCCCAGAACGCCCCCTGCCAAACCCGCTACACTGGACTCCAGCGGCATGAAAAACTTCCTCCTTGGTTTCGCTGTCGGCATCGGCTTCTGCATCCTGATCGGGGCAGTCCTGTTCTTCGGCTTGATGGCCGCCATCAGCATCGGACAGCGGCCGCCGTCGGTTGCGGAGAACTCCGCGCTGGTGCTGGATCTTTCCGGCGCGGTGCCCGAGCGGCCCCCGGTCGCCATCGGGCTCCCGATCTTTGAACAGGAAGACCAGGCCACAATCGTCGAAACCTGGCAGATGCTGCGCCGGGCCGCGATGGATGCGCGCATCAAGGCGCTGGTCGTGGCTCCCCGCGGGCTGGGCGTGGGATGGGCCAAGCTGGAGGAACTGCGCGCGCAGGTCCTGAAGTTCAAGGAATCGAGCAAACCGGTGGTTGCCTACCTGCGCGGCGCCGGAGCCGCGGAATACTACGTCGCCACGGCGGCCGACAAGATCTACATGGCCCCGGATGACTGGCTCGACGTGAAGGGCCTGCGCGCCGAGCTCACGTTTCTGAAAAACACGCTCGACAAGGTTGGCGTCGCCCTGGAGTTCGAAGGCATCGGGCTGTACAAGGACGCGCCCGACACGTTCACCCGGACCTCGCCGTCGCCGCAGACGCTCGAGGTCACCAACCAGATTCTGGACCAGTATTTCGGAGACCTCGTGCGGGTCATGGCCGAAGGCCGCAAGCGCGAGCCGGCGGCCATGCGCGCCGCGATCGACCGCGGCCCGTTTGTCGGCAACAACGCCGTGGACGCCGGCCTGGTCGATGAGATGCTGTTCGAAAACGACCTCTACAAGCGGCTGGAGCAGCAACTCGGCGGCAGGAAAATCGAGCACATTCACTCCCGCGATTACGCCAAAGTGCCCGGGAGCGGTGACGGCGGCGCGCGTGTCGCCGTCGTGGCCGGCGATGGAGAAATTCTTCCGGCGGGCGCCGATCCGGGCTTCGATGCCGGCATGACGGCCGCCGCCATGAGACGCACGCTGCGGGAGGTGGCCGATGACCCGAGCATTCGGGGCGTGATCCTGCGCGTCGATTCACCTGGCGGCGACGCGATCGCCTCCGCCGAAATCCTGCACGAAGTGCAGATGCTCAGCGCCAAGAAACCCGTGCTGATCTCCATGTCGGATTACGCCGCCTCCGGCGGTTACATGATGTCGATGTCGGGTGATCCCGTGCTGGCCTATTCCAACACCCTCACCGGCTCGATCGGCGTTTTCTTCGGCAAACTCACGCTGCGCGGCTTGTACGACAAAATCGGGCTGAACAAATATCTGCTGACCCGCGGCCGCTGGGCCGCCATCGATTCCGATTACACGCCGCTCGGCCCGGCCGAGCGCGAACGCCTACGGCAGGAGCTGATGCTGTACTACCGCAGTTTCGTCGAGCGCGTCGCGGCCGGACGCAAGCAATCCTACGAAACGATCGAGCCTCTGGCGCAAGGCCGCGTCTGGCTGGGGGCGCAAGCCAAACAGAATGGACTCGTGGACGAAATCGGCGGCCTCGACCGGGCCATCGAATTGATCAAGGACAAGGCCCGGATCCCGCCGTCGGAACGCGTTTCTTTAGTCGCCTATCCGGCGCGGCGCACGTTTCTGGAAGTGCTGATGAGCCGGCCCGAAACGGCGGCGGGCTTTGAGAGCGCCGTCGACAAACTGCTGGGCGGATTGCCGTGGCGCTCGCTGGCCGCCGGCAGCGGCATCGTCGGGCTGATGCCATACGGGGTTCGGGTAAGGTAAATTCGCGGCCTACTGCGGCTCGAACGTCACGTTGAGCGTCACCGGCTGATGATTGCGCTGGAGCGCCACCGCGATCGTGTTGCCCGTCATCACGCGCAGGCGGTTGGTGATATCGGCGGGCGTTGTGACCTTGGTGCTCCCGACGCCGGTGATCACGTCACCGGCTTTGATGCCGGCTTTCTCGGCCGCGGAGCCCGCCGCCACACTGCGCACCAGCACGCCTTCTGTCACGCCGAAGAATTCGGCGAACTGGCCCGGCTGCAATCCTTCGGCTTCCACGCCGAGCACCGGACTGCGCCAGGCCGTGAACTGTTGCGGCACGTCGGGCATGCGCGGAACCACGATTCCAGGCACGCCGCCGGCCGACATCGTATTCGTGATCAAGCCAATGCGCGCGGTCAGAGTTTGCGGGACGCCGCCGCGCAGAATATCCAGGCGGACCTGCCGGCCCGGAGGCGTCCTTTGCACCAGAGTTGTCAGTTGCTCGTTGCTGCTCACGCGCAACCCGTTGAACTGCGTGATCACGTCGCCGGCTTTGAGGCCGGCCGCTTCGGCGGGGCTGCCCTTCCGCACCAGCGTGACTTCGGGGCCCGCGGCATTGGGGAGCTCCCGCAAGCCGATTCCCAGGTAACTGCTCTGGGCCCAGCCCAGGCCCGCACCCAACATCGCTAGCAGAACGGCTTTCATCAGAAGACCTCCGCCGAGGCGTTCACCAGCTCCAGAGCCTTCTGGCTCCGCTGGCGAACATAGGTGTCGATATCCCGCCGCGTCATGAGCTCCTGCAAGACGCCGATGATGTGGCGATCCATCATTTGCGCCGAACCCATCATCAGCAGGTCGATGGCTTGGCTGCGCATCGCCGGATTGGCATCGGCCAGCAACACGTCGGCCAGCGCGCCCCGCACATCCGGCTCCAGGGCGAAACTCCTCAACCCTTCCATCGCCTTCAGGCGGACGCTGTCGTTCTGATCGTTGAGCACGGTGAAGATCAGAGTATTGCGCACTTCGTTGGCCAGCCCGGGCCCGGCATGCGCGCTCAGAATCGCCACCGTGCGGGCGCGCAACCCCGGATCGTTGGGGTCCCGCGTCGCCGAAAACAGCAGGGAACGGATGGATTCATCGCCAATGGTCCCTGAGACCATGCGGCTGTGCGTCTCATCGAGCAGAATGCGGACCTGTCCGTCCGGTCCCGTTTCCACGCCGCGCACGTGCGCGGTCTGCGGAATCACACCCGCTTCGGAAACGCGCAGCGGGCCCACCGTCGGAGCCAGCCGCGCGCCCAAAAACCCAATCGCGATCAGGGCGGCGGCGCCCGCCGGCTTTAGAAATCCCATGGGCGCGGCGAGGGGATCGGTCATCCGATCCCACCAGGACCGCGGCACCGGCCGCGGCGGCGGCTCGGATTTCAGCCTCGCGAACAACTCCTCGCGCGACTGGCGCAGCAGCGTGGGCGAAGGCTCCACGGCCACCTGATCGAACGCGGCGAGCAGCTCGCGCTCGCGCCTCAGAGCGGCGCGGCACTCGGCGCAGGTTTCCAAGTGCGACTCCACCGTCTCCTCCTGGTCGAAGGAAAGCTCGCCGTACATCAGCATCGGCAGTTGCGGCCGGATGGCCTCACAAGTGTCACTCATACGAAATCTCCCAACGCCGCGCGCATTTTCCGATTCGCGCGGAACAGGCAGTTCTTGGCGGCCTCCTCGCTGGCGCCGAGGATCTCGCCAATCCGCCGCAGCCGCAGCCCCTGATAATGCCGCATCTCGAAAACCATTCTCTCGCGGGGCGTCAGAGCGCCCAGCACCTCCTTGACGCGCCGCCGGATCTGCCCGGCGTAAAGCTTCCGCTCCGGATCGCTTTCCGCGCGCGCCTCGACGAACGAATCCATCCGGTCCAGTGGACCGTCCGAGCCTTCGACCACCGCCGGTTCCTCCCGCCGCACTTTCCTGCGCCTCATCTGGTCCAGGCACAGATTGGTCACGATGCGGTACAGCCAGGTGTGAAAGCTGCAATCGAACCGGAAACTGTTCAGGTTCCGGTAGACCCGCAGGAACGCTTCCTGATAGACGTCCTGGGCGTCCTCTGGCGACCGCAACAAATTCAGCGCGAGCCGGAGCACACTTTGATCGTAGGCGCGGACCAGTTGCGCGAAGGCGTCCTGATCGCCTTGCTGCGCAGCCCGGATCAGCGCCGCTTCATCCAGTTGTACGCCCGCATGGGCCAAGGAGGCGGCTCCGCAACTCACTTTCCTTCTAACTACCATATTGGACGAATCTCGCGGACAAAGGTCACTCCCGCCGTAGCGGAATGCCGTGCCGCCGCCCCGAACGCTGCCCGTGTCACGGATCCCAAAAATTTTCTTTTCCCTTTCTTCTTGGCGTCTTAGCGTCTTGGCGCGAAGCCCGCCCTTGCGCCCGCGTGGTAGAACTCGGGCAGGAGTTCGGGCGCTCGTCCTCCTAGCGGAGGCCCCATCGGAGAGCCCGGACCGGCCGAGCTTTGCCAACAGCGGCGTCCTAGGCAACGCCGCTGCGGCCTGCGTGCGATGGGCGACTGTGGTGGTGATACAACCGACTCCGTTGCCGGTCCGGACAAAACCGGCTTGAGAGGGCCCTCTAAGGAAAACGAAGACGACCATGAGCAAACCGCGGATCGAAACTCACTCCGGCAGCGCGAAGGCGAACAACGCGCTGCCCGCCGCGACCGCGACGAACTGACGGTTCCCGGCGCGATACGTGATCGGCGCACTGGTCACCTGCGCACCCAGCGTCACGCGCCACAACTGCGCCCCCGTGCGGGCATCGAGCGCGTAAAAATATCCCTCGCGCCCGCCCGTGAACAACAGGTCCGAGGCCGTCGTCATGATGCCGGCGTCGGTGACATCGGTCATCGGAAAATCCCACTTGCGCTCGCCCGTCAGCGGATCGATCGCGCGCACCGCGCCCGAGCCGTCCGATTCCAGCCGCGTGTTGAAGAATCCCCGCCGCAGGCCCGGCACTTCGTTGCGCGGCGAGCCGCCCGTGTACCGCTGTCCGGGCTCGTATTCGATGGGAAATTTCGAGAAGATCGATGAATAGTTCAGCCACGTGGGAATGTAGAACAGCCGCGTGCGCGGGCTGTAGGAAGGCGAATACCAGTTGGTTGCGCCCTGCACTCCCGGGAACACCTGCACGCCTTCGCGCGTGGGCGCCTTGCCCGGCGCGAGAATCGGGCGGCCCTTGGCGTCGAGTCCCGTGGCCCAGGTGACCGTGGTGAACGGAGCGCCGCGCAGAAACTCGCCCGTGGCGCGATCGAGCACATAGAAAAACCCGTTGCGATTGGCCCAGAACATCGCCTTGCGCGGGCGGCCCTGGTAGTCGACATCGGCCAGCACCGGAACCTGCACGGAATCGTAATCCCAAACGTCATGCGGCGTGAACTGGAAATGCCATTTCAGTTTGCCCGTATCCGCATCGAGGGCCACCACCGAATCGCTGTAGAGATTGTCGCCGGCGCGCTCTTCGTCGTTGTAATCCGGGCCCGGATTGCCGATGCCCCAGTAGGTGAGATTCAGCTCGGCGTCGTACGATCCGGTGAGCCACACGCTCGCGCCGCCGTGACGCCAGGAATCGCCCGTCCCCTTGGTGTTCACCCACGTTTCGTGACCCGGCTCGCCCGGCCCGGGAATCGTATAAAAGCGCCAGGCTTCCGTGCCGGTCTTGGCATCGAGGGCCGAGATGAAGCCGCGAATTCCATATTCGCCTCCCGCCGTGCCGACCAGGACTTTGTCCTTGACCACCAGCGGCGCAAGCGTGATCGCGTAGCCGAGCGTCGGCTCTCCGACGGAAGTGTTCCACAGCAGTTTGCCGCTGACGCGGTCGAGCGCGAGCACGTGGCCGTCGATCGTGCCCATGAACAGCGCGTCGCCCAGAATCGCGAGCCCGCGATTCACCAGCCCGCAGCACAGCCGGGCCGTGGGCGCCGGCGTATACGCGTACTGCCAGAAAACGCGCCCGGTGGCGGCGTCCACCGCCAGCACATCGTTCGGCGGCTGCACGGTGTAGAGAATCCCATCGATCACCAGTGGCGTCGCCTCGAATTTTTCAAGCGAGCGCACTTGCAATACCCATTCCTGCTTCAGGTTTTTCACGTTGGCGGGCGTGATCTGATCGAGCGTGCTGTAGCGCTGGCTTGCGTAGCTGCCGCTGTACATAAGCCAGTTGTGCGGCTCGTTTGCCGCGCGCACAAGGCGGTCAGCGGTGACCTGACCGAAGGCGCTTCCGGCAAGCAACCACAGGGCCGTGACTCTCATGTCTAAAACCCCCTCAAGGAAATCAAATACGCCACCACGTCGGCGAGCTCCTGCGCGGTCAGGCGGCCGCGGTAGGATGGCATCGGCGTCGTGCGTTCCCGCGTGAAGCTGCCGAGCGTCTCCCGCGGCAGATTGCGCAGCCGCCCCTGCGTGTCGACCATCTGCACATGATGCGTGTCCGCATTCAGCAGCCGCCCCCGGATCGTCTCGCCGCTGGCCGTCACCGCCACCGCCGCGCCGTGTTGCGGCAGCACTTCCGCGGCCGGATCGAGCAGCGACCGCTCCAGATCCGCCGCGCGGCGCTGAATGCCGATGTCGCTTAGGTCGGGTCCGCTGAAGCCGCCCTTGTCGCGCACGCGATGGCAGGCCAGGCAGCCGCCCTTGCCTTCGAAAATCGCCTGGCCGGAGGAGGCTCCGCCGACCGCCGTGATTTTGGGCGGCGCCGTCCGCAGCGAATGAATGTAGGCGATGATGGTCTGCACCTGGCGCTGATTGATCGCATTGGGCGGCATGGCCGTTCCGGGGATGCCGCCGAGCATGATCGACGCCATCCGGCTGTCATCGGTGGCGCGGCGGAGATTGGGCTTGCTGAGGTCCGCGCCGGGGATCGCGTTGCCATCCGGCCCGTGGCAGCCCGCGCAGAAGTTGGCGAACCACCGGCCGCCTTCTTCGATATCCGCCGGGATCATTCCGGATGGCTGGGCCCGCAGCGATCCGGCGGCGAGCAAAAGTATCGCGACGCGCATCAAAAACCTCCCGCGTGGGATGAGTGTAGCAGAGGCCGCAACGGGCGGGTACAATGGAGCCAGCAATGGCGCTCGTGTTTCACTGCCGCGCCCTGGGAGCCGCCCTCCTCGCGGTGGCGCTGGGAGCAGCCGGCGCGCGCGCCCAAACTCCCGAAGTGCAAACCACCGAAACGCCCGTGCGCTTTTCGACGGGTGTGAACCTGGTGCCGGTCAAAGTCGTGGTGCGCGGCCGCGACGGCCGCGCCGTCGGCGGCCTGAAGCAAAGCGATTTCGAGCTGCGCGACAACGGCCGGACGCAGACTATCGCGCGTTTCTCGGTCGAGGAAACCGAGCCCTACAGGCCGCATGTCGTGGCCGTCCCCACCGACGCCGCGGGGCGCGAACGCCCGGATCTGGCGCCGCGCAACGCGCGCGAACCGGCCGCAATTCCGGAGCGCTTCATCGCCTACATCTTCGACGACGTCCACACCGATATGAACGACCTGATGCGCAGCCGCGAGGCCGCGGTCGGGCATCTGGAACGCGTGCTCGACCCGGGAACGCGCGTCGCCGTGTTCACCACTTCCGGAACCGTGCGCCAGGATTTCACCGACGATCTGGACGCCGTCACGAAAACCATGCGCGCGGTGCGGCGCTGGACCGCCGACCTGGAAACGGACAATTGCCCTCCGCTGAATTATTACTGGGCCAATCTCATCCTGAACGGCAACGATCCGGAGGCCTGGGAGGCGGCGGTGCAAGAAACCTTCCTGTGCGTCATCGGCATCGACCGGCAAACGGCCGAGCAGATCACGCGCAGCTCGGCTCTGCGGGAGCTCGCCAAGGGCAAGCGCGAGAGCGCCATGGGCCTGAGCATCTTCAAGGACGCGATCCGGCGCATGGGCGCGCTGCCGGGCCGGCGCGAAATCGTCTATGTTTCCGCCGGCTTTTTTCTGGACCGCGACCTGCGCATCGATCAGAATGAGATCTTCGATAGGGCCATCCGCGCGAACGTCACCATCCACGCACTGGATGCGCGCGGGCTGTACGGCGTGGTTCCGGGCGGCGACGCAGGCCGCGGCGGCAAGGCCACCACTGCCCTCATCACGACCTTCAAACAGCGCATGGAAAAAGATCTGGCGTTGGCGGCCGCGAACGTAATGGGCGAACTCGCCAGCGCCACGGGCGGCACGTTCGTCTGGAACAGCAACGATTACCAGGCCGGATTCGAGCGTCTGGCGGCTGCGCCGGAGTTCGCCTATGTGCTGGCGTTCTCTCCGCGCGATCTAAAAAACGACGGCGCCTTCCATGAGGTCAAGGTGACGCTGAAGAATCACAAGGGCCTGGAGGTGTCGGCGCGCGGCGGTTACTTCGCTCCCAGCGCGGAGGCGGACGCGGCCGAAACCGTGCGGGAGGAAATTCGCGACGCCGTGTTTTCCCGCGGGGAGCTCGCCGGAATCCCCGTGGACATGAGCTTGCAGTACTTCAAGTCCGCTGATCTCGAGGCCAAGCTTACCGTGCAGGCGAAGCTCGACGTCGCGAGTCTCAAATTCAAGAAGGCCGGGGACCGCAACCATGACGTGCTGACCGTCGTCAGCGCCGTCTTCGACCGCAACGGCAACTTCGTCAAAGGCGTGCAGCGCGTCCTCGATATGAAGCTGCGTGATCAGACTCTGGCGCGGTTGATCGAGCAGCGTGAGATTTCGGTGCGCAGCACGCTCGATCTGGAACCCGGCAGTTACCTGGTGCGCCTGGTGGTGCGCGACGGGGAAGGAAAAACGATGGCGGCGCGGAACGGCGCGGTGGAGATTCCCTACTGATGCGTGGGGCGTGCATCCTCCTGGCTCTAGCCGCGGCGGCGAATGCGCAGGTGATCCGCACCGGCACACAGGTCGTGCTGGTCGATGTCGCCGTGACCGATAAGAAAGGCGCGTATCCGGCGGACCTCGCCGCCTCGGAATTTCACGTCTTTGAAGACGGCAAGGAACAGAAGATCACCGGCGTGACGCGCGCCGGAGAATCGCCGCAGGGCCGCGGGCGCTACACCGTGCTGCTGTTCGACAACTCCTCGATGAGCCCGCGCGAGCAGGCCTGGGCGCATCAGGTGGCCGCGAATTTCATCGACGCCAGCGTGGATGCGAACGCGATGATGGCTGTGGTGCACTTCAGCGGCGTGCTGCGCGTCGGCCAGACCTTCACGGACAACTTCACGCGCCTGAAGCAGGCGGTCGGAGCGGCGCCCATCAGCGCGGCGAATCCGGCCGAGGACGCCGGCACCGCCACGGGGCGCGCGGCCGCCGATTTCACAACCCGCCGGAATCTGCGTTCGCTCGAAAACCTGATCCGCAACCTGGAGACCGTGCCCGGACGCAAAAGCCTGGTGTACTTCACTCCAGGCTTCCCCATAAGCTCCGGATTCGCCGCGCAGTTGAGAAGCGTGGCGGAGGCGGCCAACCGGTCGAACGTCGCCGTGTATCCGGTGAACGTGCGGTTGGTGGAGATGACAAGCACCGCCGATTCCCCGGCTCTGCCCGCGGCAACGCCTGCGGCCCGCGGCCGGATCGCGCCCGGCGCCGCATCGGCGGCGATGCTCCGCGGCGCGCCCGCCGACTTCGGCCCGGAGCCGGGCAATCCCCAGTTGGACGCGGCCGCGCGCATGGCCGTGTTGCAGCGGCTGGCCGAAGACTCCGGAGGATTCGTCGTGCGCCAGCCGGACGATACCGCCGCGCTCCGGCGGATCGTTCAGGAGCAGCGCGAATATTATTTGCTCAGCTACACCCCCGCGCCCGATTCGGCGGGCAAATGCCACAAGCTGCGCGTGCGCGTCGACCGCAAGGATACGGAGTGGCGCGCGCGTTCGGAATACTGCAACACGCAGCCGGGCGATTGGCTGAGCGGCAATCCGGTGGAACGGGCGCTGGAGGCTCGCGCGGAAGCCGACGACGCCGGCGACATCGGCGCGGCGATGCAGGCGGCTTACTTCCACGCCGGACCGAACGCCGTGCGCGCGCTGGTCGCGATGGAGCTCGACCTGTCCGGAATCGCATTCCGACGCGAGGATGGGAAATTCCGCGCCGCGCTCGACATCCTGGGAATCGCGCGGCGCGAGGAAGGCGGTGTGTCCGCGCGTTTCAGCGACACGGTGAAACTCGAATTCGACACGCAGGCGCAGGCGGAGGAGTTTCAGCGCGCCCCGTATCGTTACGAAAACTTTTTCGATATCGCGCCGGGCGAGTACACGCTGGTGGTGGTCGCCTCGGCAGGCGAAAACTTCGCGCGGCTGGAGGAGCCGTTGAAGATTGCTCCGCGCCAGCCGCGGGAGTTCGGCGTCAGCGGACTGGCCATGAGCGCCGTGTTCGGCGACGCCAACAATGCCGCGGATGCCGTGCTCGACGAATTGCTGGTGGACAACCGCAAAAGGCTGGTGGCGGGCGGCGTGGAGCTGATCCTGGCGGGATCGAGAAAACTGGACGCGGCCAAACCGGCCGGCGTGTTCTTCGAGATTTACGAGCCGCTGCTGGCCGACGTGGACGCACGGGAAAACCTGGCCGTCGCGATCCAGTTGCGCGTCCTCGATAAATTCACCGCCCGCGTGCACCGCGATACGGGCCTGATGCGCGTGGATCTCGCCGGGCAAGGCCTGAACCCCGTGATCGCGCTGGGACAGTTCATGCCCATCCAGGAACTCAGCGCCGGCGAGTACGTGCTGGAGCTGCAAGCGATCGACTCGGCGGGAAACTTCGCGAAACGCAGCGCCGGTTTTGAGATAGAGTAGTCGGTGATGCGATATTTCACGCTCGCCGCCGTTTTTTCTTTTTCTTTGTTTGCGCAGGCTCCCAACGGACAAACGCTGTTTGAAGGGCGCTGCGCGGCGTGCCACCAGCAGCCGGTGAACGACCGGATTCCTTCGCGCCAGGCGCTGTCGGCGCTCCAGCCGCAGCAAGTGGTCGACGCACTCGAGAAAGGGGCGATGGCCGCGCAGGCGCAGGGGCTCTCGGCCGCCGAGATCCGCGCGCTGGCCAGCTTCGTCACCGGCAAGGCTCTGGCGGATTCGGCCGCCGCGGGGGTGGGAACATGTGCCGGGAACACGCCGCCGTTCACGCCGGGGCCGAACGATTGGAGCGGATGGGGCATGGATGCCTCGAACAGGCGCTACCAGCCCCGGCCGGGCATCCATCCCGATGATGTTCCGCGCTTGAAACTGAAGTGGGCCTTCGGATTCCCGAATGACACGCGCGCCGTTGCGCAGCCGGCCATCGCGGGCAACCGCGTGTTCGTCGGCAGCCATGGCGGCATCGTCCATTCGCTGGATCTGGCCACGGGTTGCACGCACTGGTCCTTCAACGCGGGCGCGATCGTGCGCACGGGCGTGGTGGTGGTGCAAGCCTCGGCCACATCGCTCGGCGCGACCCAGCCGAACCAGTACCTCGTGTTCTTCGGCGATGCGGCGGCCTACGCGCACGCGCTGGATGCGCGCACCGGACGCCAGATCTGGAAAACCAAGCTCGACGATTATCCGGTGGCGCGCGTGACCGGAACTCCGGTGTTTTATAACGGCCGCCTGTATGTTCCGGTGTCCTCCGGCGAGGAGCTCGCCTCGAGCGGCCCGGACTACGTGTGCTGCAAGTTCCGCGGGAGCCTGGTGGCTCTGGACGCGGGCACGGGCCGCCAGATCTGGAAGACGTACACCATCCCCGATCCGGCGCGCGTGTACAAGAAAACCGAGCAGGGCCGCGAACTGTGGGGACCGGCGGGCGCATCCATCTGGTCGGCGCCGACCATTGACGCCAAGCGCGGCCGCATTTACGCCTCGACCGGCAATTCGTATACCGGTGTGGATATTCCGACCAGCGACGCGGTGGTGGCGTTGGATCTGGAAAGCGGCAGCATGGTGTGGTCCAAGCAGGTGACGCCGGGCGATAACTGGCTCCCCGGATGCCCGCGCAGTCCGCTGTGCCCGGAGAACGCGGGCGACGACTACGATCTGGCGAGCTCGCCCGTGCTGGTGACCACCAACGGCCGCGACCTGATCGTGGTGGGGCAGAAATCGGGCGTGTTGTGGGGGCTGGATCCCGACAACAACGGCAACATCGTGTGGCAGCATCGCGCCGGGCAGGGCGGCGGCCTGATGGGCGGCATCATGTGGGGTCCGGCCACCGACAACTCGGTCGCTTACGTGGGCGTGGCCGATGGCGCCCGCCCGGATGCGACGCCGGGGCTATACGCGGTGCGAACCTCCACGGGCGAGCGAATCTGGAAGTCGCCGCCGCCGCCGGGTCCGGGATCCTCGACATCGCAGCCGACCGCGCCGACGCTGATGCCGGGCATCGTGTTCTCGGCGACCTTCGGCGGGCGTTTGCGCGCGCACAAGACGGACACGGGCGAGGTGGTCTGGGAGTTCGACGTGAACCGGACCTTTGAGACCGTCAACGGCGTTCCGGCCAAGGGAGGATCCTTCGACGGCGCGGGTCCCGCGATCGCCAACGGCACCGTGGTGGTGACCAGCGGCATGGGTTTCGCGGGCGGCACTGCGGGGAACGTGCTGCTGGCGTTCACGGTGGATGGGAAGTAGGCCGCGAGCTCCTTGGGGAAGGAGAGGCAGTGCCCGGTGGTCAACGGACGCATCGGGTTCGGGAGCCCGGCGTGGAGAGCCGCGCCGTCATGGTGTGGATCGCTTCCCGCCTGGACGTTACGCGATTCGGCGCGTGGCGTCGACCCTCATCCAGAGCAGGGCGGCGAAGGCGCACAAGCCGCCCGTGACGAGAAACGGCACGTTCCATCCCCACGCGCCGACCATGTAGCCTAAAACGGTGGCCGAAATGGCTCCGCCGATATTGCCGCACATGTTCATGAAGGCGGCCACCGAGCCGGCGAAATCGCCGCCGATATCGAGCGGGACGGCCCAGGAGATGCCCACCGTCCATTCCAGGCTGAAAAACGCGAGGCAATAAAACGCGACCGAAGCCTGCACGTTGGTGCTGAGCGCGGCGGGCACGGTGGCCGCGCCGCACATGAGGAATCCGGCGATGGCCACCCAGCGGCGCGCCAGGTTCGGCTTCGCCGTGCGCTTTAACACCAGATCGGAGCACCATCCGCCCAGCAGATCGCCGAAGACGCCGGCCAGCAGCGGCAAGCTCGCGTAGAATCCCATTTGCTGGAGCGTCATGCCGCGGAACTCGCGCAGGTAGGTCGGGAACCAATCGACGTACACGGAAAGCGAATAGTTGTAGCAGAAATACATTACGCACAGGAACCACAGCGTGGGGCTGGAGAGAATCCGGCCCCAGGGCACTGCGGCGCCGGCGGGCTTGCGCGGCGCGCCGCCGGCGTGAATCAGGGAGCGCTCGGCTTCATTGACGCCGGCATGCTCGTCGGGCGTGTCGCGATAATAGAAGTACCACATC
>CAZTKA010000025.1:0-6063 GCA_964614015.1 uncultured Bordetella sp. | reverse complement strand
TCCGAACGCGAGAAACGGGAAGCGCCAGCCGAAGGCCGCGATCATCCATGCCACAATGGGCGGCGTCATGGCCGATCCGAGGCGCGAACCCGCGTGCGTGATGCCCTGGGCATAGCCGCGTTCGGTGGCGAGCATCCAGCGCGAGAGCGATCGCGTGGCGATCGGGAACGCGCCGGCCTCGCCCACGCCAAACAGGAACCGCACGATGATCATCACCGTCGCGTTCCAGGCCGCCGCCGTGAGAGACGTAAACACGCTCCACCAGGTGACGATGATCGCGAGCGCGCGGCGCGGTCCGATTTTGTCCCCGAGCAATCCGCCGGGCACCTGGAACAACGCATAGCTCCAACGGAAAGCGGCCACGATGTAGCTCATCGTGACCAGGTCGAATCCCATTTCTGTCCGCATGTCGGGCGTGGCGGCGGAGAGCACCACCCGATCCATGTAGGTGATCATGTACACCGCCACGGTCATCCACAGGACGGCGTGGCGGACGCGCGTGGGGCGGATTGGAATGGAAGCGGCGGAGGTCAAACGTTGTGATGATAGCATTGCTTGCCCCCGCCATCACGCATGGGGCGGACGCTGTGCGCGCGCCAGAACCAACAGGCCAGCGCCGGAGACCGCCAGCGTTCGCAGCCGCCGCGCGATGGCCAGGCCGAACCCGGCCGAGGCGGGCCAGCCGAGCGCATTCAAGATGGCGGCATAGGTCCCTTCGGCCGCACCCACCTGGCCGGGGATGAAGAAGAATCCCAGGCTGATGAACTTGGTCGCCGCTTCGATCACGAACGGATGCGCCGGCGCAAAGGGATCGCCAGCGGCGCGCACAAACACGAACAGTTCCCCCACCAGCAGCGCCTGGGCCGCGCACTCCAGCGCGAGGATCGAAAAAAACCGCCGCGTGCGCAGAACCGCGAACAGCAGATCCTCGGTCGCGCGCAGCGGCTCCGGATCGATGCGCACCCGTGGTCCGATGCGCGGCAGGCTGCGGAGCCCGTTGATGATCGAGCCGATCAAGTAGATCCGGCCTGCGATGGCGATGGCGGCCGCCGCAAGGAAGATTCCGGCGATCCAGATCACAACTTGCGCCGCGACCGCAACCGCGCCTGAGGGATCGAAGTGGTCCAGCAGGTATCGCAGCCCCGCGATGGCCATCGCCGCGGAAGTGAACGTGTAGATCAAGTACTCCGAGATGGTGGCGGCGAAGGACTGCGTGGTGCGGTATCCCTTCTGCTTCAGGAGCAGGGCCTTCGCCGGCTCGGCCAGAAACGGGCCGGTGAATGTCAGGTACTGGACCGCTTCTCCGGCCACGCGGATCGCGGCGAGGTTCCAGAAGGGAGGCCGTTCGCCGGCCGCGATGCATTGTCCCAAGGCGGCCGCGCGCAGCAGGTTGTAACACGCGTAAATCAGCAGCATCAGCAGGAAGTTCCAGCCGAGTCCGGCCAGCAGCGCGAGAATCTCGCCGGGGCCAAGCTCGATCAGGAGAGAAACGAACAGCACACAGCCGGCCGCGAGCGCTACGGCGCGCCACCGGCCGGACTCAGAGCCGCTCGACGGCATGCTGCACCTGGCGCGCGAGGTCGCGCCAGTCCCCTTCGGCGAGATGGAGCGGCGGGCCGAAGCAGATCTGGACCGGCCCGCGCGTGGCATGCGTGGCGTTCCGGTGCAGGACTTTTTCGAGCCCGCGCAGCCGCACCGGAACCACCGGCAACGACAGGCGTGACGCCATCACCGCCACGCCGGGAAAGAAGGGATGAATCTCGCCCTTATCCGTGCGCTCGCCCTCGGGGAAAATCAAAATGGACCATCCTTCGGCGGCGAGTTCTCCCGCGTACCGTAGCGCGCCACCCACTCCCGCCTCCCGCTGCGGAAGGGGAAAGGCGTTAAAACACAGCACCGCCAGATAATATTGCAGGCTGCGTGTGAAACGTTCCCGGAAAGACCTTCCTTCCGGAAAAAAGTGTGCGTCGAAGAACTCCTTCGACATCGCCGGAGCGAGGCGGTACCGGAACCGCCGCGGCAGCGCGGCCATGATGGCGGGCGTATCCATGTGACTCTGGTGATTGGATGCGAAGATCACCGGGCCTTTCAGGTCTTTCAGGTGCTCGCGGCCGCGGACTTCGATGCGGGCGTAATAGCGCGTCAGCGGGAACACGACTGCGGGCAGGAATCCGCGGCGCAGCCAGCGCGCCGGGAACCGGCGGGTCCAGCGCGGAAACTGGTCTTCACGCTCGGCGGGCGCGGGAGGAACCGCCAGCAGATCGGCGACGCTCCGCGCGCGAGAGAACGCCGCTTCGTCGCGAGCGCCTCCCAAGCGCTGCTCGATCGCGCTCATCAACTCGACCCGCTCGAGCGAACTGAGGCCCAGTTCCTCTAACGTCGTCTCCGGAGTGATCGAGCGTCCCGGCGCGAGCGAGCGCAGGAGGTCCAGCACATCGCCGCCGGGGCCGGCCGCCGGCGGGACCGGCTTGCCTTCCAGCCAGTCGCGGATCTGCGCGCGCTTGAGTTTGCCGGTGCCCTCGGTGCGCGGCAAAGCGTCTCCGGGCCACACATGCACGGTGCGGACGCGCTGGTGTTCTTCGAGCCGTTCATTGGCGGAGGCCACGATCTGATCCGCATTCGCGCCCGGTTCCAGCACCAGCACGGCGTGCACGCGAACCGGGCCTACGGCGGCGGCTTCTTTGACGCCGGGCGTCTGCTCCAGGACGCGTTCGATGTCCTCGGGATAAACATTGAGCCCTTCGGGCGTGACGATCAAATCCTTCTTGCGCCCGCGGATGATCAGACTGCCGTCCTCGGCAAGCTCGCCGAGGTCGCCCGTATGCAGCCAGCCGCCTTCGAAGGCCTCGGCGTCGGGGCGCTGGTAGTAACCGGAGGTGACGTTCGGCCCGCGCACGAGGATTTCGCCGTCCGGGGCGATCTTCACCTCGACTCCGGCAATGGGTCTGCCCACGGTGCCCCTGCGGGCATGAAACGGATGATTCAGCGTGACGATCGGCGCGGTTTCCGTGAGGCCGTAGCCTTGAATGACCACGAACCCGAGGCGCGCCCAGTATTGCTCGAGTTCCGTGCTCAACGGTGCTGCTCCGACGACGAACGCCCAGAACTTGAATCCGAAGGCGCGATGCACGCGCCGGTAGCGCCACCACCGCATCCACCAGCGGGCCTTCCCCACGGGCTCGGCTGCTTCCGGAAACCGCGCCGCCACGTGGCTGCGCAGCACTTCCAGCATCTTCGGCACGCAGACCACCACGGAAATACGCCGCATGCGGACCTGGCGCACGATTTCCCCGGGTTCGAAGCCTTTCATGAAAACGACCACGCCCGCGATCATCGGCGGGATGAAGGTCGCCATGGCCTGGCCGAACATATGGCTCAGCGGGAGCAGGTTCAGGAAGCGCAGCGGGAAGAAGGGCCGGCCGTATTTTTTGTACTTGTTGACCTCGCGCTCCACCGGAACGATATTGGCGAGCAGGTTGCGGTGCGTGATGATCACGCCTTTCGGGTCGCCCGTTGCCCCGGAGGTGAAGTCGATCTGCACGATGTCATCCGGCCCGATGGCCGCGGCTGGCTCGAAGGCCGCACCGGACTGCTGCTCGATCTCGGCGAGCGGCCAGACAGGAGCGGAGAATCCGGCGGGCGGGGAGACTTCCTCGCCTGTCAGGAGCGCGCGCGCTTCCGTCAGTTTCGCGACGCGCTCGAGAAACGCCGCGGAGATCCGGTAATCCAGGGGAACCGCGATGGCTCCTTGCAGAATGCAGCCCCACAAGGCGGCGATCCAGCCGGGACGGTTCTCCGACCAGATCAGGACCTTGTCGCCTTTGCGGACGCCGGCAGCGCGCAGACGGAGGGCGAAGGCGCGCGCCATGGCCGCGATCTCGCGGTAGGTGAAGGTGCGGGGCCGGTAGCCGTCATCGTGGACGAGGAACTCGCCATCGAGAGTGCTGAGATCGGCAAAGAAATCGGCGAGCGTATCGCGGGCCATGACGAATGCAAATAAAACGGGGACAGCCGAGGGGCTGTCCCCATTCTGACTCCTGACTTCTGACTCCCTCTCTATCCCCTTAGATACTTATTGAAGTGATCCAGCGTCCGCTGCCAGGAAAGCTTCGCCGCGGCTTCGTCGTAGCGCGGCGTCGTGTCGTTGTGGAAGCCGTGCTGCGTGTTTTCGTACATGTGCATCGTGTAGGTCACATTGTTGGCCTTCAGCGCCGTCTCGAACGCCGCCCATCCGTTGTTGATGCCCTGATCGTTGGAGGCGTAGTGAATCAGCAGCGCGGCCTTGATGCGCGGCACGTCGGCGGCCTGCGGCTGCCGGCCATAGTAGGGAACCGCCGCCGCCAGATCCGCGCCCAGCGCCACGGCCAGCGTGTTCACCACGCCGCCGCCGAAGCAGAATCCGACCGCGCCGATCTTGCCCGTGCAATCGCTGCGAGCCTTCAGCCAGCGTGCGGCCGCCTCGAAATCAGCGCCCATCTTCTGCCCGTTCACCTCGCGGAATTTCGCGGCGCTGGTGGTTTCGTCGCCCGTATACCCGCCGACGCTGGTCAGCCCGTCCGGAGCCAGGGCCATGAAGTTCGCGGTCGCCAGGCGGCGCGCCACGTCTTCGATGTAGGGATTCAGCCCGCGGTTCTCATGCACCACCAGCACGCCGGGCAGCCGGCCGGTCTGGTTGGCGGGCTTCGCGAACAGGCCCTTGATTTCGCCGTTGCCTTGCGGGGAAGGCACGGTCACGCGCTCGGTCCGGATGCGCGGGTCATTCGGGGGCACCTGTTGCGCCCAGGCGTAATTCGGCGCCAGCGAGTCCAGCAGCATGGCGGCCGTCACGCCACCCACCGCGAACTTCTGGGCGCGATCGAGAAACCCGCGGCGGTCGATATCGCCGTGGACGTAGAGGTCGAAGATGTTGAGCAATTCCTGCGGGAAATCCGAAGCTTTCTTGCGTTCTGAGATGGGTTTCGGTTCCATGGTTGGAGACTCCTTTCCAGGGGAGCATACCATGAATAGAGACGTGGATGTTCTGATCCTTGGATGCGGATACACGGGCCGGCGCGTGGCGCGCCGGTTCCTGGAGCGCGGGGTATCCGTGATCCCAACATCGCGAGCCGTTCCGCTGGAGCAGGTGGCGGGCGAACTGCGCCCAGGCACGCTGGTGCTGCACTCCATACCGCCGGCCGGCAAGCCGGATCTGCGCCTGCTGCGCGATTTTGCCGTGCGGCTGGTGTATCTTTCCTCGACCGCAGTATACGGTCCGGCGGCGTTCGTCGATGAGAACACACCCGCCGATCCGTCCGGCGAACGCGCGCGCGCGCGGTTGGAAGCCGAGCGCCAGGCGGCGGACGGTCCCTGGTCCACGCTCATTCTGCGCCCGGCGGCGATGTACGGGCCCGGCCGCGGCGCGCACGTGTCTCTGGCCCGCGGCGAATACCGCGTTGGCGACAACCTCATCAGCCGGATTCATGTCGAGGATCTCGCCGCACACGCCGAAGCGGGATTGCTTTCGGACCTGACCGGAGCGTATCCGGTGGCCGATGAGGAACCGTGCACCAGCCGCGAAATGGCCGCGTTCTGCGCGCGTCTGCTGGGCTCGCCGCCGCCTCAGGCAGGCGGGCCGGGCCGCGTCACCTCGGACCGCCGCGTGGACGGCTCGGCGATCCGGCGCGCGCTGGGGATCACGTTGCAGTACCCGTCGTACCGGACGGGCATTCCCGCCGCGCTCGGTCTCTGATACACTGCCCTCCATGCCAAACCTGTTGGTCGCCTTCTTGCTTAGCGCTTCCGCATTCGCGCAGACGGATTTCAACCAGCCGTTCCCGCCGCACAAGATCGCCGGCAACGTGTACTACGTGGGCTCGGAGCAACTGGCCACGTTCTTGATCACCACGCCGCAGGGCCACATCCTGATCAACAGCAATTTCGAGGCCACCGTGCCTGTGATCCGCGCCGCCGTCGAAAAACTCGGCTTCAAGTTCTCCGACGTGAAGATCCTGCTGGGCAGTCACGCCCACGGCGACCACATGGAAGGCGACGCGCTCATCAAGGAATACACTGGCGCTCAGGTCA
>CAZTKA010000024.1:0-32302 GCA_964614015.1 uncultured Bordetella sp. | reverse complement strand
TCCTCAGCGGCGGCGCGCTCGATTATCCGGAAAAGGTTCTGCGCAAGCTGGATCTTGTGATCGCCGCGATCCACTCCGCGTTCCGTCAGGAGGCGGATCGCATGACCGGCCGCCTGCTGGATGCTCTGGATTCTCCGTTCGTGCATATGCTGGCGCATCCGGCCAGCCGCCTGCTCGGCGTGCGCGAGCCGATTCAGTTCAATTTCGACAAGATTGTGCGCAAGGCGGTGGAGCGCCATGTGGCGCTCGAGATCAACGGCTCCTGGCAGCGCCTGGATTTGAACGACGTGCAGGCGAAGGCGGCGCAAGCGGCCGGGGCGTTGCTGGCGATCGGATCGGATGCTCACAGCACGACGCAGATGGAATACGTCCGCTACGGAATCACGCAGGCGCGGCGGGGATGGATCGAGGCCAAATCGGTGATCAATACGTGGCCGTTGGGGAAACTGAGGAAATGGCTGGCGCGATAGGCTCGCCGCCGGCCGCTAGCCGGCCCCACACGCGGCGTTGACCCGTCCGACCACGTCCCGCATGTTCTGCCGTGTTCCCTCCAGCAGCCGCCCGCGCAGGAAAAGCCTTCGTAGCCAGCCCAGCCCCCCACTCAGCAGGTCGATGCGGGAGCGGTTGAGATACACGATATATAAGGAATTCGCAGCCTCGCCGTTGCCATCCACCAGAAAAGTCAGACCAAGCGAGGCGTCATAGTAATGGTTCGCATAGATCTGCTTGGAAGCCACGATCGCCCGTCCGGGCTGTTGATCGATGTTGACGTGCGTGATGCTGGTCACCGGTTTCAGGCCGAAGTTCTCCGTCGACCAGTAGAAAAACTCTTCGACGCCGGGCTGCGGCCCACCCAAATACCCAGCCAGGTGCCTGTAGAATCCCGGCGCAAAACTCTTGAGGCTCGGCGCGGCGTCGAGTATGGCCTGAAATTCGAGCGCCAGCCGCAGCGGTTCCGTTTTGTTGTGATACTCCGTCAAGACCGCGTTTCCGCGAGCGATGTAGGCCTCCAAGTATGCGAGCAGCCACTGCCGGAAGGCCGCCTCCTTGGACGGGGCGCGGCGGAGCGTTTCCATAGCCGTGCCGGGAAGCTTGACGTTGCAGGCTCCCGGGCGGCAATCGCTCAAGGCGTGTCTATCATCCTCGGTGAGACTGACTGCCGCGAGATCGGGATCGCCCGGCGGCTGAGAAAATTTCCGAACCTGGACCACTACCGGGCTCTTCTTGAACGTTTCGATGTCACGAAATTGACGGAGAAAGCATGCCATATTCCCGCGCGCGCGGACCACCGCCAGCAGCGCCACTTCACGGGCATCGGTTCTGGAAAGCGTGCGGGCGGCCACGCCTCCGCGCTCCACCTCCAGCCAGTCGCTGTCGCTGAGGCTGACGAACTTGCGGAGCGCCCCGAGATCCCAGGCTTGGCCGAGTGCGACCTGTCCGAGACAGACCGCCATCGCCAGCACAGGCACCCGCGGCGTGCTCACGCGGCGATCTCGATGTGTTTCCTCTGCGCGGCCGGCGCTTTTGACGCCACCACGCGCAGCAGGCCGTTGTCCAGGGTGGCCTTGGTCTGCTCCACATCGATTGCCTCGGGCAGCTCGAAGCGCCGGTACACTTTGTTGGGGCCGAACTCGGTCCACAGGACCTTTTCCTCCGTCGTCTTCTTTTCGTGTCTGGTCTCCGCCTGGACGATCAACTCACGAGGTGTCGCCGTAACGTTGACCTCTTTGGGATCGAATCCAGGCAGCGTGACCTCCAGTTCATACTTCCCGTCTTTTTCCTTCAGCTCCGCCGCTGACCAGCCGCCCAAGATTTCACGCTCTGCCTTGAGCCAGTCATCCAACTCGTGCCCCAACTGGCGGCCCCGGGTCTCGAACAACTCCAGGGCGCGCTGGCGGATCTGGTTGAAATGTTTGCGGATCTCGTCGAAAATCGGCTGCGCCTTTTCGGCGGTGGCATCCGCAATTTTCTGAATCGCTACGTTCGGCATACGATTCTCCCTTCAACATAATCTAGAATCCTCTCTAGCACCAGCCGTTAGTGCATTTCAGGTACCACAAGTCTAAAGCGGTTTGGCGCCTCCACTGAAACACGGGATGCCAGCGGCTGGCTGGCGCGATTCAGGGTACTGCACAGCCATTGAGCCTCGTGAGGCAACGCGTGTTCCAGACGAAAGCGGCGGACTCTGAGCGGGGTCATCTCCAGGCGCATCAGGCTGCCCGTCGAGGAATCCAGCATGGGCCAGTACATCAGCGTCAGGTCGCCCCGGAACTCTTCATAGCCGGCAATGCCTTCGTAGTCATTCAGGAAGTCGCCGCAGCCATACAGGATCAGCTTGCCATTGTGGACCTCGAGCCCCTTCGGGTGATGAGAGGAATGGCCGTGGATTAAATCCACTCCGGCGACGTCCAGGGCTGAGTGCGCGAATTCCCGGTGATCGGGTGAAATGCCATAGCCCCAGTTGCCGCCCCAGTGAATGGAAAGCAGGACGATGTCCCCGGGCTGTTTCACTCGCCCGACGCGCCGGCGGAGTTCATCGATTGCATCGCTGGAAAGATCGGGGAGCAGCGCTATGCCTGGCCGGGCGTCCGAGGCCTCCCAGTCGCGCGGAATGCCGCTGTCGCAGACCCCGACGGCAAAAACCAGGATCCTTCCGCCCGGAGCCGGAAGGATGGCCGGCGCGAAGGCCTGCTCCCGGTCGAGTCCCGCTCCTGCGGCCCGGATGCCCATGCTCCGCAAAATGGCCAGCGTTTCCGTGAGTCCCTCGCGCCCCCAATCGAGGACGTGATTGTTCGCCAGCGAGCAGCAATCGATTTTCGCGGCGGTGAGGCACGGGGCGTTTGCAGGATGCATTCGGTAGTTGATGCCCTTGGGAACATGAGCGTCGCTGGAGGTAATGCTGGTTTCCAAATTCACGATGCGCGCCGCGGGAGCCCGGCGGTTCAGTTCCTCAAGCGCATCGCCCCAGACGTAAGAAAAGGCAGCGGGTTTGGGGATAGCTCCGTTCGTGCGTTCTGCCATCTCGACATACTCAAGTGCAGAGCGGACATACGGCTCGAACAAGTCCGGCTTCGACGGATGGGGCAAGATCTGGTCCACGCCCCGACCCGTCATCACATCGCCGCACAGAAACAGGGTGGTTGCCTGCATCGGAACCTCAAGGACCGGCCAGTGAGGCGGCCGGCCCCCTCGGCACGGCGGTCATCGCGCCGGCGCCGGGCCGGTCCCGGCCAACGGCTTGTCTTACCGCATGTCCTGGGAACGCCAAATGCAGGATCAGGGCCAAACGAATATGGCCTTCCACGTGCTCTTCGATGGGCATGAGACAAGTGTTTGAACGTCCCGACCTGGCCGAACTGCGGGAAGCGCTGTGTCCCCGTTGCGGCGGCGATGCGCAGTGGTCTTTCGCGGATGCGGCCAAGACCGAAGTCACAGTGGCGTGCGCGGATTGCGGCCGGTATCAGCTTCCACGCGCGGAATTTGACGCAGCCGAAGCCGACATTGCGACGCCGGACGAACGCCGGTAGGCCATGGCCCGATCCGAACGATTCGCCGATCGCGTGGCCGCTGGGAGGCAGCTCGCCAAGGCGCTGGGGAAGTATGCGAATCAACCGGACACGATCATTCTGGCGCTGCCGCGCGGCGGGGTGCCTGTCGGCTACCAGGTCGCCGAGGCCCTGCATTGCCCGCTGGACGTTCTGATTGTCCGCAAGCTCGGCGTGCCCGGCCAGGAAGAACTGGCCATGGGCGCGATCGCCAGCGGCGGCGTGCGCGAGTTGAATCGCGAGGTGATCAGCATGCTGGGCATCGGGCCGGAGGAGATCGAAGCGGAGGCGCGCAAAGAGGCGGTCGAGCTGGAGCGCCGCCAGCGAGTCTACCGCGGCAACCGGCCTGCCCTGGACGTTCGCGGCCGCACCGTGTTGCTGGTCGACGATGGCCTCGCCACGGGGACCACGATGCGCGCGGCGGTATCGGCGCTGCGCCAACTCGGCGCAAAGAGAATCGTAGCTGCGATTCCCGTTGGCGCCGTGCAGAGCTGCCGCCTGCTCCGGCGCGAAGTGGACGAACTGGTCTGCCTGATCGAGCCTGACGATCTGGTCGCGATCAGCCTGTGGTACGACGAGTTCCCACAGACCTCGGATCAAGAGGTTCAGGATTTGCTGGAGAAGGCGGGCGCCGGGGCAGCGCCGAAAGCGCCTTAAGGGCGCATCAAACCAACATTCTCCACAGGCCTCATTTCTACAGGCCGTGCTTCTTGAGTTTGTAGCGCAGGGCGTCGCGGCCGATCTTAAGAATACGCGCGGCTTTGGACTGGTTGCCGCCGGCCGCCTCCATGGCGCGCTGCACCAGAAGCTTCTCCTGGTCCTCCAGCGAAATGATGCCGGCGGCGGGCAACTCGGCGGCTGCGGCAACGGCTGTGGCGGCGGGCGCGGCCAGCGCTGGGGCGGGGGCGGGCTGCGGACGCTCCGCGTTGAGGTATTCCGGCAAATCGCCGATGTCGATCGTTTCTCCCATCGCCATCATGGCTCCGTGGCCGATGACGTTTTCGAGCTCGCGTACGTTGCCCGGCCAGGTATGCGTCACCAGGGCGATCTGTGCGCGCGGCGTCAGCCCGGTGATGTGCTTGCGGTACTGGTTGGCGAACCTGGCGACGAAGTGGCGCTCCAGCAGCGGCAGGTCTTCCTTGCGGTCGGCCAGGCGCGGCACCTGGATCTCGACCATGGACAGGCGGTAGAACAAATCCTCGCGAAAGCGTTTTTCGGCGACTGCGGCGCGCAGGTCCTGGTTCGTCGCGGCGATCACGCGGACGTCGACCTTGCGCGCGGTCAGCGAGCCCACGCGCTGGACCTCCTGGTTCTGCAAAACGCGCAGGAGCTTGGCTTGCGTCGAAAGCGGCATATCGCCGATTTCGTCCAGGAACAGGGTGCCCCCATGGGCGTGTTCGAACAAGCCGGCCTTATCGTGCGTCGCGCCGGTGAAGGAGCCGCGCACATGGCCGAACAACTCGCTTTCAAACAGCGTCTCGACCACCGCGGAACAGTTCAGCACGACATAGCGGCCCTGCGCCACAGGGCTCAGGCGATGTAAAGCCTGCGCGGCCAGATCCTTGCCGGTGCCGGTTTCGCCGGTAATCAGCACGGCGCGGTAATGCGGGGCGATGCGGCGGATCTTCGAAAACATGTCCCACATCAGCGGGCTATTGCCGATAATGCCTTCGAACTCGGCGTTCGATGCCAGCTCGTCTTCCAGTTGTACGGCCCTCTGGCGCTTGCGCGCGGCCGCCAGCAAGCTCGCGATTTTCTGCCGCAGCGCCGGGATCGAGACGGGCTTGTTCAAATAATCCGAGGCGCCCTTCTTGATGGCCTCGACAGCCGATTCGCTCGAATAATGCGCCGTCATCAGGATCACGTCGCAGGAGGGGTCAAGGCGCATGATGTGCTCCAGCACCTCGATACCGTTCATCTTCGGCATTACGAGATCCGTGAGCACGATGCGCGGGCGGCGCGAGCGCGCGATCTCCAGACCACGTTCCGGATTCGACGCCGTGAGGATTTCCACCTCGGGCTGCGCCAAGGCCTCGGAGAGCAGTTCCAGGCTTCCAGGATTGTCATCAATAATCAATACAGGCAAAGGATTCATCGTAAGAGGCGCTCCACCTCGTCTCGCAAAGCGGCCAGGCGGATGGGCTTGGCGATATATCCGGTGAAACCCGCCGCGATGGCGCGCTCGCGGTCCCCGGCCATGGCGCTGGCGGTGAGAGCCATCACCGGAGTCGCAGCAAACTCTTCTTCCCGCCGCAGCGCTTCGAGGACCCCAAAACCGTCCAGGCGGGGCATGTGCAGGTCCAGGATGATGGCGTCAGGGTGCTGCGCGTGCGCTTGTTCCAGCGCCTCAACCCCGTCCGCGGCTTCCACGATCTCATACCCGCTGCCTTCCAGCGCGTTGCGGACCAGTTCGCGGCTGGTGGACCGGTCATCGGCGACCAAGATTTTTTTCATGGCGCTCTCTCCTTGCCTTGCATTGAGCCCTGAATGTTGGCGTGAACCGGAATGGTGAACGTGAACCGGCTGCCCTTGCCAGGTTCGCTTTCGACGCGAATCGTGCCGCCATGGCCCTCCACCAGGCGCTTGGTAATCGCCAGGCCTAGCCCCGTTCCCTCGCGCACGCCTTTGGTGGTAACGCCGGTTTGATAGAACTCATCGAAGATGGCCTCGTGCTCCTCCGGAGGGATGCCAATGCCCGTATCGGTGACCGAAGTCACGACGAATCCGTCGTTGATGTGAGCGTCAACGGAAATGTGGCCGCGCTCGGGTGTGAATTTGGCCGCATTGCTGAGGAGATTCACTAAGACCTGCTTGACGCGGAGGCGGTCGGCTTCCACCGCTCCGTCCACGGCGACGTTAATTTCGGTTTGCAGGGATTTGGCGCGCACCACGGCCCGGACCGCCGAAAAGCTCTCCTCGACCAGCGCTTTGAAGTCGAACGACTCCGGGCGCAGCTCCAGACGTCCTGCCTCGATTTTGCTCAGATCCAGAATGTCGTTGATCAGCTCCAACAGATGCAGAGAGTCTCTGTGGATATGGCTGACGAAGCGCTTCTGCTTGTCGTTCAAGGGGCCCTGCACCTCCTCGGCAAGAAGCTCGGAAAAGCCGATGATCGTGTGCAGCGGCGTGCGCAGCTCATGACTCATGCTGGCCAGGAAATCGCTCTTCAAACGGTTGGCGCGCTCGACTTCGCGGTTTCGGATTTCCAGTTCCTGGATCGCGTGCACGAGTTCGCGTGTGTATTTCTCCTGCGCTTCCCGGAAGCGCGCCTCGGCTTGTTTCCGGTCGGTAATGTCACGGATAATCGCCGTGACGGTAAAATCCTCTTTATCGGCCTGGGGCGGGCTGAGGCTGATTTCCACCGGGAAGCACGTCCCGTCTTTGCGTAAGCCCTCCAGCGACAGTCCGGACCCCATGTGACGCGTGGCGGGACGGCTCCGGTATCTCTCGCGGTGCTGGATGTGGGCAGAGCGGTGCTCCATCGGAATGAGCATCTCGACGGGTTGACCAAGCATCTCCTGGCGCGTGTATCCGAACATGCTCTCAACCGCGCGGTTCACCAGGACGATGATCCCATCCCGATCCACCTGTAAAATCCCGTCCGGGGCCGCGTCCAGGATCTCCCAGAAACTATCGATCATGTTGATCGCCTTGCGTGCGGTCACTGATGCTGATGTTGCAATTGGAGGACCGCATAACTCTTTTCACATGTAGCACGAATCTACGGTCCTTTGATTGCTCTGGATTCAGCAACGGATCCGACGCAGCCCAGAGTGTGCGGGAAAACACGCACTTCCATTGCGTGATATGAAGCAGTGCAGCGGAATCACCCATCAAAAATCGTAACGGCGTACCCAACGCAGACGAAGGGCGATTGGCGAACCGTCCCACTCGAGACACTGATTCAGAATCTGTTGGCCGATCATGAGCGCTGGCGCAAACGGGTTCTGCCGGAGATCGACCGGTTGCTGGCCGAGCGCGCCCGTATCGAGAAAAGCGATTCTGTCTTCGCCTTACGGCGCGCGTTCGGGAAGCTGTGCCAGCAGCTGGAGTCGCACTTGGGAGTCGAGGAAAGAGTCCTGTTCCCCGCCCTGCTCGATATGGACCGGCGCCTGCGGAACGACCAGCCTGTGCGAAGGCCGGCCTTCGGTTCCGTGAAAAATCCGATCACGATGATTCAGCGCGAGCACGAAGACGACGCGGAACTGTGGAGTACTTTGGAGCACCTGGCTGCACTGGACGCCACCTCGGCCGGAGCGACCGAGCCAGCCCGCCGGCTGTATCAGGCTCTGCTGGAGTTCGAGGCCGAGGTGAGGGCGCACACTGAGGTTGAGAACACGGTCCTGTTTCCCCGGGCCCTGGAACTGGAAAAACAGGCGGCGCGTTGAGGACCGCGCCCCGCTTCAGTGAACGTGGGCCCGCTGCATGCGGCGCTGCTCGGCTTGCAGAACGTGCACGGCCATCAGAGCGCCTACCGGATGCGCTCCGGCCTTTACCACGGGCTCGGCGTCGAGCGCCGGCTGGCTGGTTCCGTTGTGTGCGAGCAGGCAGGTCTGCCGCAGCGCCGCAGCGTGCTCGGGCGCCAAACCGTATTCGGCAGCCACCGAATTGACGTCGCGCAGGAGGCGCTGGCGCAGTTGCGGTTTCTGACGGGATTCGTACAGCAGCTTGTTCAGCTTGTAGACGGAAACATCCGGATGGACGTAAAAATGATACGGGTGCCGCTCAAACTGGTAAAGCTGTGAAGGTTCCGGATTGGCTTTCGGCCCCGCGTGGAACTGCACGACGGCGTGCCCGTGGTGCGGCGTCGGCTGATAGGAGAGCAGTTCCATGTGCTGCTCGCCGATGGCGCCGAGGGCGGCAGCCCACGGCAGCATCTCGGTATTGCCCACTTCGTCGAGCTGTTCGTTGGTCAGATTGAGGAAGGAATCGCTGTGGCCGTTCTCGAGCTCGCGAATGCACCAGCGGTCGAATTCGTAGGCCGGCTTGTAGTATTTCCACGTGCCCGGATAGTGGGACATGCCTCCGCTGGCGAGCACCGCGACGCGCTCGCTCCGCGCTCCCACGATTTCGGCGATCTTGGCGCCCAGCGCGGCGCAGCGGCGCGCCCTGGGCAGCGGCGGCAGGTACGTGTTGACGAAAACCGGCACCACCGGAATGTCCCGCTTGCCCAACACCCATTCAAACGGCGCGGCGAAGGAATGGCCCAGCTCGGCGTCTTGCGAATAGGCCATATCGAAATCGGCCTCCACGAGTTTTTCAAGAAGGTCCTCGGCCAGGGACTGGTGGATGCGCGGGGTCCAGGTTCTGCCGGCGAAGACCGCGTTGGCGCGTTCGCCGCAAATCACCGCGAACGTTGGTACAGATTTGAGAAAAAATGTTTCCAGGTGATCGCTGGCGAAAACGACGAGCGCGTCGGGACGCGTGGCGTCCAGCACGCGGCCGAGCTTCTCCATCGCGGCGATTCCCGCATCCAGTTGCGCGGGATCCTCCTCCGGCGGACGCGTGAATAGCTGCGGCGCGTGCATGGTCGCCATCGCGGCTACGATTTGACCCATTTATTGATCTCCTTTGCGAGGGGTCCGCACCGGCTCCACGTGCACCGGCCCGGCGGGCAAAGCATGCAGCACCGCAGGGGGCTTGGCAACTGGATCGGGACTGGTCGGCGGCACCCCTTTTCCCCGCGCTTCGCGCAGAGCTTCCGAGCCAGCCACGGCGTCGACGATGTGAGTCATGCGGACCCCCCTCCTTCTGTTTCCTTTAGCACGCGACATGCCACTGGAAGCGTTGAAAAATCATGGGGGTAAAGAATGAGCGGCGCGGAAGCACTGCGCGGAATCGCGGGTGCCCTGGGGGCTGTCGCGCAACGGGAGAAGCTCCGACCTACCTCGGCAGCAGCGATTCCAGCGTCTGCCGCAGAGCAGCGCGCTCCGGATCATCGAGGCGGCCGTCGCCATTACGGTCGAACACCCGCAGCGCCAGCCGCAGCCGCTGTGCGGCGGCCGGCGGAACCTCCGGCGGCAGCTCGTCGATCTCAGTCACGTCGTTGACGAAGTCCTCGAGCAACTGGCGCGTCACGGCGAGCTGGAAAGGCCGCACGTCCTCGGGCGATGGCAGCACGATGCCCAGAAACACCAGCGCCATTTCATCGGTAGTCTGCTCGCCCCAGCGCACCGCGATGGGCGGATTTGAGGGGTTCTGCGGGTTCGCCGCCGAATTGTCGTAGCTATACTCCATTTCGATGCGCGTGCCCTTGGGCAACAAGATCGGGTTCTTGTAGCGGTACTGGCCCTGCCAGTTAAAGTCCCAGTCCTTGATCCAGATGAGCGGCTTCACCGCACCGTCCGGAAAGCGAGCGTTCACTTTCATTTCCTTGCCCAAGTAATGTGCATGCGGCGTGATGCCCCACAGCTCGCCGTCCTGCGGCATGGTCATGGAGGCCCGCACGACGTAGTTGGATTCGCCCGGCGGGATGTAAATGTTTCGATTCAGCACGATCATCATCGCCACACCCTTGGTTGGCGGCCCGGTGAGATGCAGGCCGAGCGAGGACTGATCGGTCTCCGGCTTGCCCGAAGGATGATAGTGAATCTGCACGACGATATCAGCGCCCTTGGGCAGCACGCGCGAGATACCGGGCTCGACCGGCAGAGGTATTGCGCCCGGAGCCCATCCCAGGATGAGGCCGCCCCCGGCCACGCGCGCTCCGCCGAAGCAGGGATAACTGTTCCCGCCACCCGCTAACTGGCGGGCTTGGCCGTTGATGTCGAGAAATACGAGGGCGTGATGCACCACGCGCGGGTTGCCGGGACGAAACTCAGCTCCGCCGATGTAGACGTCCTGGTCGAAATTCGTGCGCAGGATGAAACATTGAAATTGGTCGCGTCCATCGGCGCGAACGCGGAATTCTTCCGGAAACTTCAGCACCGCATCGGGCTCGCCGCCTTGCCATCCGGAGGCGAACACCGGAGCGGGCGGCGCGGGCCCATCGCCTTCGGGAGCTCCCATTTCGGCCCACTCGCGTATTGTGGCGATCTGCTGATTGGTCAGCCGGCGCTCGTGCGCGAAGTCGCCGTAGCCTGGCTCGGGCTTCCAGGGCGGCATGAACCGGCGCTCAGTGACCTGGGCGATCAGGCGCGCGCGCTTGGCCGCGTCCTGATAAGTGAGCAGGGAGAACGGCGCGACCTCGCCGGGGCGGTGGCAGGTCGCACAGTTCTGATAGAGGATCGGAGCGATGTCCTGATTGAACGTCGGCACTGCCGCCGCAGCGGTCCCGGCGCAGGCCAGAAGGGCGAAGAGTCTGGTCATTTGATTCCTTCCAGATTGATGTAACATCCCACGGCGCGCGTGCGCGACGGCGCGGGCGCTTTGCCAGCGACCACGGCATCGAGGGCGGCGCGCAATTCACGTTCAGTCGCCGCCGGGCGGCGGCGTGTGATGTCCTCGACACGGTTGTCGATCCTGCCTAGATAGAGCACCTCACCGGCCGGGGAAAGCACGGCCGCCTGCGGGACGATCGTGGCTCCGGTGGCGCGCGCCAACGTAAGCTTGGAATCCAGCAGCACCGGGAACGCGTAGCCGAACTCTTCGACATGTTTGCGCACTGCGGCGTCCGTGACAAACGGATCGGAATGCGCCGCGTAAACTGCGACGCCTTTGTTCGAGTAGTCTGCGGCGATGCGGTTCATCTCCGGCACGTATCCGTTGGAGAGCGGGCAGTCCGTCATGATGAAGAACACGACCACGGCCCGGGAGTTCCGCCACTCCCGCTCGGAGTGCTCGCGGCCCTGCGTGTCGCGCAGTCGGAAGGCGGGCGGCCCCGCGAATGCGCTCCAGGCGGCCAGCCACAGGAGCAGGAATCGAGTCATACGATCTACGTATTGATTATACGGATCAAACCGCGGGAAGGTTCGCATGAAGTAACCACGGCTGCCTTGACAACGCCTTGGATGGAGCACTATGATTCCTTCCAGTAACTCGCCCAGTGCCCTGTGCGCGCACGGCCGGGCTGTGGTGCACGGCAAGGTGTAACATTAGGAGAGGGAGGTTCCCTGAATTTTATGAAACTGAAGGCTCTAATCGCGGGGGCTGGCGCGGCTGTGCTGCTGGCCGCCTTGCCCGTTCCGGCGCATCATTCATTCACAGCGGAATACGACAACACCCGGCCGCTGACCTTAAAAGGTGTGTTCGTCAAAATGGATTGGGTCAATCCCCACTCCTGGGTGCATTTTGAGGTGACGAATGCCGACGGAACAAAGACGCTGTGGAAGGCCGAGACGCCTCCGCCCAATGGCCTGTACCGGGCGGGCTGGCGCAAGGACTCGATCAAGGCGGGTGAACCCGTTGAGGTGACCGGATTCGCGGCCAAGGACGGCACTACGCACATGTGGTCGAATGGCGTGAAGCTGCTCAACAGCGGCACGACGCTGGGATTTGGCCAAGCGCCTCCGGGGCAGGGTCCACCGGACGCCAAGGGCAAGTAAAACATTTTGCAGGGCACAAGTGGGCGGCGTGTTCCGGAGATCCCGGATCACGGCCGCCTCGCTGTTTGTATCCACTCGGATCGAAGCGGTGAAAAAGAGGAGCGTAACGAATGAAGAATCGGTTCGCGGGCCTGATGGCGGCGGCGGGGCTTGCCGCAATGGCTGCATGGTGGATGCCGGCTCCCGCCGCCGGACAGGCGGCGAAAGGGAAAGCGGCCTATAAGGCCCCGCGCGCCGAGGACGGCAAGGCCGACCTGCAAGGCATCTGGATCGTGGAGGCCTGGAACACGGCGCGGTACAACCTGGAGTACCACAATGGCGCCACCGGGATCCGCCCCGGCAAGAGCTACATCACGAATCCGGCCAACGGCATGATCCCGTATACGCCGGCGTTCCGCGCCAAGGCCAAGGACAATTTCAAGAAGCGCTTCACCGAGGATCCCGTCAACAAGTGTTTCATGACCGGCGTGCCGCGCTTCGTCTACAGCGGCTATCCGTTCCAGATTTTTCAGACATCCAAGTACATCATCATGGCGTCCGAGTACGTGCACATGCTGCGCTACATCTACATGGATCGCAAGGCGCATCTGGACGGCGTCGACTTCTGGCTCGGCGATTCGCTCGGCCGCTGGGAAGGCGACACGCTGGTGATCGACACGCGGAATCACAACGACATGACGTGGCTCGACGCCTCGGGCAACGCGCACAGCGACAAGCTCACGGTGATCGAGCGCCTGACGCGCACGGGTCCGGACACGATGCTGTACAGCGCGACGTTAACCGATCCGGAAGCATACACCATGCCGTGGACGATCACGTTGAATTTGGTCCGTAATACGGATCAGTATGCGCAGTTAATGGAGTACGAATGCCACGCCTATAAGGAACAAGACGAAGGCCGGGCGGGCGGACAGGTGGACAGCCAGTAGGGTTTGAGGAGTACAGGGTGATGCGCAAGAACGGATATCTCGGGTCGTTGGTGGCGACGGCGGGAGCCGCCGTCGCGGTGGCGTTTCTGGCGATCGGGCCTCAGACCGCGGGCGGCCAGGCTCCGGCCAAAGGGGAGGTTCCGGCAGCCAAGGATGGCGGCAAGGGCGGGAAGGGAGGCAAGCAGGCAGCGCCTCCAGGACCAGTTCCGCGCACCAAGGACGGCAAGCCGGACATGTCCGGCTTCTGGGGCGGGGTGACGCCGAGCGCCGCTACCAACATCGAGGTCAACCAGGCCAAGGGCGGCGGCAAGGGCGCTCCCAAGGGCGGTCCCGGCGGCGGCAAGGGTGGCGACGTAGCGGCGAAGGGCGCCCCGGCCGGCCCGGCCGCGGCGAAAGGCAAGGCTCCACTGATCGTCGGTCCCGAGCCGGGCCGCGTGCCGTACACCGCTGCCGCACGTGCCAAGTCGGATGACATCATCGCCAACCGCATGTTCCTGGAGCCGGAGCTGCATTGCTACATGTCCGGCGTGCCGCATAACATGTGGGTGCAGTTCGGGCTCCAGATGCTCCAGACCAAGGAATACCTGGTGATGATGTGGGAGTTCCAGCACAGCCGCCGCATTATCCCGCTGGACGGGCGTCCGCACCAGTTCCCCGAGTCTGTCCGGCAATTTCAGGGGGAACCGGTGGGCCACTGGGAGGGTGACACGCTGGTGATTGAGACCAGGAACCAGACCAACCGCACCTGGTTCGACACCTCCGGCCACTATGCACCGCGCGACATTCACGTAATTGAACGCCTGACGATGCTCAACTCGAATCAGATCGAGTACAAGGCGACCGTCACTTCGCCGACCGAATTCACGGCGCCCATGCAGTTGGAAGGCATCATCAACCGGGCCAACACCAACGATCCCGACTACATGCAGATGGAGTTCGGCTGCATCGAGGGCAACATCGACCTGGAGCACTACCCCGAGACGGCCGGCGGTCCGGCCAAGGCTGTCGGGGCGCGAACAAAATAAAAAGTCAGGAGTCAGACGTCAGAATGAGGCTTGCGGCGCTGTGCTTGCTGGGGGGTGTTGTGTCACTGCTGGTTCCCGTTGCCGGGCGCGCGCAGGGCACTGGTAACAGCAAGGCTGCTCCCTACAAGGCGCCCCGCACCAAACACGGCGTTCCGGATCTACAGGGGATCTGGTTCACCAACGCAGGATCGGCGGCGTGGGATGTGGAGGAACATCCCGCAGGCTTAGGCATTCAGCCCGGGCCCAGCATCGTCCTCGACACGCCGGACAAAAAAATCCCCTATCAACCCTGGGCGCTGGCCAAGCGCAAGGACTTGATCGAACACCATGCCTACGCGGACCCCCAGGCGCACTGTTACGCGTCGGGTGTGCCGCGCGTGACGTATGCTCCCTTCGGGTTTCAGATCCTGCAAGGACCCGGCATGGTGGTGATCACCTACGAGAATTTCCATCTCTTCCGATTCATCCCCACCGACGGACGCCCGCACATCTCCGGGCATCTGAAGAGCTTCATGGGGGAATCGCGCGGCCGCTGGGAAGGCGACACGCTGGTGGTGGAAGTGATCAACCAGAACGGCTGGACGTGGCTCGACATGGCCGCCAACTTCACTACCGAGAATCTGCACGTGCTCGAGCGCTACACGCGCACGGGCGAAAACGAACTCACCTACCGCGCGACGCTGACCGATCCGACGCTGTATACGCGGCCGTGGACGATCGGGTTCACGCTCCGGCGCGAGACGCGGCCGGATTACCAGTTAATGGAGCTTGCTTGCTGGGAAGGCGAGCAGGATCTGATTCACTATCCCGCCGATCAAGGCGCGCCAAACAGATAAGGAACGATCATGAAACGTGAAATCGGACGCCGGTCCTTTTTGCAGGCAGGAGCGGCCGCGGCCGCCGCGTATCTTTCCGGATGCGGTTCATCGGGCAGCAGCGCTTCCACCGGGCCGATCGTCGAAACCGCTTATGGGCGCTTGCGCGGCGCAGTGATCGAGGGGGTGAGCGTTTTCAAAGGAGTGCGCTACGGAGCGCCGACGGGCGGGGAGAGACGCTTCCTGCCCCCGGTCAAGCCCGAAGCCTGGGCGGGCGTCCAGGACGCTCTGGCGTGGGGACAGGAGGCCCCGCAGCCGCATCCGCACACAGAAATCCCGGAGGTGCGCGCCACGATCCGGGATCATCAGGTGGGAGAGGACTGCCTGGCGCTCAACGTCTGGTCAAAGCAGTTGGGCGGGAATCGCAAGATGCCGGTGATGGTGTGGCTGCATGGCGGCGGATTCACCAGCGGCAACGGCGGCTACACGATCTATGACGGCGCCAACCTGGCGCGCACACGCGACGTGGTGGCGGTTACCGTGAACCACCGGCTGAATACGTTTGGGTTCCTGAATCTGAAGGAAATCGGCGGCGAAAAGTTCGCGCAGTCCTCCAACGTGGGGATGCTGGATATTGTCGCGGCGCTCGAATGGGTGCGCGACAATATCGCGGCCTTCGGCGGCGATCCGCAGAACGTGACGATTTACGGCCAGTCGGGCGGCGCCGGAAAGGTGAGCACGTTGCTGGCGATGCCCCCGGCCAAGGGCCTGTTTCACCGCGCGATCATCCAGAGCGGCTCGGCGATCACGGGCGTCCCGCAGGCCGAGGCGACCAAGGGGGCGCGGGCGCTGATGGCCAAGCTCGGCGCCAGGACCGCCGAAGATTTGCAGAAGCTGACCATGGAGCAGATCATCGAGGGGGCGCGCGGCCTGGAAGGGCTGCGTCTCGCGCCGGTGGTCGACGGCTGGTCGCTGCCGCGCGATCCGTTCCGCCCGGATGCTCCGGAGCTGGCGGCCAATGTGCCGGTTCTGATCGGCACGACCGAAACAGAAGTGACGTTCTTCCCGAATCAGCCGCTGGACCCGATCGACGATTCGGAGTTGTTGAAACGCGTGAAGGAGGCCGCGCGAGCCAACGACGGGCAGGCGAAACACCTGATCGATCTGTACCGCAAGGGCCGGCCGGGCGTGTCAAACATCGATCTGGCCTTGATTCTTGAATCCGACACGCGCTTCCGCGCAGGGGTGCTGACGGTGGCGGAGCTGAAGTCGGCCCAGCCCGCGCCGGTGTACATGTACTATTTCACCTGGCGCACGCCAGTGCGCGATGGCAAGCTAAAGTCGATGCATACGCTGGAAATTCTGTTCGTGACGGCGAACGTGGATGGAGCGCAGTCGATGACGGGCACGGGTCAGGACCGTTACGCGCTCCAGGAGAGGATGAGCGCCGCCTGGACCGAGTTCGCGCGCACGGGCGACCCGAATCACGCGAGTTTGCCCAAATGGCCGCCGTTCAACCCGACTGAGCGCGCGACGATGTTCTTCGATAACGAGTGCAAGGTGGTAAGCGATCCGAACGGCACCGAACGCGCAGCTCTGGCGGCGCTGCGCCGGCGGGCGTAGGTTTCCCGCGGCTTCTCGGGTCTGCTTACGGTCGTCGCATCCCGGCAATACGCTACCTTGAACACATGCTGGGAGCCGCCAGGACTACTTTCCGTCCGCAAGAAGTCACAACCATTGAAGACACTGGCCTGCCGTTCGGGATGCTGCTCGACCTCATCCTCAAGCAGACCTACTTGGAGGGCACGGCCACGATTCGGCAGTTGTGTGAACGCTCCAAGCTTCAGGCGCAGGTCGTCCATACACTATTCCGCCATTTGCAAAAGGAGCAGTTGATCGACTTCCGCAGCCGCGTTGACGGCGATTACGAATTGACCCTCACCTCCAAAGGCCACACACTGGCGCAAGTCGCCTTGGAAAAGGGACACTACGCGGACCCGGCTCCCGTGACGCTGGCCGAATACCAGAGCGTCGTCCGCAACCAGCGGGCGCAATTTCATCCCAGCCGGGAGGCGCCGCATGACGCGCTCCAGGACCTGGTGCTCCCGGAACGCGTTTTCGACCAGCTGGGGACCGCGCTGGTGACCGGCGGATCCATCCTGCTTTACGGCGACACAGGCAATGGAAAGACAAGCATCGCCGAGCGCCTGCCGAAAGTGTTCGAGGATGCCGTGTATGTGCCGCATGCGGTCGAGATCGCGGGCAACATCGTGATGGTGCTGGACCCACATAAGCACGCGGGGCTCGCGCCGGCGGAAATGGATCCGCGCTGAATGCTGTGCCGGTGTCCGCTTGCAAAGGTGGGCGGCGAGATGACGGCGGAGATGCTTGAGCCGCATCTCGACCCGGTGGCGCGCGTCGCGGTTGCGCCGATTCAGATGAAAACGAACCAACGGTATCCTGTTGATCGACGACTTCGGGCGGCAGCGCATTCCGCCGCGCGAGTTGCCGAACCGCTGGATCGTGCCGCTCGACCGGCGCCACGACCTGCTGTCGCTGGGAGGCGTGAGCTTTGAAATTCCTTTCGAAGTGCTGGTGATCTTCGCGACGAACCTGACCCTTAGCGACCTCGCCGGAGACGCGTTCCTGCGCCGCCTGAAGAACAAGATCAAGATCGAACCCCTCAGCCCGGACTTGTTCCGGGAGCCGATCCGGCGGACATGCGACCGTAATGGAGTTCCGCTCAGGGCCGAAATCGAGGATTATTTCGTAAAGGCGTGCGGAGCACGCGCCAACGGCCAGTTACGGGCCTGCTACCCAGCGGACCTTGTAGGTGTCGTGTGCGGGAGCGCGGCGTTTGAAGGTCGCGCGCCCGTCATGGAACGCGAAGACGTGGATTACGCTCTGGAGTCGTATTTCGCGCACTGAAGGTAAGCGGCGGCCAGCGTCACGCCAGCGCCTGAGTCAGATCGTCGAGGATGTCTTCAACCGCCTCGATCCCGATCGACATCCGCACCAGGTTGTCGCGGATGCCTAACCGCTCCCGGTGTTTCGGAGAGAGGTCCCGATGTGACGCCATGGCCGGGTACAGGATCATCGTGTGCACGTCGCCGAGCGAAGTCGCACGCACGATCATCTTCAGGCGCTCCATGAAGCGGAACACGTGCGCGCGCTCCGCGCCCTTGATCTCAAACGCGACCAGCGCGCCGGAACGCCCCTCCGGGAACAGGCGTGCGACGTTGGCCGCATCGGGGTGCTTTGGATCGCCCGGGAAATACAAGCGCTCGATTTTCGGATGCGCGGCCAGCCACTCGGCCACCTTGCGTGCGTTGGCGTTCTGGCGCTCGAAGCGCAGCGCCAGCGTCTTGATCCCGCGCATGGTCAGATAGCTTTCGAACGGCCCCATCACCGGACCCAGAGTCCGCGACAGCCCTCGCACGATGTTGAAATATGTTTCGTTGGCGACAATCACGCCCCCCAGGACGTCTCCGTGCCCCGCCAGATATTTCGTCGCGCTGTGGCACACCATGGCCGCCCCGAGCTCCAGGGGACGCACCAGCAGGGGCGTCGCGAACGTATTATCGACAATCAGCGGCACGCCCCGCGCGCGGCACAGTGTTCCGATGTTGTCGAGTGGAGGTACGCGCAGGAGCGGATTGCCGATGGTTTCCACGAGCACCGCGCCTGGTTTCGATTCGGCGAACGCGGTTTCGAAGGCCACGGAGTCGCACGGGTCCACTTGCGTAGTTTCCACGCCCATCGGCTCGAAGATGTTCATCAACATCGCCGTGGTGGCGCCGTACATCATGTTCGCCGCAAGCACGCGCTTCGGCCGGTCCAGCAGGGCGGCCAGCAGCGCCGTGTGGATCGAGATCATGCCGGAAGCGCAGGCGATCGCTCCCGCGCCGTTTTCCAGTTCGCGCACCAGTTCCTCCAGCGCATTGCGCGTGGGATTGTCGTAGCGCGCATACGACGGCCCGCTTTCCTCGAGGCCGAAGACGCGGTCCAACTGATCCATCGACTCATACACGTAACTGGCGGCCGTGTAGATCGGCGTGGTGACGGGGATGAAATCGCCGCTTTTTTTGCGGTCTCCCCAATGGACGGTCTTGCTCTCGATTTTCATGCCCGTATCTTCAGGCTCTTTTCCAGCGGACGCCTTCCTTGGTGTCCTCGAGGGTGATGCCTTTACCCGCAAGCTCGGCGCGAATCTCATCCGCGCGGGCGAAATTGCGGGCTTTCCTAGCGGACGCGCGCTCGGCGATCAAGGTTTCCACTTCCGCGTCCGACAGGCCGCATTCCTTCATGGAAGGCCGCAAAACCTCGAAGATGGAGTCGAAACGCTCCAGAAACCCGAGCGCGCCCGCGACGTTGCCGGCGCGGAAATCGCCCGCATCCATGGCCGTATTTGCGTCACGGATATACTCGAAAACCGCCGCCAGCGCTTCAGCCGTGTTCAGATCGTCGTCGAGCGCCTCGTCGAACGCGACGGCCGCTGCCCGCGCGCGCTCCTCCAGGGCCGGATTGCCGCCCTCGGGGAACTTGTTCGTCTTCAGGCGCAGTTCGAAATTACGCAGCCGCTCGATGGCGTGAGCCGCCGCGTGCAGCCCCTCAAACGTGAAATTGAGCTTCTTGCGATACGGCACGCTGGCCAGCAGGTAGCGGATCGCCTCCGGTGCGAAGCCCTGCTGCAACAGGTCGCGCAGCGTGTAGAAGTTGCCCAGCGACTTCGACATCTTTTGGGCGTCCACGCTCAGATGTTCGGCGTGCAACCAGAAGCGCACGAACTGCTTCCCGGTGATCCCTTCGGCCTGCGCGATCTCGTTTTCATGATGCGGAAACATCAGGTCCACGCCGCCGGTGTGGATGTCGAGCGTGTCGCCCAGGTACTTCATCGCCATGGCGGAGCACTCGATGTGCCAACCCGGCCGGCCGCAGCCGATGGGCGTGTCCCAGCTCGGCTCACCTTGCTTGGCGGCTTTCCAAAGGACGAAATCGCGGGCGTTTTCCTTGTCGTATTCATCGACGTCCACGCGCGCGCCGGCGCGGATGCCGCTCAAATCGATGTGCGAGAGTTTGCCGTATCCCGGAAACGTGGAAATGCGGTAATACACCGATCCTTCGCTCACATAGGTGTGTCCGTTGGCCGTCAACCGCTGCACGGCCTCCACCATCTCGTGGATGTGTTTCGTGGCGGCGACGATCCGCTCGGGGCGCTCCAGGCGCAGCGTCGCGCAGTCTTCGAAAAACGCCTGCGTGTAGACGGCCGTGTACTCCTCGATCGGCTTGCCGGCGGCCTTCGCGCTGCGGATGATCTTGTCTTCGATATCGGTGATATTCATCACATGGTTCAGCGTGTAGCCGCGGGCGCGCAGCCATCGCCGCAGAATATCTTGAAACGTGAAGGTCCGCAGGTTGCCGATGTGGACGAAGTTGTATACCGTGGGTCCGCACGTGTACATGCGGACGGTCTTGCCGTCGAGCGAGGAAAATGGCTCTACCTGCTGCGTGAGAGTGTTATAAAAGCGGAGCGCCATGCTGAAGAGTCGGTCTCCTCAGCTTAACAGGCTGATGGCCCTAAGCGCGTTACCTGATAAGCGCCCACAGGTACAGCCAGGGCGCACGAGCAAAACACCCGGATACCCTTCAGGACTACGCTAGCATTAAGAGAATGCGGAGACTCGGGATTCTGCTTTTCGCCTGCATTCCCACGGCGCTGTTGGCGCAGTTTAACACCGAACTTGCGCCCAGGACGGCCGCCGCCTTCGAACAATACCGCAAGACGGCCGAAGGCCAGTTCACCTGGAAGGGGCGCTACGGCCAGATAAGGGGAATTCGACGTCGAGTACCGCGAACTTGCGCCCAGCCGGTGGACGATGACCTCGCGCTCCGCGCGCATGGCGGAAGTGGACGGCGACCGCGAGCTTCCGGCGGGCAAGGGGCACGGCTTTCTGTGGAATTTTAACGCGTACTGGCTGATTGAGCAGCAGCCGGAAGGCGTGTATCTCGAATGCCGGACGCGATCGCTGTCGCGCGCTGTGCCCTTTCTGCTGGCGCCCGTCATCCGGCCCTTCGTCAGCGGGATTCCCCGGGAATCCCTGCGGACGACCATGGACGCAACCGTGCGCGCGCTGCGCGGCGAAAACCCAGCGGTCGCCGAGTAGGAAACCCACCAGGGACGTTGCGGTGATCGCAATTCCGGTCGCGGCCGCTGACGGTTCCGGACGCGCGCCAGCGTGCCGTCGAGCGAATCGCCGAACCTGTTCAAGGCCAGGAACGCAATTACTCCGAGCAGCGCCTGCGGCTCCCGTCGCGACAGCCAGTAACACAGGCCCGCCCCAAACAAAGAGAGGAGCCCGAGCGCCGTTAAATGATCCGAATTCACCCACCTCGGGAGGCGCTGCGCGATCCAGATAAGGGTCCGTTTTTCGGCGTCCGCCAAGACGCTGGTGTGCGAGCGGACGGCTTGTGGAAAGGTTTCCAAACCCACTACAGAAGGAACCCGCCGGTTTCGTTACAATAGTGCTCAGGATGAAGGCCACGGCTGTTTCCGCGCTCGCTGCTACGGCACTGATTTTGTTGGTCTCGCGGCAAGCCGCTCCACAAGGCGCGGCGCCGGCGGCGTCCTCCTCTGGCCGGCATCAGGCTTTGATCAGCACTTACTGCGTGGGCTGCCACAACGAGCGCGCCAAGACCGGCAACCTGGTGCTCGAGAACCTGAGCCTGGACAAGGCCGGCGAACATGCGGACATCTGGGAAAAAGTCATCCGCAAGTTGAACGGCGGACAGATGCCGCCGCAGGGGATGCCGAAGCCTCCCGCCGCGAGCGTGCAGGCGTTGACGGAGTTCCTAGCGGCTTCGCTCGACCGCGCCGCCGCCGCCAAGGCGGACCCGGGGCGCGCCCCGCTCCATCGCCTGAACCGCACCGAGTACGCCAATGCGATCCGCGACCTGCTGGACGTGCGCATCGATCCGGCCGAATATTTGCCGCCCGACGACGAAAGCGACGGCTTCGACAACATCGCGGACGCGCTGCGCATTTCGCCCACCTTGCTGGATCAGTATTTGACCGCCTCGCGCAAGATCAGCGCGCTGGCAGTGGGCGACATGCAGACCACGCCGGTCAGCCGCATCGTACAGGTTCCTCCTGACCGCTCCCAGGAGCAGCACATCGAAGGCCTTCCGCTCGGCACGCGCGGAGGCATTTTGATCCAGCACAATTTCCCGCTAGATGCCGACTACGACTTCAGCGTCTTCCTGTTTCAGAACATCGTGGGTTACGTCACGGGGCTCGAGTACGCACACGAGCTTGAGATTTCGATCGACGGGCAGCGCGTGTTCCTTGTGCCCGTCGGGGGCGAGGACGACAATCTTATGTCGGACCAGAACCTGGGCGTGGCGAAGGATCAGCTCGATGCGCGCCTCAAGGCTCGCATTTTTGTGAACGCCGGCCGGCACGACGTTGCCGTGACGTTCCTACAGCGCAACTCAGCGCCGTCGGATGAGCCGCTGCAGCCCTTCACGCGCGACCTCGACTTGCAAAACATGAACGGTTTGCCGCTGATCGATCATGTGCAGATTACCGGACCGTTCAACGCCACGAGTCCCGGCGATACGCCGAGCCGCCGCAGAATCTTTACGTGCCGTCCGTCAAGCCCCGCCGAGGAAGCCGCCTGCGCGGCGCAAATCTTGTCGACGCTCGCGCGCCGCGCCTACCGGCGGCCCGTCGCCGCCAAGGACATCGAGACGCTGATGAGCTTCTATGAATCGGGCAAGGCCGGCGGCGGTTTCGAAGGCGGCATTCAGAGCGCGCTGCGGCTGATCCTGGCAAGCCCGAAATTCCTGTTCCGCAGCGAGCCGGACCCGCCCGGTGCAGTTCCGGGCGGCGTGTACCGCCTCGGCGATCTGGAGCTGGCCTCGCGCCTGTCGTTCTTCCTTTGGTCAAGTATCCCGGACGACGAATTGATCGACCTGGCCGCCGCAGGGCGCCTGAAAGATCCAGCCGTGCTGGAGCAACAGGTGAAACGCATGCTGGCCGATCCGAAGGCGGATGCGCTGGTGGAAAACTTCGCGGGCCAGTGGCTGCTGCTGCGCAATCTCCAGAGCCAGACGCGCGATCAGAACGTTTTTCCCAACTTCGATGACAATCTGCGCCAGGCCTTCCGCACGGAAACTGAGCTGTTCTTCGCCAGCGTCATGCGCGAGGATCGCAACGTCGTGGACCTGCTCACCGCCGATTACACGTTCGTCAACGAGCGGCTGGCCAAGCATTACGGCATCCCCAACATTTACGGCAGCCACTTCCGGCGCGTGAAGCTGACCGATCCGAACCGGCGCGGCCTGCTTGGGCAAGGCAGCCTCCTCACGGTGACTTCGGAATCGAACCGCACCTCTCCGGTGAAGCGCGGCAAGTGGATTCTGGAGACGATTCTGGGCACGCCGCCTCCCACGCCTCCGCCGAATGTCCCCGCCTTGAAGGAAAACGATGAGAGCGGGCGCGACGCCACGACTTTGCGCGCACGATTGGCGTTGCACCGCGCCGCCGCGACGTGCTCGACGTGCCATTCGGTCATGGACCCGCTGGGACTGGCGCTCGAGAATTTCGATGCGGTCGGCCGCTGGCGCACGAAGGAACTGGGCGGCGCGATCGACCCGGGAGGGCAGCTCGCGGACGGGACTACGGTGAACGGCGCGATCGAGCTGCGCCAGGCCCTGCTGCGCAAGCCCGAGCAGTTCGTGGGCACGATGACGGAGAAGATGCTGATCTACGCTTTGGGCCGCGGCCTGGAGGCCTATGACATGCCAGTCGTGCGCGATATCGCGCGTCAGGCGGGCGCCAACGGCAACCGTTTTTCCTCGGTAGTGCTGGGCATCGCCAAGAGTACTCCGTTCCAGTACAAGCGCGTGCAGGCGGCGCCGCAGTAAGGCGCTGCGGGCCGCCGCGGACCGCCGTGGCATCCTGCGTGCAGTGGAAAAGACATGAGCCGGATCAGTTCCGATATCTCCCATCTGCGGCTCCGGGTTTTTGCAGGCAATGCGGAACTGGAAGCGGATGTCTTTCTTCCCCGCGACGCTCGGGGCCTGGTCGTTTTCGCCCACGGCAGCGGCAGCAGCCGGCACAGTCCGCGCAACCGCTTCGTAGCCGGAGAACTGAATCAAGGCGGCCTCGGTACGGTCCTGATCGACCTTCTCACCGGAGAAGAGGAGGTCATCGACCGCGAAAGCGCCGCCCTGCGTTTTGACATCCCCCTCCTCGGAGTACGCCTCACCGCCATTACGGACTGGCTGGTGCAGCAACCCCGCTTCCAGGACTTGGCGCTGGGTTATTTCGGCGCCAGCACGGGAGCCGCCGCCGCGCTGCTGGCCGCCGCCGAACGCCCCGACTTCGTCAAAGCCGTGGTCTCCCGCGGCGGGCGTCCCGACCTGGCCGGTCCCGCCCTCGCCGGCGTGCGGGCTCCCTGCCTGTTCATCGTCGGCGGGGAAGATCACGTCGTCATCGATCTCAACCGCGAAGCCATCGCCCAACTGCCTAAGCAAACCCGCTGTAAACTTGAGATCGTGCCGGGCGCGACACACCTGTTTGAAGAACCGGGCACTCTGGATCAAGTCGCGGGGCTGGCGCGGGCGTGGTTTCAGGAACACCTCGCCCCGATCCGCACGGCGTCTTAGCGAATATGCCCGAGCGCTGGTCCCACTTCGAGCATGGCGCCGATATCGGTATCCGCGGCGAGGCCCCCACCAAGGAACAAGCCTTTGAGCAGGCCGCGGTGGCGCTGACGGGCGTGCTCACCGATCCGTCGCATGTCCACGGCACCGACGCCGTCGAGATCGCCTGCTCAGCACCCGATGACGAGCTGCTGCTGCTCGATTGGCTCAACCGTCTGGTCTACGAAATGGCCACACGCAAAATGATCTTCGGCCGCTTCCGCGTCCAGATCGCGGGCGGCGAACTGCGCGGAACCGCGTGGGGCGAGCCGGTCAACCGGCTCCGGCACCAGCCCGCGGTCGAGGTGAAGGGCGCCACCTGCACCGGACTGCGCGTCCAGCAGGACTCTAATGGCTCGTGGACGGCTCAGTGCATCGTGGATGTTTAGAGGAGGATCATGGACACCAAGCAACTGACCCAGGTCTCCGAATATCGCTGGGAATTGCCGCCCACCGGCGCCATGCGCGTGCCCGGCGTTCTGTTCGCCAGCCGCGAGCTCATCGCCGGCATGGACGAAAAGGTTCTGGAGCAGGTGCGCAACGTCGCGACGCTGCCGGGCATTGTCGGCGCATCCTACGCCATGCCGGACGCGCACTGGGGTTACGGATTCCCGATCGGCGGCGTGGCGGCTTTCGACCCCGAGCTCGGCGGCGTGGTTTCGGCCGGAGGCGTGGGCTTCGATATTTCCTGCGGCGTGCGCACGCTGCGCACCGGGCTCCGCGTTGGAGAGGTGCTGCCGCTACAGCGCCGCCTGGCCGATACGCTGTTTCATCACATTCCGGCCGGCGTCGGCAGCACCGGCAAAATAAGCCTGGACGCGGCCGGTATGGACGCCATGCTGCGCGGAGGCGCCCAGTGGGCCGTCGAACAGGGCTACGGGAGGCCGGAAGATCTCGACCGGATCGAAGAGCATGGCCGCATGCAAGGCGCCCTGCCGGACGCCGTCTCCGATTTCGCCAAGCGGCGCCAGCAGGATGAGATGGGCACGCTCGGCTCGGGCAACCACTACCTGGAGGTCCAGCGAGTGGCCGAAGTCTATCATCCTGCGGCGGCGGCGTTCGGGCTAGCTCCCGATGATGTCGTGGTCAGCATCCACTGCGGCTCGCGCGGGCTCGGCCACCAGATCGGAACGGAATTCCTGCGGGAGATGGTGGCTGAGGCGCCCTCTCACGGACTCACGCTGCCCGACCGGGAACTGGCGTGCGCGCCCATCGAGTCACCGCTGGGCGAAAGGTACCTCGGAGCGATGCGCGCCGCGATCAACTGCGCTCTCGCGAATCGCGAGATCATCACGCACTTGACGCGGCAATCCGTGACGGAACTTTTTCCGGAGGCGGATCTGGAGCTGATCTACGATGTCTCCCATAACACGTGCAAAGTGGAGGCACACCTGGTCGACGGCCGGCCGCGCCGTCTCTTCGTGCATCGCAAAGGAGCCACGCGCGCCTTCGGACCGGGCCATCCCGATCTGCCCGCGCCGCTGCGTGAGATCGGGCAGCCGGTGATGATTGGAGGAACCATGGGCACCGCGTCTTACGTCCTGGTCGGCACCAAGGAAAGTGAGGCGCTGGCGTTCAGTTCCTCCTGCCACGGCGCGGGGCGCGCGATGAGCCGCCATCAGGCCACGCGCACCTGGCGTGGGCGGGAGCTGGTGGATGAGCTGGCGCGGCGCGGCGTCCTGATCCGCAGCCCGTCGATGCGCGGCGTCGCCGAAGAAGCTCCGGGAGCCTACAAGGATGTGGCCAGCGTGGTCGACGCGGCCGATCGGGCCAAGCTGTCTTTTAAGGTTGCCCGGCTCGAGCCGCTGGTCTGCATAAAGGGATAGTGCTGTCCAGCCGGCCCGCGCCACCAGCGCTACCGCGACTCCAGCCCTTGATTGATCTCAATCCGCGTTCCCGCCGGATCCGTCACGAACGCGATATTATTATTGTCCCCCAAGCGCTCACAGGTGATCCCCAGTCCTGCCAGTTTCTGGCAGTATTCGCTCACGTTCCGCACGTTGACGCCGGTGTGATCGAGCGATCGCCCGCGGGTCGGCGGCGCCGCGGTATCCACGCGCGTGAAGGCCAGTGTCGCTCCGGGCATCGTCGTGATGACACGGTTGCCTTCCTGCTTTACTTCCGCGCCGAAGGCCTTTACCCACCAGTCGCGCAAGCCGTTCGGATCGGTGGTGCGGAAATGCAGGTGGTGATGCGCCACCGGCGTGGCCAGAGTTGTGTCTTCGTAAAACTCCGCTTTGACGCCGTCCGGGAACATCGCAACGAACTCGCGCGGAGCTTCCGCCCGGTCGCGCACAATCTGCACGCCTGCGGCGGCCAGTTTATCGCGCGTCGCGTTATATTCCTTCACGGCGAAGGCGAAGTGATCGAGCGAGGTTCCCTCCGAGCCGCCCGATGGATTCCCTTGGCTCAGAATCAAAAACACGCCCGGCAGTTTTAGAAACTCGATCGGCGGACTGCCCGAAGCCTGCGCCCCCAGCACCTCCACCCATATTTTCTTGTGAGCGGCGGGATTGGGAACCATGATGTGATGGTGCCCCATGGTCACGCCGGCGGCGTTGAAGGGAGGCACCTGGGCGAAGATCGGCAAAGCGATTCCACAAGCGATGACAAGGCGTTTCATGGCTGCTAGCCTAACACAGCCGCGGCGCGGGGTCACTCGTCTTTCTTGGACTGCAGGCTGCGCCGGTCCAGCCATTGCTTGACGGGCTCCAGGGCGCGCAGCGTGAGGAGATTCAGCAGCGCCAGCACGATGCCGATGTCGTAGCGGCCCATGGCGACTGCGGCGCCGATGACGCCCGCATTCCAGATGCTGGCGGCCGTGGCCGTGCCGGTGACCGTGGCGCCTTCCTTCAAAATCGCGCCGCCGCCCACGAAGCCGATCCCCGTGATCAGGCCCTGTAGCACGCGCGATTGCGCTTGGGGGTCCGGCTGCGGCCCCAGTACCAGCAGGTAGCCGCAACTGGCCACGCCTACCAGCGGAAACGTCCGCAATCCGGCGCTGTGCGCCTTTCTCTCGCGCTCCCAACCGATGATCGCCGTCATCAAATAGGCGATCCCCACCCGGCTGAAGGTGCTCAAGATGTGTTGCCAATCGATCACGTACGCCCCCTATTTGTATCGTAAGGGATGCGGCGGCATCCCGGCCGCGAAACCGGCGCTCGAACTGGTTACAACGTCGGCCCGTTGTCGCCGAGCAGCGCCTGCCGCACGATCTTCAACGGGGGAAAGCCCTGCTGCATGAAGCGGTTGTGAAATTCCTCCAGCGAAAACTCCGCTCCCTTCAGCCGCCGGTAATCCTCGCGCAGCTTGAGGATCTGTAACTTGCCGAGCGTGTAATACATGTAAGTCGCATCGGATGTGCCGCGCTTGGTCTCGCGCACGGCGGTCTCGTGCGTCTGATAGCCTTCCTCCTCGAAGAATCTGACCGCGTCGTCGAAGGAGCGCTTGCCTGTATGCATCTCGATGCCGACGATATAGCGCGCGTCCCTAAGCAAAGCGTCCTGGATCTGGCCGAGCCGGATGCGCGGATCGTCGCCGCCATAACCCTCGTCGAGCATCATCTGCTCGGCGTAATGTGCCCAGCCCTCGGCATTCGAACTGGCGCCAAGCAGCTTGCGCACTTTGGAGGTCACCCGCTGCATCCACAGAAACTGGATGTAATGGCCCGGATAGGCTTCATGAATCGCCGTGCTCAGAATCGTTCCGCGGTGGAAACCGCGCAGAAACTCCTCCACGCGCTCGGCCGGCCAGTCCCTCCCCGGCAGGGTCACGTTGAAGAACGCCTCTTTGGCGTTTCGCTCGAACGGACCGGGCGTATCCATTGAGGCGAAGGTCAGCGCCCGCAGGAAGGGCGGGGTCTCTTGCAGGATCGGGAGCACGCCGGAGGGAATCGTCACGATCCGCTTTTCGAGAATGAACTTTTTGAGTCCGGTCAAGCTGTCGCGAAACGCATCCAGCACTCCGTCGGCCGGCGGATGGTCTTTTTGCAGCTCAGCTTGCACATCGCGCGCGGGCCGGTTCGGATCGATGCGCACGGCCGTTTCCGCGAACCGCCGCTGGTTGGCGCGCAAATCTTCGTAGCCGATTTCAAGCAGGCGGTCGAGCGGTAGATCGACCATTTCCTCCAGCGCCAGCTTGCGCGCGAAGGTCTCCGCGCCCAGGCGGAAATCGCCGTTCGATTGCGCCAGCAGCGTGTCCTTCAGCCAGGTTTCGTAGTCGCGCAGCGCGGCGATCACCGCAGCGTTCGAAGCGCGGAATTCGGCCAGCAGCGCCGGATCCTTCACGTCTTTGAAGGCCAGTGGAACGTCGTTTTCGAAGAAAGAAATGTTGCCCGGCAACTGCTCGATGGCGATCTCGGTGTAGATCCTCGGCGGATTGGTCAGATTCGCACGCGCCGCGGCCAGAGCCTGGGGCATGGCCTTTTCCCGCTCGATCAGCGAGCGCAACCGCGTTTCCGGGGATGCGAACGTGCGGCTCATGATGGAAAAGGCGCTGGTCGTAACGCCGCTCGAATAACGGTCCGGGTCGCGCTGCCACATGCGGATGGTTTCTAGTTCCAGCTTTTGGGCGCGAATGTAGTTCAGCACCAGGTCGCGGTCGGCCGAGGGCGGTTCCTTGGCGAAGGAGATGAGCCAGCTATCAAGCGCGCCCACGCGCCGGTCCACGCCGGCCCGGGAGTAATCTTCCAGGCGCCCGTCATGCTCATGCACCCCGGCGAACGTGGCCGCTGTCGGATAGAAATGGAAATAGTATTCGTCGAAGAATTGATCGTAGAGGGATTGGGCTCCGGCCGAGCCCACGAGTGTAGCCATAAGTAGCAATGCCCGCACATTATCATTAAACCAACGGGCAAGACAGTTGCGTTGATTCGCGTTCAACCGGAGCCGGTCAGATTTTCCACGCGCCGGACCCACCGGTTTCGCTGCGGCATCATGGAACCATGCGGACTTGCGGCGCCTTGCTTTTTTTCCTCGTCCTCTACCGGGCGGCCGCCCAGCCGCGCGAGCCGCAGTGGATCCGCCTCGCGGCGGGAAACCTCGAAATTCTCACCGATGCAGGCGAAGGTCCCGCGCGCGCGGCGCTGGAGCGCCTGGAGCAGGTGGCGCAAGCGATTCCGGCCGCCGGGCCGGGCGGGCCGCGGCGGTTGCGCCTCTACCTGTTTGCCGCGCAACGCGATTATCAGGCTCTCGCGCCGGATCCCGCCACCGGTGGCTTTTTCCAAAGCGGCCAGGAATACGATGCCATCCTGACCTTCGCCACGCGCGGGCTCGACCGCGTCGTGGTGCATGAGTACGTTCATTTTGTCCTGCGCGAGCAAGGCTCCGCGCTGCCGCAATGGCTTCAGGAAGGGCTGGCGGAGTTTTACTCGACTGTGGAGATTTCGCGAAGCCGGCTTCGTTTCGGCCTCCCGATCGAGACCCACCGCGATCTATTGCGGCGCTCGACCTGGCTGGACGCCGCCTCCTTGCGCCTGCCGCCCTCCGGCCCGCTGTATTACGCGCAAAGCTGGGCCCTCGCGCACATGCTGAACCTCGATGCCGCCTATCGCGACGGCATGCCGCGCTTCGCCCAATTGCTGACCGGCGAAGGCGCGGGCCGTGTGGATGATGATGTGCTCTTCGAACAGGCTTTTGGCCGCACGATGAGCCAGGCGCTCGCAGACCTCCGCGCCTACGTGGGCCGCTTGCGCGCCTCCGAAATTCCAGCGCCGCCGCTGCGCCCTGTAGCGCGGCCGCCAGCCGAGCGCCTGACCGCCGCGGACGGCTTGCTGCTGCGCGCCGAGCTCGCCCTGCGGTCCGGCCGGATAGCGCTCGCTACCGAACTGTATCAGCTGGCTGCGCGCAATTCCCCGGATTCTTCGTCCGCGGCGCTGGGACTGGGTGCGCTCGCCGCCGCGCAGGGCCGCAACGAGGAGGCTGGCGCGCACCTGGAGCGGGCGATACAGTTTGATCCGGGCAATGCGGCCGCCTGGTTCGAATACGCCCTGCTGGAACAGGATCGCGGCGCAGGCGCGGCCCGCGTGCGCGAGCTGCTGGAAAAAACGGTGGCTGCGAATCCGGATTTCGGAGAAGCGCACGCCCTGCTCGGCATCCGCGCAACGGATGAAGGGCGCTATGACGACGCCATCGCGCACCTCGAAGACGCCGCGAGGCTGCTGCCGCGCAAGTCGTATGTGTGGCACGCGCTCGCCTTCGCGCAGCAGAAACGGGGCCGCACAGCGGAGGCGCTTGTCTCGGCCCGCCGCGCCGCGCGTACCGCCGCGACGCCCGAGCAAGCGGCCATGGCGGAGTCGCTATTGCTGGGACTGAACGGCGCGCCGCGCTGAGGAGTTATAATCGCCGCAAGATGCCGCTCTGGTCCAAGCTGCGGGACGCGATCCTGGGGCCACCCCTTCCAGCACATCTCCGGCGGCGGATTGCGGTTCCGTTCCACGTCCGCCTCTGGAACGCCATCCGCCCGCCCAAAGCTTCAGGCCGGCCGTTGGGCCTGAATCGCAGCCAGTTGCGCTTGATCCGCGCGGCGGTGAGCGCCGTGGCGATTGTGATCCTCGGAGCGGGCGTGTATCTTTACATGACTTCCGGCCGCGAAGAGCGCTCCATGGAGATCCTGCAGGAAGGGCTGAAATCGATGGCCAAGATCGATTACAAGAACTCCGTGGAACAATTCTCCGATGCGATCTCCGTTTGGCCCAATAACGCGCTGGCATACCTTCACCGGGGTAACGCCCGCGCCGCGCTGGGCGACATCGCGGCGGCGAAACGCGATTGGGACCGCGCCACCGAACTGAACCCCGACCTGGCTGATGCTTATACGGCTCGCGGCACGCAGTACCGCATTGAGGGCGCCAACGAACAAGCGATCCGGGAACTGAACCGCTCGATTCAACTGCGTCCCTCCGTTGACGCTTACTATCAGCGCGGCCAATTGTACGCAGCGCTCGAAGACTATTCCAAGGCGATCGCGGATTTCGACAGGTCCATTGCCGAGCGGCCGGATGCCCCCTACGTCTACCGCGCCCGGAGCGCGGCCCGCAAGGCCATCGGCGATCTGGCCGGTGCCGCCGAGGATCGCCTGAAGGCCGATCGTATCGAAGGAACGCTGGCGACCTCCTTGTCGATCCGTTGACCTCCATGGTGTCCGTGCGCATTCCGGCGGAGCCCGCCGATCAAGACCGCCTGCTGGCGGAACTGATGGAGGCGGGAACGCTCGGCGTCACCGAGGGTCCCGGCTACCTGGACGCCTTCTTCAGCGATGAGGCGGCGGCGCGCAGGTTCGGCGAGCCGGCGGCTGTTCCGGAACTGGACTGGGCGGCCCAGACGCGCGCGGCGTTTCCGCCGTTGCTGGTGGGCGGGAGATTCTATGTCGTCCCCCCGTGGTGTGAAGAACCTACGCCGCCGGGACGTCTCCGGCTGGTGATCAATCCGGGCGCGCAATTTGGAACCGGCCGGCATCCCTGCACGCAAAAGTGTTTGGAGGCACTGGAGCGCGTCGTTCGTCCGGGTGATTCCGTGCTGGATGTCGGCAGCGGCTCCGGCATTCTGGCGATGGCCGCGCGGCTGCTCGGCGCGGACCGCGTGGTGGCCTGCGACATCGACCCGGAGGCCGCGCGCCCCGTGCCCTTCTTCGTTGGCAGCGTGGACGCCGTGCGGTCCGGCTCCTTCGACATCGTCGTCGCCAACATCAACGAAGAGGTGATCGGAGACATGCTGCCGGACTTCGAGCGCGTTGCGCGGGTGCGGATTCTTTCCGGCTTTCAGGACCAGCGCGGCGAATGGACCTGCGTCGTTCGGTGAGCCA
>CAZTKA010000023.1:0-32370 GCA_964614015.1 uncultured Bordetella sp. | reverse complement strand
AACAACATCTTCTCCACCGAGACGCGGACGGCCGGCTACGCCGTGGTGAACGTCACCGGAACGTACACCATCGCGGGAGCGCACCAGTTGCACCAGTTCTCGGTGAATGTGTTCAACGCCGGGGACGTGCTCTACCGCAATCACCTGTCCTTTATTAAATCCTTCGCGCCGGAGATCGGCCGCGGCGTGCGGGTTGGGTACACCATGCAATTCTTCTAGAACTCGCTTCGGCCCGTGGCCGCCTTCACGGCGTCTCCGAGAAGGCGTAGCTGATCATGTGGCACACCACATGGTGCGCGTCCTGGATGCGCCCCATGTGGGGCACGCTGATCTGGATATTCAACTGGGCCGCGGCGCCGAGTCTTCCGCCGTCCCGCCCGGTGAGCGCGAGCGTCCGGCACCCCACCGAATTCGCATATTCGACGGCTTTCACCAGGTTCACCGAATTCCCCGAGCCGCTGAGCGCCACGAACAGGTCGCCCGGCTGCGCGAAATTGCGCAGAGGTTCGACGATGCCGAGACTGAAGTCCGTGTCGTTCGCGTAGGCCGTCGCCGTGGGCACCGCATCCTGCAAAGCCATGGCGCGGAAGCGCTGCGATTTTCCGTAGCTGACGTCCTTCACCAGGTCGCAAACCAGATGCGATGCCGTGGCCGCGCTGCCGCCGTTTCCCGCGACGAAAATCATGCGGCCCTGATCGCGGGCCTCGCGAAACCATTCGATCGCCTGTGCGACGCGCTGGAGATCGATCGCCGCGATCGCCTCCAGCACCCCCTCCTTATATGCCTCAACGAAGCTCATGCAAATGCTCATTGTAGCCCGCCCCTTCCCCCGCAACAAATTACTGATAAAATGTTTTCTGGAGCACCTGTGGAAGTAGCCCTCGCGAGGCTTTCGGATCAACCGCTTGGCGCGAAATCCGGGTCGCGCGGACTTCCACAGGTTTATCAACAGCGAATGTGCATCGTGGGGCGCGACAAAAAAATCGTGGCTCCGCGCACGCAGGGCCGCTAAGGTAGATAGGTCGTCTTCGATGGCAGCTCACGATCTCACCTTTGAGAAAGGCCTCCCGGCCAGTCTGGACGCCGAGCGGTTCGTGCTCGGCTCGATTCTGCTCAACGATGTTTTCTACTTGCAGGTGGCCGGCTCGCTCGAGCCGGAAGACTTCAGCCTGGAAAAGCACCGCCGCATTTTTGCACGGATGAAGGATCTTTACGACCGGGGCGAGCGCATCGACCGCGTCACGCTCGCCGATGAGCTGATGAAGCAGAACCAGCTTGAATCCGTCGACGGGCTCGCCTATCTCGTCTCGCTCGACGACGGTATCCCGGAGGTCGCCAATCTCGACAGCTACATCCGCATCGTGCGCGACAAGAGCACGCTGCGCAAGCTGATCTTCAGCGCCCAGAAAGTGATCGACCGCTGTCTGATCGGGGAAGAGGAGCCGGATCAGATCCTGGCCTCCGCCGAGGAAACCCTGCTCAAACTGGGCGAAAGCCGCACGCGCGACGAGCTGACCTCCCCGGCCTCGGTGATCGAGCAGTTCCCCGGCGGCGTAAGCGCCTTCCTGGATCCCAGTCAGCGCGTGCGCGGCCTGTCCACCGGATTCGCGAAGTTCGACGAGATGACCGGCGGGCTGAACGGAGGCGAACTCGTCATTCTGGCGGCGCGCCCGTCGATGGGTAAGACTGCGCTGGCCCTGAACATCGCCCAGCACGTGGCGACGCACCCGCAGATGCGCAAACCCGTGGCGGTGTTTTCGCTCGAGATGTCATCTTCGAGTCTGCTGACGCGGCTGGTGTGCGCGGCCGCGCGCGTGGATCAGCACAAGTTCCGCGCCGGATATCTGAACCAGGACGAGCGGCGCAAGCTGCAAGTGGCGCTGGCAAACCTGACCGAGAGCCCGCTGTTTCTGGATGACACGCCCGGCGTGAACCTGATGGACGTGCACGCCAAGCTGCGCCGCATGAAATCGCAGCACGGCTTGGCCCTGGTGGTGATTGATTATCTGCAATTGATGAGCAGCCGCGGGCGTTCGGAGAACCGCAACCAGGAAGTCAGCGCGATTTCGCGCGGCCTGAAACTGATGGCCAAGGATCTGGACGTGCCCTTCCTGGTGCTTTCACAGTTGAGCCGCGCCGCCGAGACGCGCCCCGGCGATCACAAGCCGCAGTTAAGCGACTTGCGCGATTCGGGCTCGATCGAGCAAGATGCCGACCTGGTGATGTTCATCTATCGCGAGGAAGTATACAAACGTGATCGCGAGGACCTCAGGGGCTTGGCCGACCTGATCATCGCCAAGCAGCGTAATGGCCCGATCGGGACGGTGCCGCTGCGGTTTCTCAGGCAGTACACGCGCTTTGAGAACCGCATCGACGATCTGCCGGATGAGCCTATCTAGCAGATGGCGGCGCAATCGGCGCCGGAAACGGCCGGTCAGCGCGTGGGCCCCGGAGGCTGCTCTTCGGGATGGATGCGGTTAATCGGCTTCCGCAGCAGGCTGCGCGGGTCGAGCAGATGGCGCGGCTGAAATTGCGCCTGTGACCAGTGACTGTCGGCATCGAATTCGACCCCCAGAAAATACCCGATTTCGCGAAAGATGCAGTACTTGACGACGCCGCTCAACTCCCCTTTCGGATAACTGACGTGAACTGCAGTCCCCAAAGGGATGGGCCGGTCCACTTGCAGACACGCGCCGGAAACGGAGATATCCTCCAGGTTAGCCACGCCGCGGCGTTTGCGGCCATTCGCGTCCTTCCAGTGGAAGTCCACCAGGTCGGCGCATAGCAGGCGAGTTTCTACTCGGCGATCCATCATCTTACTCAGACTATCGGTCCTGCACAAAGATCCGATTAGCGTCTTCCCTAGCCAAAATTCCCTTACTTCAGGCTTGGTCAATACGGCTGGTACCATGTTCTCACAGGTACCAGATGCCGGGGAATTCGCACTCGTGGAAGACAGAGATACGGCAGTTGATTTCCCGGCCCGGATTCCAGAAAGATACGCGGCGCGCAGTGCTGATCCACCTGGCGGTGCTCGCGGCCTTTGGCGTCGCTATACCGCATCAAAAGGGCCAGGATTTCCCGGATGCCGTGGTGCTGGGGACCTGCCTCTGTCTCAGCGTCGTGTTTGCGGCTCCAGCCGGGGCGGGACCGCTTGAGGAACTTGCACAGTCGTTCGGAGCTGCTCTTGTGCGGCTCGGGCGGAGCATTTTGTACGGGGCCGCGATAAGTCTGGACATGCTGGCGACCGGTCTGGCGGTGGTTCGCTCGACGTTCCTGCTGCACCGTGCGCTTTCCGGCAAAACGACGGTGAGCGCTTCCCGATGAATCCGACCGAGCCGGGCTACAGCCGCGGTGAAATCGCCCTGCGCGCCGGCCTGTTTGTGGCCGTGGTTTTCCTCTGCCGCCAGCTCTTCCTGCTGCTGGTCCCGGCAGAGGACCTGCTGGTTCGTTCCGCAATGATGAGCTTCGCCGGAGGCGCCGTGGCGAACATCGTTCTGGCGCGGCTCTTCCTCACCGGCCGCATGTCCGATATCGGCCTCGGCTGGGATCGCCGGGCGATGCGGCACCTGCTCGCCGGAATCGGCGCGGGGGGTGGGGGCGCCGCGCTAATGCTGGGGATTCCCCTACTCTCCGGCATGGCGGCGCTCGAAAGCCAGCCCGCCTCGCCGCAAGGGAGCCTGGTTCCGGCTCTGCTGCTGGTCGTGGTGCTTGCGTTCGGGTCGCTGGGCGAGGAGCTAACCTTTCACGGGTACGCGTTTCAGTTTCTCATCGGAGCGATGGGCGTTTTCGCTACGATTCTGCCCGTGAGCGCCCTGTTTGCCGTGATGCACCTGGGCAATCAGAACGTCACGCTCCATGCACTGTTGAATACCGGCCTTTTCGGATTCGTGCTCGGCTACGCCTATTGGCGCACCGGAGCTTTGTGGCTCTCGGTTGGAATCCACTTTGGCTGGAACCTGATGCTGCCCCTGTTCGGCGCCCATCTCAGCGGGTTTACAATGGGATTGACGGGATACGCCATGCGCTGGAATCTGGGCGAGCTGTGGAGTGGCGGCGAATATGGCCCGGAAGGCGGGCTGCTGGCGACGCTGGCCGCGGCCGCCATCTTTCTGGTAGTGCGGCGTGCGAGGTGATTTATGAGTCGGATCGCGGTTGGTCTCCTGGCGGTTTTGTGGACGGCGGCTGGCCTGCACGCCGACACAAAAAAACTTTCCCGGGAACAGAAGATGGAACTGGTTCGCGGTCTCACGGCCGAGTGGGCCACTGCGAAAGTGGCTCTGCCGATCTCCAAGAAGCCGCTGCCCTATGATTCCGTTGGCGGCCGCGACGTCGAGAAATGGGAAGAAGAGCTTTACAAGGGCGGCCCTGCCGCGCGTCCCGGCGATATGGTGCAGATTACTAAGGTCGACGTCGACGACGACAAAATCAAGATTGAAATCAACGACGGCACCAAGAAGGGAAGCTTTTGGGACCGCGTGCAAATCGGCGGAACAGCCGGCGCCGTGCCCATCACGCGGCCGAAAACCCGCGCCGAGGCGGGAACCAGCATCGAGATCCGCTTCCCCGACTCCATCGGCAACATCGATTCCAAGGGCGTGAAGCGCCTCCTGGCGCAGGTGCTCGATTTCGAGAAGCGCTCCGCGGTGGAGACCTACCTCGAGTCGCTGCCGGAGCCGATTCAGGAGGCCATTAAGGCGGAAAAAGCCATCGTCGGGATGGATCATGAACAGGTGGCGCTGGCCTTGGGGACGAATTCGCGGAAAGTGCGCTACACCAAGGACGATGTCGACTACGAGGAATGGATCTACGGGCGGCCGCCCGGCGTGATCACGTTCGTGAAGTTCGCCGGATCGAAAGTGGTCGAGGTCAAGGAAGAATTCGCCGGGATCGGCGGGAGCATCGCTACGACCGAGGCGGTGAAGTAGTCCCGCCTGGCCCTTGGCGCGCGTCAAACGCCCGCTGCATCTGCTCGATGATTTCCGCCGCAGCTGCGCGCGGATTGGCGGCGCCTGTGATCGGCCGGCCCACGACCAAATAGTCCGCTCCCGCTGAGATCGCACCCGCGGGAGTGGTCTTGCGCTTCTGATCATCCTCCGGGTAACCGTCCGGCCGGATTCCCGGCGTGACCACTAACAACTTTGGTCCGAGCGCCTTGATCGCGCCGGCTTCTTGACCGGAGGCGATGACGCCATCGCAGCCCGCATCGAGCGCTTTCCTGGCGCGATACAGCACCAGTTGTTCGACCGTATGATTGGCGTAGCCGAGCTCGGCGATGTCGCCCTGGTCCATGTTGGTGAGAACGGTGACCGCAAATAACTTCAGGTCGCTTTTCCCCCGGCCTTTCACCGCCCCCTGGATGGTCTGAGTCGCACCATGCACGGTCAGGAACGATACGCCCAGCTCAACCGCCCGGGCTACGGCTTTTTCCATCGTTGCGGCGATATCGTAATACTTGTAGTCGAGGAAGACGCGTTTGCGGCTCCCGATGAGGCTTCGAATGAATTCCTCAACTCCCGGCGCAAGTTGCAGCGTCAGCCCGATCTTGTAAAACTGCACTTCGCTGCCCAAAACTTCGACTATCCGCCTTGCTTTTTCAACAGTTTCGAGATCCAACGCTACGATCAAACGCTCCCTTGAGTTGATTTCTGTCATGGCGGTTGAGTCATTTTAGCAAAGGAGTCCGCGCCTCGTCTCCGTAAAACTCCTCTTGAAAAACGGCATGGTATAGAAATGTTTGAAACAGATCGTCACATCCCCTAATCCACACATTCTAAAGCACTAAAAATTTCCAAAGTTCATGTTGCCCTGTGAATTTTTTGTGTTATGCTTGTTTGTCTCCGCGACGGGCGAGCGACTGGACGGATTGCTGTCGCGGAGTTGATCGTAGTAATCCCCCGAACACTAGGAAACTCTAGCGGCGAGGCGTTTTCCACAGCCTTGTGGAAAGTGTGTGGGGATTTTGCGGTCTGAATGGATGTTGTAGGGCTCAGCCCATTTGCACGATTCGGAGAGACAATGAGCGCACTTCCGTATGGCCTTCATGCATGGGATCTGATCAAGGAAAAGCTGGCCGAGAGTCTTCCACCACAAGAGTTCCAAAACTGGGTCGAGCATACTTCGCAGGAGTGCATCGAATCCGGTTCGTTGCACGTGCGTGTTCCAGACCAGGTCACGAAAGATTTCATCCAGCAGGAATATACGCCGCACATTGATCGGACCATCCGTGAGCTGGATCTGCCAATCACCAATATCGTTTATGTCGCCGCAGGATCAGGCCACCCGGCAGCGCTCAACCCCCCGGTTGAGTCGATGATCGCTGAGCCTGCGTTTGCTTCGGCTGCCGGCCAGCTCAACCCGAAGTTCGATTTCAAGAATTTTGTGGTTGGCTCCTGCAATCAGTTCGCTCATGCCGCCGCGCAAGCCGTCTCGCGCAATCCGTCGCGCAGTTATAACCCGTTGTTCATCTACGGCGGTGTCGGGATGGGAAAGACACATCTTATGCATGCCATCGGCCGGGCACTTCTGGAGAACTATCCGTCCATGCGCGTGGTCTACACCTCGAGCGAACGCTTCATGAATGAGATGGTGAGCTGCATCAAGATGAACCGCAAGGAGGCATTCCGCAGGCATTACCGCTCCGCAGATGCGCTGCTGGTCGATGATATCCAGGTGCTCTCAGGCCGTGAAGGCACGCAAGAGGAGTTCTTCCACACCTTCAACGAACTCTATGAAGGCCAGAAGCAAATCATCATCTCCAGCGATTCGCCTCCCAAAGATACTCCGGGTATTGTCGAGCGCCTGCGCTCCCGTTTCGAATGGGGCCTGATGGTGGACGTCAAGCCGCCGGATCTCGAGACCAAAATGGCGATCCTCGATAAGAAAGCCGAGCAGGAGGGCATTGAGCTCCCGGAGGATGTCCGCATCTATATCGCAACCAAAACGAAGTCTAATGTTCGGGAACTGGAAGGGGCGCTGATCAAGCTGCTGGCCTACTCGGACGTCATGCATACGCCCATCACGCTTCCCATGGCGCAGCAGGCCTTAAGGTATCTCATCTCCGGGTCTGAACGCAGAGTGACCATGGAGACGGTTGTCCGCGCCGTCTCGGAAAAGTTCCAACTCACACCTGCGCAACTAAAGCAAAAGTCCAACACGCGCGAAATCGCCTACCCTCGCCAAATCGCGATGTATTTGATCAAAGACCTCACGCATGCTTCGCTGCCTGAGATAGGCCGTGCCTTTGGCGGAAAGCACCATACAACTGTGCTGCATTCCGTACAAAAAATTGAGCGGCTCCGTCAGAAAGACATCGATCTCAACAGGTTGATTCACAGCTTAATCGACTCGATTCACTGAACTTGAAAGCGTTATCCACAAGTCCACTTCCCGGGTGCCTGTTAACCCTGGTGCATAGCCGCCCGGCTCCATCAAACTCGAACACTTTCCTACCCGCCGAGTCACAAACTTTCGTGGACTTAACTGTCCGGTCTTGCTATAATTTAGAGAGAAATTCAGGTTTCCACAGCTCTTAAGTACAGTCTTTCTCTAGATAGAGATCTAAGCCAAAGAAACCGAAGCCAAAGAGCGCCGAGGAGCCGCTTGCATGGAGTTCACCGTCAGCAGGGCAGATCTAGTTCGAGAACTGAACTTGTCGCAAGGCGTAGTGGAAAAGAAGACCACGATTCCAATTCTGTCCAATATTCTCGTCGAAGCCAACAGCGATTGTATTGTCCTTACAGCGACCGACTTGGAGTTGGGGATTCGCAGCATCTGCCCCGCGCGGGTGAAGAAAAGTGGGGCGGGAACGATTCCGGCACGCCGGTTACTTGATTATGTTCGTCTGCTGCCGGAGGCCGATGTCCAGGTGAAGACGATGGAGAATCACTGGGCAAGTCTGATATGCGGCCGGTCACGGACGCGTATTGCGGGGATGTCCCGGGAGAGTTTTCCAGAGCTGCCCGCGATGCCGGGGGTGCTGGCTGAAATACCTATCGGTGTTTTGGCGGGGATGATCAACAAGACAATCTTCGCGATCTCGAATGAAGAATCCCGGTTCACGCTAAATGGTGCGCTGCTGGTGTTGAAGAAGGGCGGCTTGATCATGGTCGCCACCGACGGCCACCGGTTGGCTATGGTGGAAAGTACGGAGGATCTTCCGGGGATCGGAGCGGCTTATCGCGCCCTGCTGCCACGCAAGGCGATGCTCGAACTCCAGAAGCTTGCCGGGGAAGCGGACCCAACCTCGGTGGTAAAGTTTTCTGGCGACGAGAACCACCTTTTTTTCCAGATAGGCGATCGCCTGCTTTTGAGCCGCAAACTCACCGGGAACTTCCCGGACTATGAGCGCGTGTTGCCCAAAGAACACCCGCAGGCGGTTGTGGTGAACAGCGACGAACTGCGCGCCGCGCTGGAACGCGTCAGCCAATTTTCCGACGAGCGCTCTCGCGCGATCCGTGTCCAGATGAGCGACGGAGAGATGAGGGTGCACTCCTCGGTCTCCGACACGGGTGAGAGCGAGGAGAGCATTCCGGTAACATACAAAGGACCAGCCACCGAGATCGGCTTCAACGCACAGTACATGGTCGATTTTCTGCGCGCCGTCGGCGCCAGTGACGTCACCTTTCACTTCAAGGATGCGCACAGCGCGGGTGAACTGCGCCCGAGCGGAGAGAACGCGGCCAGCTACCGGTACGTAATCATGCCCATGCGCATCTAAAGGAGTGGAAAGCTCCGCCCAAGAGCAGTGGAGAAAGGGTTTCAGCCTGCGGCCGGGGCCCCGGTCAGCGGAGAGTGGAAGGCGGGCTTCAGCCCGCAGCCCGGTTTCAGCCGGGCTACTGGTGTAAGGATTGAATGGCGACGAAAGACACCCAGGTTTACGATTCCAGCAGCATCAAGGTCCTCGAAGGACTGGAAGCTGTGCGGCTGCGCCCGGCCATGTACATCGGCTCGACCGGCGAGATGGGCCTGCACCATCTGGTCTATGAAGTCGTGGACAACTCCGTGGACGAGGCCTTGGCCGGCTACTGCACGGAAATTAACGTCATCATTCACGAAGACGATTCGGTTACCGTCATCGACAACGGCCGCGGGATCCCCGTGGACATGCACCCGGAGGAAAAAGTCTCGGCTGCCGAAGTTGTGATGACGAAGCTGCACGCTGGCGGCAAGTTCGACTCGAACACCTACAAAGTTTCGGGCGGACTGCACGGTGTGGGTGTGAGCTGCGTCAATGCGCTTTCCGAATCGCTGCAACTGGAAATCTGGCGCGACGGCTTCACCTGGGAGCAGGAGTACGCCCGCGGCATCCCCAAGGCGCCCCTAGCCAAGACGGGCAAAGCGGGCCGCAAAACCGGCACGAAGGTCACCTTCAAGCCCGACTCGTCCATCATGGACGCGACCAAGTTCAACTTCGATACGTTGGCGACCCGCTTGCGCGAGCTCGCGTTCCTGAATAAGGGCCTGCGCATCACGCTGACCGATGAGCGGGAGGAGCCGGCGCGCCAGGCCGAGTTTCACTTCAGCGGCGGCATCGCCGAGTTCATCAAGCACCTGAATCGCGGCAAGAACGTGCTGCACGACAAGCCCATCCATTTCGAAGGCGAGCGCGAAATGCCCAACGGTACGCTCACCATGGAAGTCGCGCTGCAATATAACGACACCTACGGCGAATCCGTTTTCAGCTTCGCCAACAACATTAACACGGTCGACGGCGGCACGCACCTGAGCGGCTTCCGCAGCGCCCTCACGCGCACCATTAACGCCGCGGGACAAGCCGCCGGCATGTTCAAGGACGTCAAGGAGAACCTGACCGGCGACGATGTGCGCGAAGGTTTGACCGCCGTGGTCAGCGTCAAACTGCCGCAGCCGCAGTTCGAGGGCCAGACCAAGGGCAAGCTCAACTCCGACATTCAGGGCTACGTCGTCCAACTGGTCAACGAAAAGCTCGGCGAGTACTTCGACAAGAACCAGGCCGTGATGAAGAAAATCGTGGGCAAGGCGATCGACGCTGCCCGCGCCCGCGAAGCGGCCCGCAAGGCGCGCGAGCTGACGCGCCGCAAAGGCGCGCTCGATTCCGGCGGCCTGCCCGGCAAACTCGCCGACTGCCAGGAGCGCGATCCCGAACGCTGCGAGCTGTTCCTGGTGGAGGGCGAATCGGCCGGCGGCACCGCCAAAGGCGGCCGCGACCGCCGCTATCAGGCCATCCTGCCGCTGCGCGGCAAGATCCTGAACGTCGAAAAGGCGCGCTACGACAAGATGCTGGGTCACGAGGAGATCCGCGCGATGATCACCGCGATCGGCACGGGCATCGGCGCGCAGGATTTCGATCCCGCGCGCCTGCGCTACGGCAAGATCATTATCATGACAGACGCCGACGTCGACGGCAGCCACATCCGCACGCTGCTGCTCACCTTCTTCTTCCGCCACATGCAGGAACTGATCAAGCGCGGCCATATCTTCGTCGCTCAGCCGCCGCTCTACCGCATCAAGAAGGGCAAGAGCGAAAAGTACATCAAGGACGACAAGGAATTCACGCGCGAGATCCTGCGGCGCGCCACCGAAAACCTGAAAATTGAGACGTCGGACAAGAGCGTGCTCGAAGGCGCCGAGCTGCGCAATTTCCTGATGCAGCTCGACGAGTTCCAGATCACCTGGCGCAAGATGGAGCGCCGCCTGCGCGAGCCGCGCGTGGTGGAAGTCCTGGCTGATACCGCGCTCATGCTCGACACCAAGAACGATTTCCACGAGCAGGCCAATTTGAAGCCCGTGCTCGAAGGCCTGAAGGCCCGCAAGATCCAGTGCGAGATCAAACCCGACGAAGAGCATTCGGCCTGGAAGGTGACGTTCCTCGATCCGACACACGCCGAGCGCGCGATCGACATCGAGCTCGCCGCGCAGCCCGAGTATAAGCGCCTGCGCCTGCTCGCCAGGCAGACCGCCAGGCTGAACCACCCGCCGTTTGTGGTAATGCGCGAAGGCAACAGCCGTGAAACGCAATCGACATGGCGCGACCTGCTCGAATACGTCAAAGGCCAGGGTACGCGCGAAGTAAGCGTGCAGCGCTACAAGGGCTTGGGGGAGATGAACGCCGAGCAGCTCTGGGAAACCACCATGGACGCCGAGCGGCGCACGCTGCTCAAGGTGTCACTCGAAGACCTGGTCGCCAGCGACGAAATCTTCACCACGCTGATGGGCGAAGACGTCGAAAGCCGCCGGAAGTTCATCGAGGAGAACGCGCTGGATGTGCGCAATCTGGATGTGTGACAGTTCCGCCGCCCAGACGGCCCTGAGACCGGCCGCGGCCGCGCGGAACTAATTCCTCCACTGCCGCAGACTCCGCGACCAGTAGGCGATGGCGGCCACCACCACCAGCGTCATGGCCCCGCCGAAGATCACCGAGGGGACCGTGCCCATCAAATCCGCGGCCACGCCGGCTTCCACCGCGCCCCACTGATTCGAGCTCGAAATAAAGAGCGCATTCACCGCCGCCACGCGCCCGCGCAATGCGTCCGGCGTGCGGATCTGCACCAGCGAAATGCGCAATACCACGCTCACCGCATCGAAGGCTCCGGTGAGGAACAGCATGAGGAACGAAAGGTGCGCGTCCGTCGATACCGCGAATCCGATGGTCGCCACGCCGAACAGCGCGACGTTGATCAGCAGCCATTTCCCGGCGGCTTCGATCGAGCTGCGGTGCGCCAGGTACACGGACATGAGTCCGGCGCCAACGGCCGGGGCCGCGCGCAGCCATCCCAGGCCCTCCGGGCCGACCCGCAGGATCTCGTCGGCGTAAATGGGCAGCAGCGCGGTCGCCCCTCCGAACAGCACGGCCAGCATGTCCAGGCTCATCGCCGAAAGAATCAATTTGTCGCGCCACACAAAACGCAACCCTTCGACGGTGGCCTTCAGGCCGGGTTCCGGATGATCTTCCGGAGGGCGCCGCGGCAGGCGCATCCTCCAGAAACAGAACGCTCCGATCACCGCGCACACGGCTTGGCCCAGATAAACCGACTCGCTGCCCGCGAATCCGAGTAGCGCGCCAGCGATGGCGGGGCCGAGGAACGTGGCCATCTCACGCAAGCCCCCGCTCCAGGACACGGCGCTGGTCAGGTTTTCGAGCGGCAGCGTCTGCGGCAGCATGGCCGTGGTCGCGGGCCACTGGAACGCGCGCGCCGTCGCGATCAGGAACAGACAGCTATAGATCAAAGGCACGCCGCGGTTCTGTTCGCCCGCCAACGCCAGGATCACGGACACCGCCCCTACCGACGCCTGCATGAACATGGCGATGCGCCGCCGGTCGTAGCGGTCGGCCAGGTGCCCGGCGGCGAAGGTAAACAGCAGTACGGGTGCGATTTGCACGAGCCCCACATTGCCCAGCACCAGGGCCGAGCGCGTGGCCAGATAAAGGTCCCAACTCGCCACAACGGCCAGCATCTGCTGGCCCGCCATGGAGAGCGTGGTACCGGCGGCTAAGTATCGGAAGTTCCGCGAAGAGAACGCGGCGTAGGCAGTCAATCTCTTCTAGTTTAATGCCATGGGTCCGGCCCATGCGCACGCGAGCCGGTTCACCGGTGGCGCCGCAGCTTCACGACATACAGCGCGAATGGCGCGAGCACCAGCAGCACCAGCCCGGTGATGTATCTCCGCCCGAAGCCGACGATCCGCCCCTGCGCGAAATTCACCAGCACCCACACCAGGTACAGCGACACCGCCATCAGTACGGTCTTCAGCAGGATGCCCATGCTGAAGATCATCTGGCGCAGGTGCGGAGCGGCCCGCTCCAGCGGCTCCGGAATGTGAACCAGCTTTTCGTAATTCGTCGCCAGCGTCATGCCCACATACCCAACAACGCCCAGCGCGCCCATGAAACCGAGCGCGGTGCGCACGCTCCAGGGTTCTGGCGCTCCTGGAAAACGCACCCGTGTGGGCCGCAGCGGGAGGTTCTCCCAGTTGGCCGCCAGCAGGTACAGCAGCAGCAGGAGCGCACCCAGGGCAATCGCCTCCAGGCTCCAGTCCAGTCGTGATCGCGTCGGGCGCATGCCGTCGAGTCAGCTCCGGGGGCGCGGGCCACCACCAAGTTCCCAGCTTACAACGCCGGGCGAAATTCTGGAGGTTTTGGGCGGTGGGATAATTGATATGTGGCGGCGCGCGTGTTCCTCAAACTGATCCTGGCTGTGCTCGGCCTGCTGGCGGTGGCGCTGGCGGCGGTGAATCTCCTGGTGACGCCGCGGATCAGGAATAGTTTTCTGGACGTTCAACGCCATGAACTCACGGACAAAGCCAACACTGCGGCGCTGTTGCTTCCGCACGATCAGGCCGGCTTTCCGGCGCTCGGCCGGGCGCTCGGCGCGCGGGTCACCTGGATTGCTCCGGATGGCCGCGTGTTAGGCGATTCCGAGGGCGATCCCGCAGCGATGGAAAACCACGCCAGCCGGCCCGAAGTGGCCGAAGCGCTGCAAGGACGCGTGGGATCTTCCACCCGCGTCAGCCAGGCGGTCGGGACGGAATTCTACAACCTGGCGATCCCGTTCCAGGGCGGAGTCATCCGCCTGGCGGTGACGACCAAGGAAATCGATGAACGCGCCGCCGAGTTCCGTAATGCGGTCATGCTGGGTACGGCGCTGGCTTTCCTGCCGGCCATCTTACTGGCCGCGATGATCTCGCGCTCCGTATCGCGCCGGGTCGGCCAGATTCTCGAATATGCGAGGGAGCTGGCGGAAGGCAATCTGAATGTGCGGCTGATGCCCGCCGGGGGCGGAGAGTTGGGGATGCTCGCGGCGAATCTGAACGAAACTGCCGAGAAACTCGCCTTCATGAAGAAACGCCTGGAAGACGAACAGGGCGAAATGGAAACACTGGAGCGCGTGCGCAAGGATTTCATCATCAACGTCTCGCATGAACTCCGGACGCCGCTCGCTTCCATTCAAGGCTACACGGAAACGCTGCTTGACGGCGCCATCAATGATCCTGCGAACAACATCAAGTTTCTGAATATTATTCGACAGAATACGGAGCGGCTGGCCCGGCTGACCGGCGACCTGCTGGTGCTTTCCCGCATCGAACTGGGCCAGCAGAAATTCAAGTTCGCGTTTCATCGTATCGACCGGCTGCTCGAACAGAATGTCGATGCCATGCGGCCCCTGGCTGCGGCGAAAAACATTGGGCTGGCGCACGAGCCGGTTCCCGCCAACGACGAAGTGTTCTGCGATTGCGAGGCCTTTCAGCAAATCCTCAGCAATCTGGTGGAAAATGCGATCAAGTACACGCCGGAAGGCGGCACGGTTACGGTGGGCGCAAAACCGCTCCCGACCGGGGAAATCGAGTTTTTTGTGAAGGATACCGGCATCGGCATCCCCGCCGAGGAGCTTCCGCGGCTGTTCGAGCGATTCTATCGCGTCGACAAAGCCCGCTCTCGCGCCCTGGGCGGCACGGGGCTGGGTCTGGCCATCGTGAAGCATCTCACGCGCGCGCAGGGCGGGGATGTTCGCGTTGAAAGCAAAGCGGATAAGGGCTCGACATTCTTCTTCACCCTGCCTGCCCGGGATCTTGGGTTGGCCGAGCATGGCGCGATTCAAAACGAGTTGGCATCAACGTCATAAAAGTGTAACCGTTCATCGGTTACGCTTGGATTAAGGCGCCATGAAAAAGGTCGTGCTCATCGAAGACGACGCCGACATCTACTCCCTGGTTCAATACAACCTGGAGAAGGAAGGCTTCCAGTTTGCCGGCTCGCGAACCGGGCAGGGCGCTGTCGAACTGTGCCGCCGAGAAAAGCCGGATCTGATCCTGCTCGATATCATGTTGCCGGATTCCGACGGCCTGGAGATTTGCAGGGCGATCCGCGCGCATCCGGAGCTGGCGCACATTCCCGTGATTTTCCTCACGGCGAGGGCATCGGAGATGGATCGCATCGTGGGCCTGGAAATCGGCGCCAACGATTACATCGTCAAGCCGTTCTCTGTCCGCGAGCTGATCGCACGGGTGAGAGTGCATTTCCGGGGAAGCGCTGCTCCGCCCAAGCTGCTGCGAGCAGGGGAGCTTCAATTGGACGGGGTTCGCCATCGGGCGACGCTCGCGGGCCGGGATCTGACCTTGACCGCCACGGAATTCCGCCTGCTGGAGTTTTTGATGAGCCGCCCCGGGGTTGTTTTCAGCCGCGAGCAGTTGTTGGACGCCGTGTGGGGACATGGCCGCGCGGTGACGGACCGCACGGTGGACGTTTACATCTTGCGCCTGCGCCAGAAGATCGAGACCACTCCGGGAACCTCCTACATTCGCAGCGTGCGCGGCTTCGGATACAGCTTCAACCCTGAAAATGTAGTGGAGGCGGCGCGCTAGGCCGGCATCTCGATAGAATAAAACATTGTGATGCCCACAGAAGGCGGGCTCCGGCCTTCGGCCACGCCGAAGGTCGTAGTCGCCACAACCGTCGCCCTCTCCTTTATCAGTTTCTGGCGCGGCGCCTCGATCGTCCTGAGCGATCTGGCGTCGTCCGCATTTTATGCGGGCGGCGCAGTCGAGCAAGCAATCGGGCTTGCGGGCCCCTGGTTTGTCCTCGGCGTCATGCTGTTCGGCTTCGCGGTGCGCAGCACGCACGTGGAGAGCTGCAGCATGTACGTGCGCGGCGGCGTTTATATCGTGGTGCGCGACAGCATGGGGCCCGCATGGGCCAAGCTGTCGGTGTCGGCGCTGGTGTTCGATTACATTCTCACCGGACCGATCAGCGGCGTCAGCGCCGGCCAGTATCTGGGGGCGCTCATCAATGAGATGAGCGAGCTCATGGGCCAGCCCTACCGCATCGACGTGAACGCGTTGGCCGTGGGCCTGGCGGTTCTCATCACCATCTATTTCTGGTGGACAAACATCAAGGGCGTGCACGAATCCAGCGGCAAGGCGCTGCGCATCATGCAGGTTACCACCGTGATGGTGGCGATCCTGTTGATTTGGTGCCCCATTACGCTGCTGATGCAGGACGAGGTCCGGCTGCCTCCCGCGCCCGTGCCTTCCAATATCATGTTGGCGCCGGACGCCCAGGGCTGGCTGGCCGGCACGCGGGCGCTGCAATGGGGCCTGGTGCTGATCATTGTGGCTTTCGGCCATTCGTTGCTCTCCATGAGCGGATTCGAGACGCTGGCGCAGGTATACCGCGAGATCGCGGCGCCCAAGATGAAGAACTTGAAGATCGCGGCCAACATCGTCTGCGTGTACGCGCTGCTGTGCACCGGCGTCGTGACCCTGTTTGCGGCCATGATCATCCCGAACGCCGAACGGGCGAAGCATTTCGACAACCTGATCGGCGGGCTGGCCATGAACCTGGCGGGCCCGTATCCGTTGCGCCTGGCGTTCCACGTCTTCGTGGTGTTTGTCGGTGGACTGATTCTTTCCGGCGCACTGAATACATCCATCATCGGGGCGAACGGAATTCTTTCGCGCGTGGCCGAAGACGGGGTTCTCCTGCCTTGGTTCCGCCGGCCGCATAAACGATACGGAACCACATACCGCATGATCAACCTGACGGTGATCCTGCAAATCGCCACGATCCTCTACAGCCGCGGCGACATGTTCATCCTGGCGCAGGCCTACGCCTTCGGCGTTGTGTGGAGCTTCTTCTTCAAGAGCCTGGGGGTGACCGTGCTTCGCTTCCAGCGAAGCGACCAGGAATACAAGACGCCGCTGAACTTCACTGTGGGCGGCCGCGAACTCCCGCTCGGACTCATCCTGGTCACCACCGTGCTGGGATTGGTGGCCATCGCGAATCTGTTCACCAAGCAACTGGCCACGCAGTATGGAATCGCGTTCACGCTGGTGCTGTTTGCCACGTTCGCCATCTCCGAGCGCATCAACCAGCGCACAGCCCGACAGGAAAGGAAGGGCCTGGAGCAATTCAACCTGGAGCAGCAGCCACAGGTGGGAGAATCCACGATCGACGTGAGGCCGGGATGTGTGCTGGTGGCCGTGCGCGACCCGCGGCGCATGGATCACCTGCGGCGCACGCTCGAGAAAACGAACCTGCGGCGCCACGACATCGTCGTGATGACCGTACGGCCGCTCTCGGCCGGCGCCGGAGAATTCGATCTGAACCCCGATCAGATCTTCAGCGACTACGAAAAGGAACTGTTCAGCAGAGTCGTGGAACTGGCGGAGAAAGAAGGCAAACATGTGGAGCTGCTGGCGGTGCCCGGCTTGAATCCTTTCGACGCGATGGTGCGGACGGCGGCGAGCCTCAAGGCTTCCAAGCTGGTGACCGGGGTCAGCGCGCGCATGGAGTCCGATGAGCTGGCCCGCCGCATCGGCCTGGCCTGGGAGCGCCAGCCCGAGCCCAAGCACCCCTTCGCGCTCGAAATCATCAGTCCGGACCGCAAATCCAGTTTTGTCGATCTCGGTCCGCATCCGCCGCGCCTGTGGCCGGAGGATGTGGCGCTGGCGCACCAGATCTGGCTCAAGCTCAGCAGCCCGGATAAACTCGGCTCTCGGCTGCACCATCGGGACGTGGTGGGCGTGGCGTTGCAGCGCCTGGCGCGAGACCTGGAAGGTCCGGATCGCGAAGCCGTGCTGGAGGAGATGGAAGTCGAGCTGCGGAAGGACGAGCCATATATTGCCTGACGGAAGCCAGCGGCCCGGCCGATGCCGACAGTCGCCGTCGCGCGCCAGGACCCGGCCGGAAGCGCCTCGCTATCCCCTGCGCCGCAGCCGGTAGAGTTCGCGCCGGCCGCGCTTTGAAGGCCTGCCCGCGCATGTCGCTCAACGCCAGGACCTCCAGGTCGAACTCCCCGCCGCCGTTCTTCACGCGCACTTCCCGCGATGGTTTCGCAGGTTGTCCCTCGGAGGTAATGCGGCCCAGCTCGCAGGCCCGGGCGGCTTGCGAACGCGTCTTGAAGAAACGCGCGGCCCACAGCCACTTGTCGATTCGAACGCCGGTCATTCCCGCACCGGCAAATCAATCCTCATCCTGCTGCGCGGCAAGCCGGGTAACCACGCTCATGTCCTCCAGCGTCGTTACGTCGCCCGCCACCGTATGGCTGGTGACGATCTCGCGCAGCAGACGGCGCATGATTTTGCCGCTGCGCGTTTTCGGTAAGGCGTCGGTGAAACGGATTTCCTCGGGCCGCGCGAATCCGCCGATTTCACGCGCCACCCACTGGCGCAGCTCTTTACCCAGCGCCTGGTGATCGTAATCTCCCTTCTTGAGGGTCACAAAGCAGCACACCGCCTGGCCTGTAATCTCGTGCGGTTTGCCGACCACCGCGGCCTCGGCCACCGCCGGATGACGCACCAATGCGCTCTCGACCTCCATCGTGCTCAACCGATGGCCGCTGACGTTCATGACGTCGTCCACGCGGCCCAGCACCCAGTAATAGCCGTCAGCGTCGCAGCGCGCGGCATCGCCCGTGAAATACGCGCCGGGAACCTTGCTCCAATATTGCTGCTTGTAGCGTTCGCCATCGCCCCAGATCGTGCGGATCATCCCGGGCCAGGGCTGCTTCAGGACCAGGTAACCTTCCGTGTCCGCAGGCACGGGCTTCCCGTTCAGATCGACCACTTCGGCAACGACGCCCGGCATGGGGAAGGTGCCCGAGCCCGGCTTCAGCGGTACGGCTCCGGGCATCGGCGCAATCAGAATGCCGCCCGTTTCCGTCTGCCACCAGGTATCGACAATCGGGCAACGGCCTTTGCCGATCACGCGATGGTACCATTCCCAGGCGACGGGATTGATCGGCTCGCCCACCGAGCCGAGCAGGCGAAGGCTGGACAGATCGTGCGCGTTCGGCCACTGGTCGCCTTGCCGGATCAGGGCGCGAATGGCGGTCGGCGACGTGTACAGGATGTTGACGCGATACTTCTCGACGATGCGCCACCAGCGGTCAAAGGCGGGCGTGTCGGGGGCGCCCTCGTAGATGATGTTCGCGGCTCCGGCGGCCAGAGGTCCGTAGACGATGTAACTGTGGCCGGTCACCCAGCCGATGTCGGCCGAGCACCAGTAGGTGTCTTCTTCCTTGATGTCGAAGACCCATTTCATCGTGCCGGCGATGTGCGTCAAGTATCCGCCGGTCGTGTGCAGGATGCCCTTGGGCTTGCCCGTCGTACCCGAGGTGTACAACACGAACAGCGGATGCTCGCTGTCCAGCGGCACCGCCGGACAATCTTCCGTGGCCGCCGCGTCGAGCTCGTGCCACCACAGGTCGCGCCCCGCCTTCATCGGCGCGCCCGAGCCGGTCCGTTGGTAGACAATGCAATCCTTCACGGTGGGACACTCCGCGAGCGCTTCGTCGACCGCCGCCTTGAGTTTGATTTCTTTGGCGCGGCGATATCCGCCGTCGGCGGTGATCACCAGGCTCGCGCCCAGATCCTGAATGCGGGCCCGCAAGGCTTCGGCCGAAAAGCCGCCGAAGACGATGCTGTGCGTGATGCCCAGGCGCGTGCAGGCGAGCATGGCGATGGGCAGCTCGGGAATCATCGGCATGTAAATAATAGCCCGATCCCCGGCCTTGTAACCGCGAGCTTTCAGAACGCTGGCGAAGCGGACCACCAGGCGGTGCAGTTCCTGATAGGTGAGAATGCGCTGGTCACCGGGCTCGCCTTCCCAGATGATGGCGGCTTTGTTCTTGCGCGCGGTCGTCAGGTGCCGGTCCAGGCAGTTGTAGGAGACGTTGAGTTTGCCCCCCACGAACCACTTGGCAAAGGGCGGGTTCCAGTCGAGAACTTTGTTCCACGTTTCGAACCAGTGCAGCTCGGTCGAAGCGACGTCAGCCCAAAAACCTTCGGGGTCCCGGAGGGAACGATCATAGAGGGCGCGGTAGCCCTCCATGCCCTTGACGTGCGCCTGGCGAACAAATTCCTCGGAGGGCGGGTAAACAGCCGGTGTGCTCATGACTCTCAGGGGATTCTAGCAGGAATGCTGAACGGCCCGCGCCCGGTCCTTGGGGGCAGGCGGATCCGCTCACCACCTCGTCCCGCAGCTCTGTTATGCTGAGTCGCTGATGGGACGCATCTCCTCACTGCTCTTGACAGCCGCCCTCGCCCTCGGCCAAGCCCGCGTCGATGACGCGGCGTTGCGCAACGCCGCAAAGCAGGGCGATAACTGGACGACGTATGGTTTCACCCAAGCCGAGACGCGGTACAGCCCGCTGAAGCAGATCGACACGGCCAACGTCGGCCGGCTCGGCCTCGCGTGGTCCTTTCCGCTCGGCCCCGGCGGCGGCAACCAGGAGGCCACGCCGCTGGTTCACAACGGCGTCATCTACGCCGTCACCAACTGGAGCATCGTGTACGCCGTCGACGCGGTCACCCATGAACAAATCTGGAAGTGGGACCCCGAGGTGAACCAGCCGGCCACCCGCAACAAGCTGTGCTGTGGCGTCGTGAACCGCGGCATAGCCATGTATCAGGACATGATCATCGTGCCGGTGAACGACGGACGCCTCCAGGCGCTGGATATTAAGACCGGCCATCCGGTATGGGAAGCTCGCGTCGCCTATCCGCAGGATAACTTCACGCTGACCATGGCGCCGCGCATTGCCAATGGCAAGGTGATCATCGGCGTCTCCGGCGGCGACCGCCCGACGCGCGGATTCTTCGATGCCTACGAGGCCCGCACCGGCCAGCGCGCTTGGCGCTTCTACACCGTTCCGGGCGACCCGTCCAAACCTTTCGAGAACGAAGCCATGCGTAAGGCCGCGGCCACCTGGGAAGGTGAATGGTGGAAGATGGGCGGCGGCGCGGCCGTGTGGGATGGCGCCGCCTACGATCCCGAAGCGGACCTGATCTACGTGGGCACGGGCAATGCCGAGCCGTGGTCCGAGGCGGCGCGCCAGAAGCGCCGCCTGGACAACCTCTACGTCTGCTCGATTCTCGCCGTGAATGTCTCGACGGGCCAGCTTAAGTGGTATTTCCAGACGACCCCCGGCGACGAATGGGACTGGGATAGCGTGCAGCAGTTGATGCTGGCCGATCTGAACATCAACGGACGGCAGCGTAAAGTCGTCATGCAGGCCTCAAAGAACGGGTTCTTTTTCGTGATCGACCGGATCACCGGCGAGCTGATCTCCGCCGAACCCTACGCGCGCGTCAACTGGGCCAGGGGCTTTGATCTCAAGACCGGCCGCCCGATCGAGAATGAAAAGGCGCGCTACGGCACCGAGCCGGTCACCATTTATCCTTCGGCCGGCGGGGCGCACAATTGGTCGCCGATGTCCTTCAATCCCGACACGGGCCTGGTGTACATCTCCGCAGTCACCGGCGGGAATTGGACCTTTGCGGCAGTCGAGAATTTCGTGTTCGATCCCGCGCGGCCGAATCAGGGACTGGTGACGCCGCGTCCCGAGGCCCGCCCGAATGACATGCCGTTCATCGGGCCCGAGCCGATCAATGAGGGCCGCGGCGCTCTCATCGCATGGGATCCCGTAAAGGGCCAGCCTCGTTGGCGCATGCCCGGCGGCGGGGCCATCGGCGGAGGCACGCTGTCAACCGCGGGTAATCTCGTGTTCCAGACCATCAATGACGGCCGCCTGATGGCCTACAGCGCAGACAAAGGCGAAAAGTTGCTCGAGATCAACACGGGCCTCGGCGGCGGCATGGGCCCGCCGGTCACGTTTACCGTACAGGGCAAGCAGTATATCGGCCTGATGGGCGGCCTGGGAATCGGGACGGCGGCCGGTTCACCCGGTTCGGTTCCCGGCGGTGCTCCCAAGCTGCAGGTGTTCGAGATCGACGGCAAGGCGGAGCTGCCGAAGCCTCCCACGCCGCCCCCGGCGCCTGCGAAGGAACCGGCTCCGGCGAAGGAAGAGCCGCATAACTGATCCGCGGCGGGAGCGGCGCCTCCACCGTAAGTGTGCGGCCGGATGTGGATGCTCTCGCCGGGGGCGCCATCCATCGTGGGCCCGGGCGCGCCGCGCTCCGCGCTGAGACGGCCAGAAACCGCGAGTGCGCCAAACAGATCGTAAGCATCAGCGCGGCTTGTAGGCCACGCAGTCAATCTCCACCAGCATCTCGCCCTGATGGAACTTGCTTTCGATGGTCGTGCGCGCCGGTTTGTGCTCGCCGAAGAACTCCGCGTAGGCACGGTTCATCTTGGGGAAGTCCGAAATGTCGCGCAGGAACATCGACACCTTTACGATGTCCGTAATTGATGCCCCGGCGGCTTGCAGAATGCGCGCGATGTTGCCTAGCGTAATGCGGGTCTGGGTCTCCACATCGGCGGCCACCAGCTTGTCGGTCACCGGATCGATCGGGCCTTGCCCGCTCACGTAGATGTAATCACCGGCGCGGATCGCCGGCGTGTAATGCCCACGCGGCGTCGCGTTGCTATCGGGAAAGATACGTTCAATCATGCGTTCCCGGCTGGTTTCTTGCGTCGCGTGCGGCGCGGGCCGCCTGCGCCCGCCGCGGCCTTGGGCGGACGCTTGCGCGCGGGAGCCTTCTTGGCCTTGGGCGGCGGCGGATTCGGCTCGAAGATAGTCGGCTGGCCTTCCACGTACGGCTGCGGCTCGTACACCTCTTCTTCCATCTCTTCCACCGGAAGCGGCTCCGGAGCGGGCGGCTCGGCTGGCGGATAAAACTCGGGGCCGAGGAACACCAGCATGATGCCTTCTTCCGAGTGCGGCTCCATGCGCACAACGCCCTTGTCCTGCGCGTAGTTCAGGAACTCGCTGAACTGCTGGAAGCCGTAGGCGGTCGTGTCGATGCCAGGCTGTTCTTCTTTGAACATCATGGCCAGATCCTCCACCGGGCAGCCGTTTTCGATCTCCAGGCGGTGATTCTCCAGTACGTCGCGCAGCGGCGTCAGCAGATCCTCCGCCTTCAGGTGAACGGCGGCAGCCGCGGCTGCGGCCGTGCCCGCGCCTTTGCGCTCGATGATGTAGCGCCCGCCCGAACCAGTAACATTCACCAGGTCCTCGCGCTTCAATTTCTCCACAAAGTCAGAGAAGCTGGAGGCGCCATAGGCGCGCTCGCTGAAGGTCGAGTCCAGTTGCAGCATGGTCGACTTCAGCAGACCGAGCTGCGGCTGCACGGCGCGGCGCTCCAGAACCTGCAGCGCCCGTTCGACCAGGGGAAGCGCCTGCGTCAACTCCAGCGGAGCGGGCCGCTGGCGCTTTTCGCCGCGCTCGGGGCGCTCGCGCCGCTCCTCGCGCTCGCCCGACTTCCGCCGCGATTCGCCCGGAAGATCCGGCGACGCCTGCCCCACATCCGGCAGCAGCGATTCGAAGCTGATGAACTCGTGGCAATTCTGCTGCAAGATGGTCGAGGTGAACGCCTTGCCGCCCACTACGAACACCGTCTTGCCGTATTCCTTCAGTTTGTTCACCAGGGGAATGAAGTCGCTGTCTCCGCTGACGATCGCGAAGGCATTCACATGCGAGTGCGTGAAGGCCATCTCCAGTGCGTCGAGCGCGAGGTTGATATCGGCTCCGTTCTTATCCCCGCGCGGCGAAGGGATGCGCTGCACCATCTGCACGGCGTTCTCCGCCATCTGGCGCGTCGCGCCTTCCTGGCGTCCCCAGTTCGCGTAGGCGAATTTCGCGACAATGTCGCCGCGCTCCTTGAGCGCATCCAGCGCGTAGGAAACGTCGAATTCCCGCCGCAGCGTGGATTTCAATCCAATCTCGATGTTGTCGTAATCGACGAACACCGCGATGTTCAATTTGTCTTGCATGTATTCTTTTTTCTCCAATGGCCGGTCAAGCTGCCTGCTTCACCGAGCCTCGGATGAATTCCACAATCTCGCCCAGGGAGGTGCCCGGCTGGAAAACCGCGGCGACGCCCATGCGCTTCAATTGCGCGGCATCCTCATCCGGAACGATGCCGCCGACGATGACCGGTACTCCGGTGATCCCTTTTTCCCGCAGCAACTCCATCACGCGAGGCACGATGGCGTTGTGTGCTCCGGAAAGAATCGACAGGCCGATGACCTGCACGTCTTCCTGGAGCGCGGTGTTGACGATCATTTCCGGGGTTTGGCGGAGACCGGTGTAGACGACTTCCATGCCAGCGTCGCGCAGTGCGCGCGCGATGACCTTGGCGCCACGGTCGTGGCCGTCGAGGCCGGGCTTGGCCACCAGCACCCGGATTTTTGCATCCATAGCCGTATTACGAACAGTGATTCGCTTTCAGCGGCTTAACGTGTAGAAGACGCCCCCGGTGCCTTCAGGGGTACTGGCGGTGTCTACCTACCTAAACTATAACACCGTTACCTGCGGCGCTGCCGGCGTGCATTCCAGATCCTGGAAATCGCAGGGCGCGCCCCGGCTCAGGGCTCCGGCTTGGCCGGCTGCGGTTGCACCGCCCCGGCCGAACGCTGCGGCTCGTTCCCGTAGTGATCCGCCACATTCGGCGCCAGCATGCCGCTCGCGCCCACCACTCGCTGCGGCAGCATCTGCGCATTCCAGTTCTCGTAATCCTGGACCATGCGATTGTAGGCTTCCGGCAGCCGGTTCTTCAGGTTCGCCCGCTCCAGCGGATCTTCCACCACGTTAAACAGGAACGTATTCTCGCGGATCTTCAGCCACTTCAGATCCCCGTCCCGCATGGCGCGCTGCGCGTTGCCGTTGTAGCGCCAGTAAATCTTCCGCGAAACCGGAGCTGCGTTCTGCGTTAACTGCGGCAGCAGATTGATGCCGTCCGGGGGATACGCCGGATCGGGCGCCGTGCCCGCTGCCCCCAACAACGTCGGCATCCAGTCCATGGTCATCGTAACCTGCTGGCTGACGCTCCCGGCGGGAACTCGACCGGGCCAGCGCACGATCTGAGGGATCCGGATGCCCCCCTCTAGCAATTCCATCTTCTTGCCTGAGAACGGCCAGGTGTCCGAGAATCGTTCGCCGCCGTTATCGCTGGTGAACATCACGATCGTATTGCCCGCCAGGCCGTTGTCTTCGAGGCTGCGCAGCAGCTTGCCCACATTCTCGTCCATGGCGGTGACCATCCTGGCGTAAGTCTTCAGCGAGCCGCCGTCATAATCCATCAGGTTGCGGATGCGCCGCGATTCCTCCTCATCCTCACGTCCTTCCCAGGGCCAGTGCGGGGCATTGAAATGCAGACTCAGAAAAAACGGCAGGCGCGCGGCGGCGTATTCTTCGATCACCTTCACCGCACGGTCGCCGAGCAGATCCGTCAGGTAACCCGCCTGCTCAACCGGCGCCTCGCCGTCCCACAGGTCCTGCGTATCCGTATCGGCTGCGCCGCTCTTATGCGTGAAGTAGTCCACGCCGCCGCTGTGGAATCCCCAGAAATGATCGTATCCGCTCTTGAGCGGTCCAAAGTTCGGAAGCCACCCCAGATGCCACTTGCCGAGCAGCGTCGTCCCGTAACCGGCTTTCTTCAACAGCGACGGCAGCGTCGGATGAGACGGCGGCAGGCCGAGACTGCGGTTCCCCAGCGGCTCCTCCAGCCCGACTTCAAGCCGGTACTGATAGCGGCCCGTCATGAGCGCCACGCGTGTGGCCGAGCAAACCGCCGAGTTCGCGTAGGCCTGGACGAATCTCATGCCCTCGGCGGCCAGCCGGTCGACATTCGGCGTCGAGTAGTCGCGGCGTCCGTAACACGACAGGTCGGCGTAGCCGAGGTCGTCGGCCATGATGAAAACGATGTTCGGGCGCGCGGCCTGGGCGCGGCCTTCGCGCGAGGAAAGCAAAGCCGCGGCCGCCGTCGCCGCCAGCGCTTGCCGCCGGGTCAGAGAAGGGTTCATTTTCAGAAAACCTCCGAACCATTATGGACCGAATCTGGCTAGGCCGCATCCCCGGAGCCGGTCGCTCGGCCAAAACCGGCGTGACATAATCAAGACGTCGTTTGACCGGCGAATCCCGCCGGAGATATCATGAACGGCGGCGGCCTGTCGGGCCGCCACTTTCGACGTAAGGCGGTCACCATCCATGAAACTTCAGGCGCTGTTGCTCCTCTCCGTCACCGGTCTCGCGTGGGCCCAGGGAGGCCGTGGCGGGCCTCAAAACCGCGAAGCTCCCGTTACTGCCGTGCCCTTCAGCCGCATCCTGAACGCCAGCCAGGAGCCGCACAACTGGCTGACGTACAGCGGAGGCTATAGCAGCCACCGCTTCAGCGAGCTGAAACAGATCACGGCCGCCAATGCCAAGGACCTGGAGCTCAAGTGGGTATTCCAGACCCGTTCCCTCGACAAAAACGAGGTGACGCCGCTGGTTGTGGACGGCGTGATGTACACCATCCAGAGCCCCAACGATGTGATCGCGCTGGATGTTAAGACAGGCAAGACGCTCTGGACCTATGGGCACCGTCCGGCCGAGGGTACGCGCAATCCCTGCTGCGGCAACCTGTCGCGCGGCGTGGCGATTCTGGGCGATAAAATTTTCCTCGCCGCCCTGGATGCCAAGCTGATTGCGATCAACGCCAGGACCGGTCGGGAAGTGTGGCAGACCGTGGTGGGCGATTACAAACAGCAGTACGCCATGACCCACGCTCCGCTGGTGATCAAGGACAAGGTGATCGTGGGCGTGGCCGGCGGAGAGCACGGCATCCGCGGCTACATCGCCGCCTACGACGCCCAGACCGGCAAGGAAGTATGGAAGTTTTACACGGTTCCCGGCCCCGGCGAGCCGGGTCATGAAACCTGGTCCGGGGATTCCTACCTGCACGGCGGAGCACCCATCTGGGTCACCGGATCTTACGATCCCGAGACCAATCTGACGTTCTGGGGCACCGGCAATCCGGGTCCGGATTGGAACGGGGACGCGCGTCTGGGCGATAACCTGTATAGCTGCTCGGTAATCGCGCTGAATGCCGACACCGGCAAGCTCGCCTGGCACTATCAGTTCAACCCGCATAACGAGTTCGATTGGGACGCCACCCAGATTCCGGTGCTGGCCGACATCCAGTGGCAGGGCCGCGCCCGCAAAGTGATGCTGTGGGCGAATCGCAACGGTGTGACGTACGTGTTGGATCGCACCAACGGCCAGTTCCTGAAAGGAACATCCTTTGTCAAGACCAACTGGTATACCGGTTTCGATGAAAAGGGCCGTCCGATGGCCGCTCCGGGCACCGAGCCCAATCCACAAGGCGTCCTGATCTATCCGGGAAACCAGGGCGGAACGAATTTCTATAACCCGTCGTACAGTCCTGTAACCGGCTTGTTCTATATCCCGGCGTGGGAGAACAGCTCCAGCACATACGTGAAAGGCCTGGAGCCGCCAGAGTTTCACGAAGGTCAAAGTTTCACGGGCGATTTTCCGCGCGCCGGTTCGACCACCGAAGACGAGTTCAGCTCGGTGATCGCGTGGGATCCCGTCAGCGCCACGCGCAAATGGACGTTCCGCATGTCCTCGCCGCGGACCGAAGGCGGCCTGCTGACAACGGCCGGCAATGTTCTGTTCGGCGGCGGCCGCGACGGCCAGTTCTTCGTGCTCGACGCGCGCGACGGCAAGAAGCTGTGGGAGACCAACCTCGGCCCGTCGGTGGCCGCGGGGCCGATCACGTACTCGGTCGACGGCAGACAATACGTGAGTATCCAGGCCGGCGCGGCGCTGTTCACATTCGGGTTGCGGGAGTAAGAGGCGCTGATCCTTCCTCCCGGCGGCGCCCATCCGGAGGCGGGCTCCCCGCCGTATCGCGCCCCCAGAGTTCTCGTAAGCCCTGCCATCCGGCGCCAGCTTGCGCGCGGCTAGTATAATTGAGAATTCGCTCCGCGCTTCGCGGAATCCCTGAAATCTATGCCCAAGAAACTGACGACTCTGCTGGCGCCTGTCCCCAGCGACATCGAAATCGCCCAAGCCGCTACGCCTCTTCCCATCGCCCAGATCGCTGAAGAAGCCGGTATCCTGCCCGAGGAACTGGAAACCTACGGCAAGACCAAGGCCAAGGTCCATCTCACGGTGCGAGACCGCCTGAAGGACGTCAAAGACGGCAAGTACATCGTCGTCACGGCCATCACGCCCACGCCGCTGGGCGAAGGCAAGACCACCACCACGGTCGGCCTGAGCCAGGCGCTCGGCGCGCACCTCGGCAAGAAAGTGTTCACCTGCATTCGCCAGCCCAGCCAAGGCCCCACCTTCGGCATCAAGGGCGGAGCCGCGGGCGGCGGCTACAGCCAGATCATCCCCATGGAGGAGTTCAATCTCCATCTGACCGGCGACATCCACGCAATCGTCGCGGCAAACAATCTGCTCGCAGCGGCCATCGACACACGCATGTTTCATGAAGACTCAACCGACGACGCCACGCTGTTCGACCGCCTGACCCCGCCCGCCAAGGACGGCAGCCGTAAGTTTTCGCCCATCATGCTGCGGCGCCTCACGAAGCTCGGCATCAACAAAACCAACCCCCACGATCTCACCCCGGAGGAACGCCGCCGTTTCGCGCGCCTGGACATCGACCCGGCCTCCATCACCTGGCGGCGCGTCGTCGACACCAATGACCGCATGCTGCGCCAGATCACGATCGGCCAGGGCCCGGATGAAAAAGGCAAGACCCGCGTCACCGGATTCGATATGGCCGTGGCCAGCGAGATCATGGCGATCCTCGCGCTCGCCACCAGCCTGGGCGACATGAAAGAGCGTTTCGGCCGCATGGTGATCGGTTCGAACCGCGCGGGCGAGCCCATCACCGCCGACGACATCGGCGTCACCGGAGCCCTGGCCGTCCTGATGAAGGACGCCCTCATGCCGAACCTGATGCAGACCATCGAGGGCACCCCTGCCTTCGTGCATGCCGGACCCTTTGCCAACATCGCGCACGGCAATTCGTCGATCGTGGCCGATCAGATCGCCTTGAAGCTCGCCGGACCCGAAGGCTACGTGCTGACCGAGGCCGGTTTCGGCGCCGACATGGGCATGGAGAAGTTCTTCAACATCAAGTGCCGCTACAGCGGCCTGACGCCGGATTGCGTCGTGCTGGTGGCCACCATCCGCGCCCTGAAGATGCACGGCGGCGGACCCAAGGTGGTGGCCGGCAAGCCGCTGGCGCACGAATACACCAATGAGAACCTCGACCTGCTGGAGAAAGGCTGCTCGAACCTGGTCCGCCACATCGGCAATGCACGCGAATTCGGCGTGCCGGTGGTCGTCGCCATCAACCGCTTCAAGGACGATACCGACGCCGAAATTGAGCTGGTCCGCAAGATCGCTGTGGCGTCGGGCGCTTCCGACTCGGTCATGACCAATCATTGGGCCGAAGGCGGAAGGGGCGCCGTGGACCTCGCACGGGCGGTGATCAAAGCGTGCGACGAACCGCGCAACTTCAAGTTCCTGTATGCGCTCGATATCCCGATCAAACAGAAGATCGAGACAATCGTGCACGAGATGTATGGCGGCAACGGCGTTGAATACTCGCCCGAAGCCGAAAAGAAAATCGAGCTGTACACGCGCCAGGGCTTCGACAAGCTGCCCATCTGCATGGCGAAGACGCACCTTTCGATCAGCCACGATCCGAACCTGAAGGGCGCCCCGAGCGGCTTCACGGTCCCTGTGCGCGACATTCGGGCGAGCGTGGGCGCGGGCTTCCTGTACCCTCTGCTCGGAACGATGTCCACTATGCCGGGTCTGTCCACGCGCCCCGGATATTACGACATCGATCTGGATGTCGAAACGGGCAAAGTGATCGGCCTGTCGTAGGCCGCAATCGGAAGTCCCTGTTGCGCGAGGTCGCGATCAGGACCTCGCGCGACCGCTTCAGTGAACGATTCACCCGTGAAGCCAAAGTCATCGCGTCGCTGAACCATCCAAACATCTGCACGCTCTACGACCGCGGGCCGGATTACCTGGTGATGGCGTTGGTCGAAGGCCCCACACTCCTCGAGCGCGCCAAGGAGGGCGCCCTGGCCACTCGCCACGCCGATGGCGCCCTCCCCTCATGTCCGGCCGCAAGCTAGAATAGCATTCGGAGGTTTCGCATGCGAATTTTGATGCTTACGGCGGCGCTGGCCGCAACCTGCGCCGTTGTCCAAGCCGATTTCAGCTATCAGGAGAGCACCCAGATGACCGGCGGCACCATGCTCACGGTGCTGAAGCTGGGTGGACCGTTCACGCGCGGCGCGCGCGCCGCTCAGATCTCGACGGTCGCGGTGAAGGGCAACCGCATGATGCGGAGCGACAAGGATTCCGTCAGCATCCTCGATCTGGACAAAGAAACCATCACCGACATTGACCTGGACAAGAAGCAATACTCGGTCACCACGTTCGCACAGATCCGGGCCGCCATGGAGAAGGCCATGGCCGAGCTGCGCAAACGCGAAAAAACCACCAACGACGTGGATCTGAAGTTCAAGGTCAGCGCCAAATCCACCGGCCGGACCAAGGAGATCCGCGCCTTGAGCGCCAAGGAACTCCTGATCGGCATGGAGATGCAGGCTACCGACGCGAAATCCGGCCAGACCGGAGCCTTTAACGTCGCCAATGAAGCGTGGATGGCCAGCGTGCGCGGCTATGACGAGGTGAAAGCCTTCGAGCTGAAACTGGCCGACAAACTGGCCGCCACGTTCCGCCCCGGCATGGAGCAGATGGCCATGACGCAGCCCGCGATGGTGCAGGGCCTGGCCGAGGCTGCCAAGGAAATGGCCAAAGTCGACGGCGTCCCGGTCCAGAGTATCGTGCGCATGGGCAGCGGCTCGGCCGAGGAGCTGCAGGCCGCCGGCCAGAGGAATGCCGAAGCAAAGGCTGACAACAAAGGCAAGGGCGCCGCCGCGACGGCGGGCGCCGTGGCCGGAGCGCTCACCGGCTTCGGCGGATTCGGCCGCAGGAAGAACAAAGAAGAAGACAAGCAGGCGAAATCCGAAGACGGCAAGCAGGCTGCCGGCGCGATGATCTTGATGGAGATGACCACGGACCTGAGCGATTTTTCCACTGCCGCCGTGGACGAGGCGAAATTTCAGATCCCCGCCGGGTTCAAGGAAGTTCAGTCAGAGCTCGCCAAACGGGCGAAATAACAGGAGCATCCCATGCGTACACTTTCCCTGATCACGGCCGGTCTTTTGATCGCCGGCCTCGCCAGCGCGCAAGGCAAACAGAAGGGCGGAAAGCAACCGGCCGCGGAGTGGGTAACGCTGCTCGACGGCACCACTCTGAGCGGGTGGAACACCATCGGCAACGCGAATTGGAAAGTCGCCGAAGGAGCGATCGAGGCCTCCAGCGGTAACGGCATGCTGGTTACGCCCGGCGATTATGACAACTTCGAGTTGGTCGCCGAAGTCTGGGTTGACGCGGCCGCCAACAGCGGTATCTTCATCCGCTGCTCGGACCGCAACACCATCAACCAAGGCAATGCCTATGAAGTGAACATCTACGACAACCGACCGGACCAGACCTACGCCACCGGAGCGATTGTCGAAGTGGCCCCGCCAGCCGTGCCGATGAAGGCGGGCGGCAAGTGGAACACCATCGAGATCCGCGCCGAGGGCAACCACCTGACAGTGGTCATGAACGGCACCAAGACGGTCGACGTCAGAAACGACAAATACGCCCGGGGTCCCATCGGGCTTCAATACGGCGCCGGCGTCGTGCGCTTCCGCAGCGTGAAGATCCGCCAATTGTAGGTGTAAGCCGCACCGACGGTCGCCGCTGGAAGCCGGCCGACGGCAGGAATATCATGCCCGCCGTTGCCACATGCTGAAGTTGTTCTCCGCAGCGTGGTCCTGTTAGGCCGCGTTCTCGGGCCGCGGCAGCACCGCCGCGGCCATCGCGCGCTTCAGTTCCGCAATGCCTTCACCCGTGACGCTCGAGATCTTGTAAAACGGCAGCTTGCGCCGGCGCGCCATCATCTGGAGCGCCTTCACGCGCTTGGGATCCTGCGCCGCGTCAAGCTTGGTGGCCACCACGATCATCGGTTTCGCCGCCAGATCCTTCGAGAAACTGGCCAGCTCGCGCATCACGATCTTGAAATCCTCCACCGGGTCGCGGCCGCTCGCCTCCGAGACATCCACCAGATGTGCGAGCAGGCGCGTGCGCTCGATATGCCGCAGGAACTGGATGCCCAGGCCCGCCCCCGCGTGCGCGCCTTCGATGAGTCCGGGGATGTCGGCAACCACGAACGTGCGGAAATCGTCTTCGGACGCCGTCGCCACGCCGAGATGCGGTTCCAGCGTAGTGAACGGATAATCGGCGATTTTCGGCCGCGCCGCCGAGATCCGTGAAATCAGCGTGGACTTGCCGGCGTTGGGAAACCCGACCAGGCCGACGTCTGCCAGCAGCTTCAATTCGAGTTGCAGGCGCCGTTCTTCTCCGGGCCTGCCCGGTTCGTGTTCGGTCGGCGTCTGGTGCGTCGGGGTTGCGAAGCCTGCGTTGCCGCGTCCGCCGCGTCCGCCACGCGCCGCGACAAAACGGTCGCCGTCCCGCGTGAAGTCGTGGAGAAGTTCGCCCGTCTCCGCGTCCGTGACCACGGTCCCGACCGGCACCGGCACCTCAACGGACACGCCGTCGC
>CAZTKA010000022.1:0-33309 GCA_964614015.1 uncultured Bordetella sp. | reverse complement strand
CAAGGTGACCCAAGCCGTTCCGGCGGCGTTTCCGTCGGCGGACAAAGAACTCAGCCGCGCGGACATCGCCGCGATGGCCCGCTAGGGCCGCGAGGAATCTATGCAACGAATCCATACGGCGACAGCGCTGCTTCTTGCAGCTTCGCTCGCCTTGGCGCAGCAGGGCCGCGGAGGACGAGGGGCGGCGAATCCGGCGCCCAGTCCGGCGGCGCGCCGGCCGCCCGCGACGGTCACGCCGCAGTCCTATCCGGCCGAGCAGATCGAGGCGGGGCGCGCGCGCTTCGCTTCGCAATGCGGATTCTGCCACGGACGCGACGCGCAGGGCGGCGAATCGGGTCCGGACCTGACACGTTCGATGCTGGTGGCTGAGGACGTGCGCGGCGACAAGATCGAACCGCTCCTGCGCACCGGGCGGCCCGCGCAGGGGATGCCCGCGTTTACGCTATCAGCCGCCGACGCAGCCGCAATTGTGGCGTTCCTTCACGATGCCAAGACGAAGGCGGAAACCGTGGCGGGAGGCCGCCGCACCGTGGATCCCGAGGATCTCGCCACGGGCGATGCCGAGGCGGGGCGCGCCTACTTCAACGGCGCGGGCGGTTGCGCCCGCTGCCACGCTATCAGCGGCGCGTTCGCGACCGTGGGCGCCCGGTTCCAGGGTTTGGCGCTCCTGCAACGCATGCTGTATCCGCCGCTGGTGCGGGTTCCTGGCGCGCCGCCCGCCGTGCCCACGGTCACGGTCACCACCGCCGGCGGGCAGACGATCAGCGGAAAACTCGCCTACCGGGATGAATTTTCCATTACGCTGACCGATGCCCAAGGCTGGACACGTTCCTGGCCGGTGTCTACGGTCCAGGTCACCCTCGACGATCCGCTCAAGGCCCATACGGATCAGTTGCCCAAGTACACCGACGAGGATATTCACAATCTAGTCGCCTATCTGCAAACACTGCGTTAGGAGGAATGCCGCGATGACCCTCAAACATCTGTTGCTCGCCTTTGCCGCGGGCCGGCTGGCCGTCGCGCAGCCGGCCGACCCAGCGGCGCTGCTGAAACCGCCAGCGGATGCCTGGCTGACCTACCACGGCGATTATTCGGGCCAGCGCCACAGCAAGCTTTCGCAAATCACGCCGGACAACGTGCATCAGATGACGCTCGCCTGGACGTTCCAAACGAATCAGGGCCAGCAGATCAAGGCGACGCCCATCCTCTCGAACGGCGTCATCTACATCACGACGCCGGACAACCTGTGGGCCATCGATGCGCGGACAGCCCGGCAGTTGTGGAAATACACGTATCCGATGAATGAGGGATTTCACATCGGTCATCGCGGCGTGGCGGTTTACAAGGATCTGGTTTACATGACGACGCCCGACGCGCATCTGCTGGCGCTGGATGCGAAGACGGGCGCCGTAAAGTGGAACGTCGCCGTCGCCGATTCCAAGCGCGGTTACTGGTCGACGAATGCGCCGTTGCTGATTCGCAATCACCTGATCGTTGGCGTCTCGGGCGATTTCGACAATCTCCCCGGCATCCTCAAGTCCTTCGATCCCGACACGGGCGCGTTGCAGTGGACGTTTTACAGCACGCCGCCTCCGGGCACGCCGGGATCGATCAGCGGAGGCGCGACGGGCGGGCAGATGTGGATGACGGGAACGTACGATCCCGAGTTGAACCTCCTCTACGTGGGCACCGGGAATCCCACGCCGGTGCTGAACGGCGAGGCGCGTCCCGGAGACAATCGCTGGACGTGCAGCATCCTCGCGTTGCATCCGGATACGGGAACGCTGGCGTGGGGGTTCCAGGCCTCGCCGCATGACACGCATGATTGGGACGCCTCGGAAGTGCCCGTGCTTGTGGACGCCGAATTCAACGGCGCGCCGCGTAAATTGCTGTTGCAGGCTTCGCGCAACGGTTACTTCTTCGTGCTCGACCGGACCAGCGGCAAGAATCTTGTGACGACCACCTTTGCGGCCACCAACTGGGCCAAGGGGGTCGACGCGAATGGCAGTCCTATTTCGGACCCGGAAAAAGAGCCGCATCGCGACGGGCGGCTGGTTGCTCCGAACGAAGCGGGCGCGACCAATTACCGTTCACCAAGCTTCGATCCGCGCACCGGCTTGCTGCTGGTGAGCGCGGTGGATGCCTGGGGCATCTATTTTTACAAGAAGGAGCACGGAGACTACGGCTGGGCGGGCGCCAACTCCAGCGTCTGGTCCAGGTCGGCGATTCGGGCGATTGATTACAAGACCGGCAAGGTCGTCTGGAGCCACGACATCGGCGAAGGCGCGGGCACGGCCGGCGTGTTGACAACCAGCACGGGCCTGGCGTTTACCGGAGATGCGAACGGCAACGCGCTGGCGTTGAGGACCAGCGACGGCGCAACGCTGTGGCATGCTTCGATCGGGCGAGTGGGAAATGGGCCGATCACCTATGAGCTCGACGGGCGGCAGTATGTGGTGATGGCGGGCGGCGGGGTGCTGTATGCGTTTACGCTGCCTGTGGCTCCCAACCAGCCCCGCCCGTGATGGCGTCTCCGGTGCCGTGCCGGCGTTTCAGGGTTATTCAGATCAACCGAGTCGCAGAATCCGCTCCAGCATGTCCGGAATCTCGAACACCGCTCGATTCTCGATGCGCGCTACCGCGGCGCGATACTCCTCCAGAGCGCGCAGCAGTCCGGCGACGGCGTCCCGCACGCGGCGGAAATTCGGCACGACAATGCCGGCGTGTTTCTCGCGCACCCAGTCGGCGTTGTAGCGCTCCTGCGGCAAGGTCCAGGCGTTGCGCTCGACGATCACGGGCAATCCCATGGCCACGGCCTCGCTGATGCTGCCCGGCCCCGGCTTGCCGATGAAAAAGTCCGCCAGCCGCATGTAGTATGGGACCTCCTGCGTGAAGCCCTCGACAAAGTGCGGCGCCTGACGCCGCATGGCGCGCAGCTCTGAGGCGAGCGTGGTGTTGCGGCCGCAGAGCAGAATCAGTTGGATATCCGCGAGCCGCCCGGCGATCTCCATCATCACCTTCGAGCCCTGGCCGCCGAAGAGCACCAGCCCCGTGGGCTGCTCCGGATCGAGCCCCAGCCGCCGCCGTTCCGCCAGGCGATCGACGGGCGCGGATTCATAGAAGCCCGGGCGCAGAATCATGCCGGAGGTGCGCAGGATCCGCTCCTCGGTATGCCCGAGCGCGCGCGCCTGTTCCACCGCTTTTTCCGTCCCGCAGATCACCCATTGCGGCTGCCGCTCCATCCAGAAATGCGGGGGATAATCGGCGAAGTCCGTGAGGAGGGTCACAAACGGAGCCCGCGGCAGCGCGTGCGCGAGACTTTCCTGTAGGGCGCGGTTGAAGTTCGGCACCAGCGATACCACCAGATCCGGACGCGTTTGCCGCCAGTGTTGCTCCAGCAGCCGCACGGTAGGTTTGTGGTAGGCACGGATGACCAGGTGCATCAGCTTCAGGGCCTGCGCCGAGCCGAGCGTCCAGCCGCGCTCGAGCAGCTTGTTGTAGATGTCTTCGAGGCGAACGCCGGTGATTTTGCGGAACACGTCCAGCGGGTCGAGCACCTCCTGGAGATTGACCAGCCGCACGTTCCACGGGCGCGCCTGCCGGCCGATGACGGACTTGAGTGCGGTGGCGGCCGCGCGGTGGCCTCCGCCGGCGTCGAAGAAGAGGAAATCGATCGTCGTCACGAATGTTTTATAGCCTTGTCATACGCCTGTGATACGCAGGTCGTAAAAGAATAGCATGGAGGCTTTCTCCGGCACCGTGGCAGCCCGGCTCACCGCTTTCGACCACAGTCTCATGCGCCGCCTCCACAGTTGGCGCGCTCCTAAGTGGCTGCGCCTCTGGATGATCGCGGCGACACGCGGCGGCGACGGATGGCTGTGGCTGGCGATGGGAGGCTTGATCGCCGCCTTCGGAGGCCCGGATAAACTGCGGGCTCTAACGGCGGCGGCCCTGGCAACGGGCGCCGGCATCGCCGTTTTTATTTGGACGAAGCGTTTGACGGGCAGACGCCGTCCCTGCGCAATCGAACCACACTGTTGGGCACGACTCATGCCGCCTGACCAATTCTCGTTTCCCTCCGGCCACGCCATTACCGCGTTCGCCGTTGCGACGTCGTTGGGCGCTTTCTACCCGGAGATCCAGCCGATCCTGTATTTCTGCGCAACAAGCGTGGCTGTTTCCCGCATCGTGCTGGGGATGCATTTCCTGACGGACGTACTTGCGGGAGCGGCGCTGGGATTCCTTCTGGGAACCCTGTCGGCAAGCTTGCTGGCCTGAATCAGGCGGCGGCCTCGAACATCCACGCTCAAGCGATGCGCGACGAGCCTGGATTGTCGTTTGCAACCGCCCATGCCGGAATGCCCGCCGCCGAGCAGCGCTTCGGTGAGGCGCAGCGAATGAGAGGTCTGCCGACTCTCCCCAGGCGATGCGGAGTTCGGGTTGGACCGTTCACTCGTTCGGACTAAACTGGCCGACGGCTTGCTGGAGGATAGCCGCGAAATTCGCGCCGCTCTCCGACCAGACCTGGCGGCGATCCAGCGGCAGCGCCTTCTCGATGTCGCCGACCAAGTGAAGAAGGCTGCGCAGATTCGACTGCTGCATGCGCAGCGCCCCGTCGATGGCGGCCATGGGCAGGAAGTTGGCGTCCAGTCCGAACTCGACGCGCAGGTGGTCGCCGGTTTCGTTGGCCTCGAACGCGCTGCCGAAGCAGAGAATCTTCACCGCGACCGGCTGGAGCTTCCATTCGCCGTTGTACTGCCACAGGTCCCAGGCCGTATCGATCTCGCAGCAGCAGTCTGGCTGGACAAAAGAACGCGCGGCGGCCAGAATTTCGCGGATGTCCCCTCCGGGCTCGAACGACCGCTCCAGGGCTGGCGGTTCCGCAAACTCGAGCGCGTACACGCGCACCACGGGTCCGCGTTTCGAGAGTTTGGAGGCCGGGAAGGTTTCGAGCAGCCGGCCGTAGTGGCGCAGCATGTTCGCGTCGTCGAAGCCGCGCACCCAGCAGGAAAGATAGAGGCGATCGCTCACTTCTTGATTGTAAGCGGTCCGGCGGCGGAATCTGTCACTCTAAGAACAAGGTGATCACCGATCTGGTTCAAATCCGGCGGCTGGGGGAGAAAAGACGCGGGGAAAACCTGCGTTTCCGGCGCTGGATCAAATCGCATGTTTTCGTCGAACGCCAGTTCCGCCAGGCTGCCGAAGAGATTCACGAGCAGATCGATTGCCGCCAGTGCGCCGAATGCTGCCGCGTGACCGAGGTGGAAATCACCGGTCGCGACATTGACCATCTGGCGCGCTACCTGCGCATCCCGCGCAAGCGTTTCCTGGCCGAGTATACCGCCACGGGCGAGGACGGAACCCTGATTCTCAAGCGCACCGGAGCGGGCTGCGTGTTCCTGGATGGCAGCCATTGCACCGTCTATGACGCGCGTCCCGCCGATTGCGTGCGCTTTCCGCACCTGCTGCGGGGAAGCGGCTCGATCGCGTTCCGCATGTGGCGATTCGTCGACCGCGCCACGTATTGCCCGATCGTCTACAACTGGATGGAGCGGGTGAAAGATCTGACGAATTTCAAGGACAGGACTTGACGGAATACGCGGCGTTCGGCGCGGTGGCGGTGTTGGGCGTGGGGATCACGCTCGGACTGCTCGGCAGTGGGGGCTCCGTGCTGACCGTGCCGGTTCTGGTCTATGTACTCGGTCTGCCGATGCACGACGCCACGGGGCATTCGCTGGCGCTGGTGGGAGTCACCGGCCTCGCGGGAGCGTGGGCGCACTGGCGGCGTGGGAACGTTTCGCCGCAAATCACGGGCTGGTTTGGAATCCCGTCGTTGCTTTCGGTGTACGCCACGCGAACACTCCTGGCGCCGCGGCTTCCCGCCGCAGCGGACCGCGCGCTCTTGCTGGCCTTCGCCGGGCTGATGACCGCCGCCGCCGCGGCGATGCTTCGCCGGCGGGTGGAAGATCCCAAGGCGACCGCCGCCGAATGCAGTTGCCCTGCCCTGACGACGCAAGGCCTCCTGATCGGCGTTGTGGCCGGACTGTTGGGCGCGGGCGGAGGGTTCCTGATCGTTCCCGCGCTGGTGATCCTGGGCGGCTTGCCGATGCGGCTCGCGGTCGGGACGTCGCTGACGATCATCGCGGCACAGTCGCTGGCGGGGTTCGCAGGCGCCTACCAGGCTGGCGTTCCGTTCCAATGGAAGCTCCTGGCGGCGCTGACTTCGATGGCGAGCCTGGGCATGGCACTCGGGCTGGCGCTCAATTCCCGTGTCCCGGCGGCCCGGCTGCGGACGGCCTTCGGCTGGTTCCTGCTGCTGGCCGGAGCTGCGATCGCCGGCGCAGAGCTCCCGTGATTTCGGTCACGGACCGCGGTTTTCTACCCCACACATCAGTTTTCCCGGACGCGAAAATCGGTCATACTGCGTAAAGAAGGGAATTTCATCTTGACTTCGTTCAACCTCAAGGCACTGGCAGCCGCTAGTGCCGCTGCTCTTGCTCTGATTGTCACCGTCACGGCCCAGCAACCGCGCGCTGTAGACGCCAACGTTCTCAAAGTCGCCGGGTCGGCCAATGACCCGATGCCCGGCTCGTGGCTCACCTATGGCCTGACGCAGGGAGAAACGCGCTACAGCCTGCTGACGCAAATCAACCCATCCAACGTTGGCAAGCTGGGATTGTCCTGGTCCTACGAACTGGGCGCGGGCGGAGGCAATCAAGAGGCGACGCCGCTGGTGTGGAACGACACGATTTACGGGATCACCACCTGGAGCGTCGTGTTCGCCGTCGACGCCCGCACCGGCAAGCAACTGTGGCGCTGGGACCCGGAGGTGAACCAAACCGGGATGCGGCGGCGCATGTGTTGCGGCGCGGTGAATCGCGGCATCGCCCTTTCCAACGGCATGATCTTCGCGCCCGTCAACGACGGCCGCCTGGTGGCGCTCGATGCGCTGAGCGGCCAGGTCCGGTGGGAGACGCGCGTCGCGTATCCGCAGGAGTGGTACTCGCTGACCATGGCTCCGCGGATCGCGGGTAATAAAGTCGTGGTGGGCGTGGCCGGCGGCGATCATCCGATCCGCGGATTTTTCGACGCCTACGAAATCGCCACCGGCAAGCGCGCCTGGCGCTTTTACACCGTTCCCGGCGATCCCTCCAAGGGTTTTGAAGACGATGCGCAGCGCGCCGCGGCGAAAACCTGGGGCGGCGAGTGGTGGAAGTGGGGCGGCGGCGGCGCCGTCTGGGATGGCATGGCCTACGATGCGGAAACCAACACGGTGTTCGCCGGGACGGGCAACGCGGAGCCTTGGGTGGAAAAGTTCCGCGGAGCCAAGGGCGTCGACAATCTTTACACCTGCTCCATCGTCGCCGTGGATGCGAACACCGGCAAGCTCAAGTGGCATTATCAGACCACCCCCAACGACAACTGGGATTTCGACTCCGTGGGCCAGTTGATGCTGGCGGACCTCAGGATCAACGGCCGCATCCGGAAGGTGATCATGCAGGCGCCGAAGAACGGCATCTTTTACGTTCTCGACCGGGTCACAGGAGAGTTCATCTCGGCCGAGCCGTTCGTGCAGGTGAACTGGTTGACGGGCTTCGACGCGAAGGGGCGGCCCATGCTCAACCCGCAGGCGTTCTATGACAAGACGCCCGTGCGCATTTATCCAGGCGGCGGCGGGGCCCACAACTGGGCGCCTATGTCCTACAATCCGAACACGGGCCTGGTCTACCTGCCGGCATCGTATGGGACCTACACGTTTGCCGCGGCAGATGAAGTGACCGAAGCCCCGGGCGGCCATCATGGACTGGCGGTGGGCCGCGGCGGCGCGCCCGCCACACCGGTCACGCCCATGCCGATTCTTGGACCGGAGCCTCCGGGCGGACGCGGCGGCGGCGTTCTGCAAGCGCGGGATCCGGTGACGCAGAAGATCGTGTGGCAGAAGCCGGGCGGCGGCGCCGCGGGCGGCGGAACGCTCACCACGGCGAGCAACCTGGTATTCCAGGTTCTGGGGAACGGAACTTTGTTGGCGCACACGGCGGATAAAGGCGAACAGTTGCTGGAGCTGCGAACTAACAAGAACGGTGCGGGTCCGCCGATCACCTACATGGTGGACGGAAGGCAGTACATCGCATTCCTGGCAGGCACGGGCCGCCCGCCGCAAGCTGTGGGCCGCAACGACGAAAAGGTCGACAATCCTCCGATGCTGTTCGTGTTCGAGGTCGGAGGCACGGCCGCATTGCCTGCGCCTCCCGTGAGCGCACCAAAGCCGCTTGCTCCCAAGCCCGCGCCCCCTGCGCAGCCGGCGCAAGAGCCGCACAACTGACAGGGAGCGCCCGCCCGGCCAGGGTTGGAGTGGCTGGTGGGCGGTCACGGGATCGAACCGCGGACCTCCTGCTTGTAAGGCAGGCGCTCTAACCGGCTGAGCTAACCGCCCGGTCAATCCATTTTAAGCTGTGCGGCTCGGTCCACGCAGAAGGATATAATGGGTCGCGTTCGGGACAGAACAGGAGGTGCACCATGGCACACTACATCGGATTACTGCAATGGACGCAAGCCGGCGTCGAAAAGGTCAAAGACAGCCCGGCGCGGCTGGACGCCGCGAGGCAGACGTTCGCTGCCTCCGGCGTCCAAATCAAGGATTTCTACATGACGCTGGGGGCCTACGACATGGTCTGCGTGATCGAAGCCCCGGACGACGCGACTGTGGCCAAGGCGCTGCTGACGCTGGTGCGCCAAGGCAGCGTCCGCACGCAGACGCTCAAGGCTTTCACCGAGGCGGAGTATCGAAATATCATCAACTCGCTGCCCTGAGGCGGAAACCAACGCATCCACAGCGCGGCGGCAGTGGGCGCCGGACCAGGATCACATCCTGAGCGCGGGCTGCCAGTTCCGGCGGTTGCGCCCTATTCGCTGGGGGCCACGTCGCGCACCTGAACCAGCCACTTTCCGTTCACGCGGACCAGCGTATTTTTCTCCCAGCCGACGGCCGCAATGCGTGGCGCGCCGCCGGGGGATTCCGCCGCGAAGGCCGTCATGTAATAGGCCCGCAGCGTGGCGTGATCGGGGTCGGTGAACTCCAGGTAATGGTTCAAGCTGGCGTGATACATCGCCGGGCGCTTCGCGCCGCTGTTGGCTTCGGCCTGCTCGTTGTTCCGGCGGAGATCGGCGATCATCTTTTTCAACGCCTCATGGCCCTTGGTGACACTGGCGCCGGCGCGAAACTCCCCGTCCGAGGTGTAGGTCGCCGCGTAGGCCTCGGGGTTGAGCGTGTCCAGCGCGCGCGCGTAGGTCCACATCAGCTTTTCGATTTCGGCGCGATCCTTGGCTTCGCGCTCCGCGACATTCTGGGCCGGGGCGGGGATCCAGAACAGAACCGCGCCGAGCCCCAGGGCGATTCCCCAAAAACATTTCCGCGTGGTCATATAAACTCCGTTATTTTGCCAAAGGATTGGGCCGCATCTGGAAGTGCACGATTTTGCTGGTTGTCCCTTTGCCGGTCTCGCTGTGGAACGGAGCGCGCGTGGCCCAGGTGGACCACAGGCCCTTGCCCTTCCAGCCGAGCGCCGGATCGTCGATGCGTCCATCGAGACCCTTCGCGAAGAAGCCGGTGGGATAGGGCACGCGCAGGATCGTGAACTGGCCGCTGGCCGGATTCAGCGCGAGCAAAGAGTCGCTGCTGTTGCCGGTGGCGATCGGAATGTTCGGGCCCATGCCGAACGTGTCGAACTGGTCGACCCAACTGTAGTAGTGGGAATCGGCGCTGCCGTTATCGGTCACGCCCTGGAACTGCGGTCCGGGCGTGGCGTAGAGTGTCCAGCCTTCCGGACAATGCTTGCCGGTGGCCTGCGGTCCGTTCAGGGGCCCGCGGCATTTGCGCCGGTCGAAACTGGCGAGATGTCCGCTGGCGAGCACGGGCCACACAACGCCGTTGCGGTCGATATCCAGGCCGCGCGGTGAGAAACCGTTGACTGGCGCTCTCGGTTCCTCCCACGGAATCTCGTAAACTTCGGCCAGCGCGGTGGCGGGCGGATTCGAGCCGGGCACCAGCCGGACCAGCAGGCCGGGGAATCCGAGCACGGTACCCCACACCGATCCGTCGACGGCGACGGCGAGGCCATAGAATGCAGCGTTGATGCGCTTGTCCTTGGCCGGATCGACCGGATCGTTCGGACCCACGTAGCCTTCGTCGCGACGGCCGTTGCCGTTGGTGTCCAGAATCAGCGCGGTCCAGCCCTGCGAGCGCTGCTCGTCGCCGGTCTGCTCGAACAGGCGCGTATTCAGCCAGCCGACCACGCCGCCACCGCCGCCGCTGGAGGTCCACAGCGTGTTGTCGGCGTCCTCGGCGAATTGCAGGTGGTGCGTGCTGAAGCAGGTGCTGATCAGCGTCATCTTCTTGGTCTTGGGATCGTACATGGCCAGATGGCGTGCGGCGGTCGCCACCGGCGTCAACCGGGCCGAAGGATGATCCGACCCCTCGCGGCAGAAGGGCGGGTTCGCCGCCGGACGAACGGTGGAGGTGAACCACACCCGCCCCTGACCGTCAAACATTGGATTGTGGACGTTGGCGCGGCTGTTCCAGATGGGCTCCTCGCCCCAGTAGGCCGATGCGCCGAAGCCCGACTGCGGCGATGCCATGGGCGTGGCGGGATCGCGGACCGGGACAGGAACGCGGCTCGCAATGTGGTTCACCGGGTCGAGCACCGGCAAGTAATCGGCGCTGGCCTCCAGCGCCCCGTACAGCGGACCGTAGGCGTTCACGCGCGGGTTGCGTTTGTCGGTGGCGATTTCGTCATGCAGGTAGGCCTTCGGATCAGCCCAGTCCCACTGCGTGATGACGACGTTGCGCTCGGCGCCCTGCGGGCGCGGCGGCGCCGGCGGAACCGCGCCGCGCTTGATGTTGTCGGTCCACTCGCCGAACATGGCCAGCGCGCGTTCCTTGCCGAGATTGTTGATGCCGTTCGTCATGCCGCCTCCGGCCTGGCCGGAGTTGACGCGGCGCTCCCAGGCTTTCGCCGCGGAATCAAAGGCGCCCAGCGCGGCCGGAATCTCGCGCGTACCCTTGCCGCCCATTTGATGGCAAGACTCGCAGCTATCGGTCTTCAGGAAGCGCAGCATCTCCGCCTGGCTGCGCATGTTCGGGTTGATGCCGTTGCCGCTGGGCCCGGTGCCGGGAAATTCATTTTTTGCAGGGACCTTTAGCAAGGAATACCAATAGTTCGCCGGATAGTACTCCGCGGCGGCGCGCGGATTGGGCGCGGGCACGGCGGGCAAGTTCAAACCGCGGCCGGGCCGCACGCGCTGCTTGGGCGAATCGACCAGTCCATAGCCGCGCGACCACACATCGTAGTTCGCCGCGGGGAGATCGGGGATGAGGTAGCGGCCCTGATCGTCGGTGACGACGATCTTGATGTAATTCGTCGACAGTTCGCGTGTTTCGGCGATGACCCATACGCCCGCCTCGGGACCGTTGGGTCCAGCGACCACGCCGGCGATGTCGTCATCGTCGATGGGGACGGGCGGTGCGACTTCGGCTGCGGCGGCCGGCGCGGCCTTGCCGCCTTTACCCTTCGGCGCGGGTTGTTGCGCTTCGATGCGCGTGAACGTGATGGCGAGAATCGCGGCCGCGGCTGCGGTCAGGGCGAGCGAAAACAGACGGCGAGTCATCATGAGCGTGTTCTCCTGAATGCGCCCAGTATACACCCGCGCTCGGCCGCGCGGCACTGGCAGGAACCGATTCCGCGCGCGGAATCGCGAGTGCGCGTTCGGCGGGACCTACTCCAGCCCCGCCATCTCGGTCGCGAACAGCAGCGCCATGCCGCCGCCGCGCTCATCCTTGCCGAAGATGGCGGCGCGTCGGAGGTAGTCTTCATAGGTCGGCTGCTTGTTCGTCGACTCGCACACGTCGACCAACTGGCCTTCGGGTCCGATGCGGGCGGCGATGGCCAGCCAGGCGCGGTCGACGCGAGGCTGATACGCGGCCGCGTCGATCCAACCCTTGCGGATGCCGCGCAGCATCGCGGTGGCGATCATCGCCGTCGCGGAGAACTCCTGATAGGAGCCGGGCTGGTCGACGATCTGATGCCACATACCGTCGGGGTCCTGATAGCGCGCGAGCGCCGTCATCAGGCGGCGGTAGGATTCCAGGACATAGGCCCGATCCGGATGATTCTCCGGAAACTCGCTGAGCGCCAGCGCAAGGCCGAGCGCCGGGAAGGCGTTGCCCCGCCCCCAGGCGGCGTCCGTCAGCGGTGAGTGGCGGAAAAGTCCGTCGGGCCGCAGGACGAGCGTATCTAAAAAGCGGAAATGGCGCGCGGCCATGTCGAAGTACTTGCGCTCGCCCGTGAGCGATCCCGCCATGGCCGTGATGGGTCCGGCCATGAAATAGGAATCGCTCATGTCCTGATGGAACGGCATGGACTCTTTCATTTCTCCTGAAGGCGTGAAACCCAGATCGCCCACGGCGCGCACCAGGCGCGTGTAGCGGGCGTCTCCGGTGCGGCGCGCCAGTTCAGCGAACACGAGATGCCCGGCGAGAGTCAGCGAACCGGCCCGGGCGAGCGTGTCGCGCGCGGGATCCACATAGGGCTCGGCGAGGCGCGCCACCTGGGCTACGTTGCCAAGGCGCATCTGTCCGATCAGCGCCATCCCCGGAAGGTACGTCAGTTGGTTGAAATCGTGGCCGTAGTGTTTCGCCAGCTCATCGGCGATCTGGCGCGGCGTGCGGGCGCGGCGGCGTTCCAGCTCGCCCGGCCGGATGCCGGCGACAGGATCGCGCAGGATCGCCAGCGTCAATCCTGCGGTGTCGGCGCCCACAACGCGCACGCGGTCCGGAGCATGCATCGCGATCCAGCGCCACAGCGCGTGCGACTCCGTGTTTTCGCGATAGGGGACGCCGGCGGGCGGAAACACCAATGCCGATTTCATGGGATTCGCCACGGGCACCGCGAGAACGGTGCCGTTGGATTGTTCGAACTCTTCACGCACGGCGCGGCTGGAGGCGTCCTCTCCGTTCATGCCGCCGATCAGCAGCAGCCCGCCCGAGCCGCGGTAGCCGTCAGGCACCAGCACTTCGATGGGCGTCCTGCCATCCTGCGCGAGTCCGATCACCCGGCGCTCGGCGGATACGGCGGGCAGTGCGGAGATCAGGAACAGGACGGCAGCGCGCATCTGAGGTAGATTGATAGGCATGAAACTCTTCCACATGATCGCACCGATTTTCGTGGCCGTGTTGCTGGCCGCTTGTTTGGCTCCGGCTCCCGCCGGCGGGTCCTGGACAGCGGTCGCCGGTATTTTCAATTCCGATGTGCCGGTTGCGGGAGCCAACTGACCATGCGAGGGGCGATTGCAGTGACTCTGTTGGCGGCGATGGCCCCGGGCGCGCTCGCGTTTCAGGCGGACCGTTGCGCGAACTCCGGCGATCTGCGGCTGATCAATGGCCGCATTCACACGATGAATGCGCAGGACACCATCGTGGCGGAAGTCACGATCCAGAGCGGGCGCATCGCCGCCGTGGGCGCGCCGCTGGCGAACCCCGATCCGTGCACGCGCACCATCGATTTACAGGGCCGCACGGCCGTACCTGGACTGATCGACAATCACAATCACATCGTGCTGTTGGGGCTGCGGCCGGGCCATGATACGCGGCTGGAGACGGCGGCGTCGATCGCCGATGTGCAAGCGATCCTGCGGGCGCGGGCGGCGCAGGTTGCGGCGGGCGAATTCCTCACGGCGATGGGCGGCTGGAACCCCGCGCAATTCGCGGAAAAACGCCTGCCGACTCTGGCGGAACTGGATGCGGCGGCTCCAAACCATCCGGTGATCGTCTACCAGGCCTTCACAGGTCCGGCGGCGACGAACACGCTGGGGCGGCGGTTTTTCACGGAGCGAGGCGTGGCCGTGAGCGACACCGGCGCGATCGCCGCCAACGCCCCCTCGCTGGCTGCGCTGCATGCTTTGCGTTCCGTGCAGACCTTCGAAGACCAAAAGCGCGGCACGATCGACGCCATGAACTACGCGGCGAGCGTAGGATTGACCACCAACGCCGACATGGGAGCATTTTTGCCTCCGGGCATGGAGGACGCGCAGGAGTCCTTCACCTTTGATGGGCTGGCGACGGCCAACCCGTTCACGATGTATAACGCTTTCACCGCGCTGCACGCCGAGGGGAAGATGACCACGCGGCTGCGCGTTTTTTTCCTGAGCATGGATACGCGCCCCGACGTTCCGATGCTCGCCGGACGGTTGCGCAATACGTTTCCGGGATTCGGCGACGACATGATGCGGATTTCCGGAATCGGCGAGTTCGCCGCGAACTGGCCGCTGTTCGGCCAGGTCAATCCGCCGCCGAATTACGAAGCCGCGCTGCGGCTGATCGCGCAGAAGGGATGGACGTATCAGCAGCACAGCCTCTCGCTGGCCGAGGACCAGTTGATCGCATCGGCGTTCGAGAAGGTGAACGCCGTGACGCCGATCGCGGACCTGCGCTGGTCGGCGGCGCACGTGCCGCGCATCAACCTGGAGACGATCAACCGCTTGAAGGCCGTAGGCGCGGGAATCGCGGTGCATCCCTTTACCTACCTGGCCGGCGGGCCGGGCGCCGGACCCCCCCTGCGCACGATCGTCGATAGCGGCATCCGCGTGGGCGCGGGATCGGATGCGGCGCAGATTTCGACGCTGAATCCGTGGCTGATGATTTACTACATGGTGACGGGCAAGAATTCCTCGGGCGTGCTGATCAACGGCGGGCAGCAGTTGACGCGCAGCGAAGCGCTGCGGCTGTACACCTCCGCGAACGGGTGGTTCTTGAAGGAAGAGGACCGGCTGGGATCGATCGAGACAGGCAAGCTGGGCGACGTGGTTGTCTTGGACCGGGATTACTTCGATCCCGCAACCGTCCCCGATGAAGACATCAAGCGGGTGAAGCCGGTGATGACGGTGCTGGGCGGCCGCGTGGTTTTCCAGCGCTGAAGTTACTTCCGCACGACGTACCAATCGTTCTGAATATCGTGCGCGAGCTCGTGCTTTTCGATGCGCGTGAAGCCGGCAAGCCGCAAATACTCACGAACCTGTTCCTCGCCCCACATGGCCCCAAGCCCTTCCCCGCCCTGCGCCAGCGACACCGTCATGCAGTGCATGCAGGAAATCGTGTACAGAGCCGGGGCGATGGGATGCTCCAGGTTGCGCTCCAGGGCGCTGGCGCCCTTGATCTCCTGCATGAGGTAGACGCCGCCTGGCTTCAATGTCCGATGGATGCCCCGCAGCACGTCCAGGGGCCTGGCCTGATCATGAACGGCGTCGAATGTCGCGATCAGATCGAAGGTGCCGGCCACAAAACGCTGGCCGAGGCGGGCGGCGTCGGCGGCGACGAACTCGACGTTGTGCAGTCCCTTGGCAGCGGCCTCGTGATGCGCGTAGGCGATCGCCGCTTGGGAGAAATCCAGCCCGCGGAAGGTGCTTTTCGGAAACAGTTCGGCCAGGCGCGTGATGATCTTGCCGCGCCCGCAGCCCACGTCGAGCACGCGGATGCCGGCGCTCAGCTTCTCGCGCAGCCCTGGAACCAGCGGCAGGATGCGCGATTCAAGCGAGCTCATGACGGACTGCCCGCTGTCTTCCGCCATAATTTCGTGAAAGCGCGGATACTTTTCGTACGGCACGCCGCCGCCGTTGCGGAAACACTCGATGATCAGAGTCTCGACCGCGCCTAGCTCGCCGATGTACTGCGAAAACACGGCCAGGTTATCGGCTCCGGCCGCGCGCGTGAGGAACGCGGCGTGATCGGGCGGCAGTGTGTAGCGTTTGGAAGCCGCGTCGTATTCGACGACGCGCCCGGTGACCATCGCACCCAGCCACTCGCGCACGTAGCGTTCGTTTAACCGGGACGCCGCGGCGATTTCGGCGGAGGTGGCGGGCGGCAGGCCGCTCATCACGTCGAACAATCCGGTACGGTGGCCGATCGAAATCATCAGGCACAGCGCGCCGTTGTTCAGGGTGGTCAACAGTTGGGTTGCGAAGTTCATTTACAGCGCCGGGGACGCCGTCTCGCTCCGGCTAGGGAAACGTGACCACCGCTCCAAGCGTGGTGCGGTCGGCGACCGCCTGCACGGCTTCGCGGGTCCGCTCCAAGGGATACCGCGCGGTGACCATCGACTTGGTGTCGATTTCTCCTTTCTCAATCAGCCGTACGTAGCGCGGAATGTCGCGCAGCATGTGCAGGCCGCCCTGCTGGCCCGAATGGAACGTACGCCCCCGGTTCTGGAACTGCGCCGCAGGAAATGACACGGTGCCGCGCACTGCGAATCCCAGCATCACGATGTGGCCTCCGGCGCGCGTGAACTCGAAGGCCTGCTGAATGGGCAGGACGCCGGTCGGGTCCGGGCCTGCCTCGACTTTCGGCGGCATCGTGTCGCCGCCCACCGCCTCGATCGTGAAATCAGGGCCGTTGGGCACGGCAAGGAACGGATCGCCCCACGCGCGGCCTCCCGCATAGCGCCGGTCGTGACCCTTGCAAAGATCGCGAATTTTGGCGACGAGTCCATTTCCTTCCGCGTTCGGATCGAGCGTCATGGTCGCGCCAACCTTCATCGCAATCTCGCGGCGGTATCGAATGGGCTCGACGACGATCACCCGCGCCGCTCCCTTGATCCGGGCGGCCTGAATCGCGCCCATGCCGACGGGGCCCGCGCCCAGGATCACGACATCGGTGCCGGGTTCCACCGCCGCCAGATTATGAGCCGCCGCCAGACCCGTGCCGATGGTGTCGCCGAGCAAGCACAATTCCGCGCCATCCACTTCGGTGAACACCGGGCAGCAGTACTCCTCGGGGACGACCATCACTTCGCTCAAGCCGCCGAGCTGCGCGCTTGCCAACACGTCAACGCCGTCGGACATCTTCGCGATCGGATGCTGCGGCGTGATTCCGAGGAACTGGCACCAATCGGCGCGGCCTTGCAGGCACATGTAGCAGACGCCGCACTGGGGCGTGCCGGGAATCACGACGCGATCGCCCACCTGAACGCGCTTCACTTCGGGGCCGACCGCCTCCACCACGCCCATGCCGGAGTGGTTCGGAATCTGCGCCTGGCGGGCGTTGTTGGAGGAGAGCACGCCGGCGACGATCGTGTAACACACGGCCGAGGCCTCGGTGCGGATCACGACCTCGCGCGGCCGGATGGGCAGGAGCTCCAGGTCGGCGACCTGCGTGCCGGTGCCGAAGCGCACGAAGGCGCGAAAGCGCCGGCCTGTCTGTGTTCCGGTGAGCACCGCGGGCGCCTGCGCGGTGGCGGCCTGCGGAGCCATCGCCAGCCCGGCGGCCGCAGCGCCGCGCAGCATTTTGCGTCGGGAGATGGGCATGGACCCCTCCGCAATTACTATACACTCAAGTGGAAGTCGCCGGCTGCCGCCGCTGCGCAGCTTCCGCCACCAGTTTTTCGACGCGGATCAGCAACTCCACTTCGGCACGCGGGATTCCGAGCACAGCCGCGATCCGCGCGGCGTCCTGGCCGCGCTTGAGCAGTCTTAGCGCGTGCGTCCGGCGGCGGAGATTGAAGCCGGGCGCGGCGGCGACCGGAACGTAGACCGGCTCGTGTTGAGGCGTGGTTTCCGCAGCGCGCGCGGCGGGAGCAGCGAACTGCTCCCGCTCACGGCGCAGGCTGCGGCGCAGCTCCACTTTGACGCTGACAAACAGATATAGCGTCACAGCCAAGCCGAGCGCTGTGGCCAGAAAAGGTGCGGCATCGAGCAAGAGTGAAGAAGGCATGTTAGGGCAGGGCCTCCAGACGTTCCCGGCGGCTGAGGACGCGCTCAATCCTTACTCCGAAGTTTCCTTCCACCACCACCACCTCGCCGCGCGCGATGACGACGTTGTTGATCATGACATCCACCGGCTCGACCACGCTCCGGCTGAGCTCGATGATGGAGCCGTTGGTCAGTTTCAAGAGATCCTTAAGCTGGATGCGCGCTTTGCCAAAGGAGACACTGACCGGGAGCTCGACATCGAGCAGACGGTACAAGCTCGGCAGCTGAGGTTCGGGCGGGGGGACTCCAGCAACAGCAGGGAGCCCCGCGCGGGCAACGGGCGGAGCAGGCGCCGCTTCGGGCGCTGGCGGAGTCGCAGACTGAGGCGCATGCTGGGCCATCGCCAGGATCGCTTCGGCCAAGTCAGGCGAAATACCCAGACCCAGGGAGACTCGCTCGTTGCCTGCCGTGATGGTCGCGGCCGCCCAAGCAGCTCCGGGTGAAATGGCCGATGGGCCGCCCTCCAAATTACTGCCGGGGCCCACCGTCACTTCGGAGCCCAGACGGGATGTGAGGCTGCGCGCCACACGCCCGAAAGCTTGCCCGAACACCTCGCGCGCGGTCGCAGCCAACTCTTCGGGCGAGGCCGTCTCGACACCGAGATTCGCCATCACTTGCCGGCCGATGGCGCCGATCTCGGTTTGGCCCCCGGCGAGGAGCAACTCGCCCGCCAAAGGCGCCAGCGGCTGGCGCCACAGAAATTCCGCCACCCCCGGCGCGGGCTCCTGGCGTTTCCAGTTGGCCACGGGCGGCTGGGGGAGCATCGCGCTGAGCGCGTCCGCGAGTCCCGAACAGAAATCGTCGAACAGCCACTGCTCGACGGTGGCCCGGTCGGCCAGGGCATCCGGCGTCACAGGAATTAGAGCCCCCGTTGCGCGGGCCACTGCTTCTGCATGGCCGCGCGCAGCCGCAGGATGGCCTGCGACTTCAGCTGCGAAATGCGCGATTCGTGCAAGCCCGCGATCTTGGCGATCTCGCGCAGTGTCATCTCCTCGTAATAGTAGAGGCTCAGGACGGTTTTTTCGATCTCCGGCATGCGGGAGATGGAACCGGCCAGCAGCCGCTGCAATTCGCTGCGCTCGAGCACGCGCGAGGGCCAGTCCTGTTCGTCTCCGGCGATGAATTTCAGCAGATCGCGGCTGTTGTCGTCATCCGGCAGCGCGCTTTCGAAACTGCCGATGTTCAGCCCGCGGATTTCGACCAGCCATTCGTGATACTCCTCCATGCTGATCTTGAGTTCGGCCGCAATTTCCTCCTCCGAGGGCGTGCGGTGCAGGCGCTGTTCGGCCGAGGCGATGGCCGCTTCGATCAACTTGGAGCGCCTGCGCTGCTGGCGCGGCGCCCAATCCAGGCCCCGCAAGCTGTCCAGAATCGCGCCGCGGATCTTGTACTCGGCGTAGGTCTTCAGCTTGACATTGTGCGAGGCGTCGAAGCGGTCGATGGCGCTGATCAATCCGACGATGCCGGTGGAGACCAGATCGTCCAGGCAGACCGATTCCGGCAGCCGGTCATGGATGCGGCGGGCAATCAGGCGCACTTGCGGCAGATGCTCGAGAATCAACTGCTCGCGCTGCTCCGGGGAGAGTTCCGCCTGCTGATAGGCGCCCCGCGCCCGCGCGGCTCCGGGACGCGTGACCGGCTCGCGGCGCGATTCGGTCTGCGTGGCTTGCTTCATGCGGCGGCTCCTCTGCGGGCGAGCCGCGGCGCGACAGCGTTTGCGGCCGCCAGACGCTCCGGCGCGGCGGCCTCCAGATCCTCCGGGATCTGCTGCCCGGTTCCAAAAAAGGAAAGCGGCAGTCCGCTGCGCGCCGCCTGCGCCGCGAGCGCCCCCAGCCGCTCGGTTTCATCGAGACGCGTGAAAATCAGCTTGTCGGGTTCGAAGATGCAGAAATCATCGGCCTGGCGAGCCATCACTTCCGGATCAGCCGATGCGGTGAGCACCAGATGCGTGTCCACCTCGGGATGCGCGGCCAGAAAGCGGGCCAGTTCGCCAGCATCCTCGATGTCGCAAGCGCCGAAGCCGGGCGTGTCGATCAGGACCAGATCACGGCCGCGCTGCTCCTCCAAGGCCTGCCCAAGTGCGCCCGGGGTCTCGACCACGTCGCAGCCGATGCCCAGGATCGCCGCCAGGGACCGCAGCTGTTCGGCCGCGGCCACGCGAAAGACATCGGCGGTGAGGATCCAGGGCCGGCGGCGGCAGGCCAGCCCGTAATGCGCCGCCAGCTTCACCAGCATCGTGGTCTTCCCCGCCCCGGGCGGCCCCACCAGAGCGACCACGGCGCGCCCGGCGCCGGGGCGGCCGAGGGTCGGATCGCAGGCGACCTCGGCCGGCGTGCTCGCCAGCGCCGGAGGGCGGCTCAGGACGCGCGTCAGCTGCGCCACCTGGCGTTCGAGTCTTGCCAGGTCCCGCGCAACGGTGATTTCCTGCGCCACCTCTTGCGCCGGCGCCGCACCGAACACGACTTCATAGGCTCCCAACGAACGCGTCTCGGGCGCCGCCGGACGCGCGTTTATCAACAGCGCATCCTCGCCCAGTTCCTGGCGCGCCTGCGCCATGGCTTCCGCCACGCTGCCGGAAAAGTAACTTTTCAATCGCATGCGTCCGCGGTCTTCGCCCCTCGCCTCGCCCTTCTCATTGGATGACCCCCAGTGAGACTACGTGGACGCCGGCTGGAATTTCGTTGTGCGAGAGCACGGCCAGATTCGGAAACGTGCTCTCGACCATCTGCCGAAGGAAGTAGCGCGCCGCCGAGCTCGTCACGGCCGCAACCGATGCGTCCGAGGCGCCCACGGCGCGCGCCAGCTTGTCCAGAATCTCGCGGACCTTCTGCGGCGCCAGATGCATGTAGCTGGATTGCTCGCCGTGCTCGACCGCCGTTTCAATCGCCTGCTCCAGTGGCCCGTCCAGGAAGAACGCCGGCAAATCTCCGTTCGCGTTCAGGTAGGGTTTTACCAGGGCCCGCCGCAGCGTCTGCCGCACGTACTCGGTCAGCAAGACCGGATTCTTCGTCATCGCGGCGGCTTCGCCCAGCGCTTCAAGAATGGTTACCGCGTCCCGGATTGAGACGCGCTCACGCAATAGATTCTGCAAGACCTTCTGCACGGAGGCCAGAGAGAGCAACTTCGGAACCAGATCCTCGACCACGCGCGGATTCTCCTCGGCCACGCGGTCCAGAAAAGCCTTGGTGTCTTGCCGGGACAGGAGCTCATGCGCGTGCCGACGGATCAACTCCGCCAGGTGCGTCCCTAGCACGCCCACGGCGTCCACCAGCGTGTATCCGGCCGCGCGCGCCGCCTCCGCCTTGTGCGCCGGCACCCATAGGGCCGGCAGTTGGAAAGCCGGATCGCGCGTCGCAACGCCTTCCAGTTCGGCTTCGGCTTCGGGCGCCGCCACGCCGCTCAGATGATGAAGCGCCAGTTGGTGATTTTGCAGGATCTCGAACCGCGCGATCTCCACGCCTTTGATCGAGACTGCGTATTCGTTTGCGCCGAGTTCCAGATTGTCGGTAACCCGGACGGGCGGCACGGTGTAACCCAAATCCAGGGCCATCTGCCGGCGGATTCCCGCGATGCGCCGCAACAGCGGCGAGGTTTGCCCGCCTTCGACCAACTTGACCAGGCCCAGACCGACTTCGATGGACAGCGGCTCGACTTTCAACAGACTTTCCACGCTGTCGCGCGCGGGCGCGGCCGGAACCGCCGGCGCCGTGATTTCGGCAGCGGCGGATTTTTGCCGTAGCCGGTAGCCGGCGTATCCCACCGCCGAACCCATCACCAGAAACGGCAGCGTCGGTAATCCTGGAAACAGCGAAAGGGCGATCAACACGCCGCTGGATAGCAGGAGCGGCTGCGGGTTGCTGAACACTTGCAGCCGCACGTCGGTTCCCAGGCGCTCCTCGGAACTTGCCCGAGTGACGATCATGCCGCCCGAGACCGACACCATCAGCGCCGGGATCACAGTGACCAGGCCGTCGCCAATGGTCAGCACCGTGTAGGTCGCCAGCGCCCGGGACCATTCCATCGAATTCTGCAAAACGCCGATCAAAAAACCGGCGATAATGTTGATCGCCGTGATCAGGATGCTCGCCACCGCATCGCGCTGGGTGAAGCGGCTGGCGCCGTCCATGGCGCCGTAGAACTCGGCTTCGGCGGCCAGCTTCTTGCGGCGCGCGCGCGCCTCGGCTTCGTCGATCAGGCCCGCGTTCAGGTCCGAATCGATCGACATCTGCTTGCCGGGCAGAGCGTCCAGGGTAAAACGCGCAGTGACTTCGGAGATGCGCACCGCGCCGTGGTTGATGACGACGTACTGAATCGCGATGAGCACCAGGAAGACGACGGCGCCCACGATGTAGTTCCCACCGACGACGAAATTGCCGAAGGCTTCGATAACCTGCCCGGCAGCCTGCGTGCCCGTGTTGCCCTCCAACAGGATCAGGCGCGAGGAGGAGATATTCAGCGCCAGACGGAACAGCGTCAGCAGCAGCAGCGTGGTCGGGAAAACGCTGAACTCGACAGGGCGCGTGATGTACATTGAAACCAACAGCACGATTACGGACACCGTGATGTTGGCGCTGATCAACACGTCGAGCAGGAAGCCCGGCACCGGCATGATCATCGCCAGCACGATGCCCAGCACGGCCAGAGGTACGGCGAACTCCCGGGCTCCGGCGACGGGGGGGAAGGAGAATCCGCGCGAAGCGGATTTTCGTTTTGTGGTTTTCGTCCCTGAAGCTAGCGAAGGACTCGGGCCGGAAAGGGGTCCGGTGAGCGGGCTGACAGAGGCGGGCGCGGCCATCGCAGGCTGTAACTCAGCACGCCGTAATCCAGCGGCTCGGCTGGCGCGGCCAGAATTATCGGACCGCCGGAGGGCCGTGCTAATCCGTCTCGCGCGAAGGTCCGGAGACGCCCAAAGGGTTCGATCCGGCGATGTCTGCCAGGCGGGGAGTCGCGCCGGAGGCGGCACAATCCGCTGCCCGGAATCCGCCGTTGGTGTATCCGCAGACCTCCGCCATACGTCCCACTTGATGATGGCGCGGTCCCCGGATCGATTGCGCTACTTGCGCGCGCCGCGCACGGTCCCCTTCAAACGGGACTGCCGCAGCTTGCGGCTCTTGCGCTTGGGTTTGCTGATGATAAACGTGCCGCTGCCTTGATATTCGGCCTTGTACAACTTGTCGTCTGCCATGAAGCTACCATTGTAACAGCAACGTATCCATGATTCCTCGCGCGCTTCTCATCCTGCTGCTGGCCAGCGCCTGTTGGGCGCAAACGGCCCCCATCCTCGCCGAGGTCGACACGATCCTGCGAGAGCTTTCTCAAATCACCGGCTGGGAAGTCAAACGCAAGGTCCCGAGCGAAGTCCTCAGCAGGCAGAAATTCGACGAAATTCTGGAGGAAAGCGTTTGGGAGGCCGAGCGCGATAAAGACGTCCAGGCCACCGAATTGGCCCTGAAGATGTTCGGACTGGCGCCCTGGGATTTCAACTTGGCCCGCGAGGCGGCCGATCTCATGGGCGAGCAGGCCGCCGCGCTCTACGACGTCAAAAAACGGCGTCTCTACATCATGGAAAGCGTGATTCGCAACGGCCAGCCGGATAATGAACAGCGGCTGGTTCTGGCGCACGAGGTGGCGCATGCCCTGGCCGATCAGCAATACCCGCTGGACAAATTCCAGAATTCGGTGAAGGATGACGACGCGGCGACGGCACGCCAGGCCGTCGTCGAGGGCCAGGCGAGCTGGCTGAGCTGGGCCTATATCAATTTTCGGGCCACGGGCCGCGCCGAAGTGCCCGCCCAGGTGTTGGCGCAGCTTGCGGACACGGCCGGCGAGCCCGACTTTCCCGTGCTGGCGCAGACGCCGCTCTACATGCGCGAAGCGCTGCTGTTTCCCTACACGCAGGGCATACGGTTCATCGACGCCGTCTACAGGATGGAGGGCAAGGCGTCGTTCGACACAGTCTTCCGCACGCCTCCGGCCAGCACGCGCCAAATCCTTCACCCGGAGGTCTACCGGGAGCGTTCCGCGCCCGCACATCCCGCGCTTTCACGCCTGGAAACGGAACTGGGCAGCGGCGCCCGTCAATTCAAGCGCTTGATCGATGGGGACGTCAGCGAGTTCGACGTTTCCGCCTTGCTCCGGCAATACACGAGTGAGCGGGAAGGGCGGAGCGCGGCCGGGAGCTGGCGCGGCGGATTCTTCCGCTTGTACGGCCACAAGAAGGAGAAATATCCGCTGCTGGCGTTTGTTTCCGAGTGGGAGTCGCCGGCCGCGGCGGAGAAGTTTTTCGAGCTCTATCAGCGGGTCCTGCGCGCCAAGTGGAAGCGGCTGGAGGTGCGCGCTGAATCGCCCGTGGAAATCCGCGGCTCGGGCGACACGGGCGGCTTTTCGTTACGCCTGGACGGACGGTTCGTCCATGGTTTAGAAGGCGTGGGGGGAAGCCCGCAAACCCGCGGATTAGTGAGGTAGACTGGACACATGCGCACGATCATGATCCTGTTGTTTGCCTTCGCCCTGGTGCTGCCGGCCGCGGCGCCCGTGCCCCGCAAGGCCGATGAAATCAAAGTCGTCGAGCCCTCCGGCAACACCGTTCTGCTCTCCGCGCAAAAGGGTAAAGTCTGCGTGGTGCAGTTCCTGTTCACCTGGTGCCCGCATTGCCAGGATACGGCCAAGGTGCTTTCGAAACTGCAAAACGAATTCGGTTCCAAGATTCAGGTGCTGGGCGTGGCTTTCAACGATGAAGTCCACACCAAAGACGCCGCCAGGAACAACGCCGAAGTGCTGAAGTTCAAGCAGTACGCAAATTTCCCGGTGGGCATCGAATCGCGCGAATTCGTTCTGAAGTATCTGGGCTTTTCGGTCATGGACCGCTGGGGCGTGCCGCTGATGCTGATCGTGGACAAGAAGGGCAATGTCGTCGCGCAAAGCAAGACGTCCGGATCACCGGAGCTGCAGCGGGAAGCCGACCTGCGTGCGCTGCTGACCAAGCTGGTCAACGAGAAATAAAGCCCGCAGGCTGCTCTACCACTCCTTCCGCCGATTCTACCGCAGCGCCGCGGCGATCGCCGCGGCGATCTGCTTGCCGTGGAAGCGGCCGTTTTCGATGAAGATTTCGTGCGTATTCATGCCCGCCACGATCACGCCCGCCAGGTACATCCCCTTCCGGTCGCTTTCGAGCGTCTCGGGATTCGTGTACGGGCGCAGCGTCTCTTCATCGAAGCGGATGCCGTGAGCCTCCAGGAATTCGACATCCGGACGGTAACCCGTCATCGCGAACACGAAATCGTTCTTCAGCGCGCGCGCACCTTCCGGCGTTTCGATCACAACCGAGGCCGGGCGGATTTCGGTCACCTGGGAGCGCCAGTACATGGGGATCTCGCCGTTCTTGATGCGGTTCTCGATATTCGGCTTCAGCCAGTACTTCACGTTGGGATGAATTTCCGTTCCGCGATGCACCATGGTCACGCGGGCGCCCGACCACCAGAGTTCCAGCGCCGCGATCACCGCCGAGTTCTTCGCGCCGATCACCAGCACGTCGTGATCGTAGTAGGGGTGCGGCTCTTTATAGTAATGAATGACCTTGGGCAGCTCTTCGCCCGGAACGTTCAACAGATTGGGCACGTCATAGTAACCTGTCGCCAGGATGATTTTTTTTGATTCGTAGGTGTGCACACAGCCGTTGGCATCCCGTGCGTGGGTGACGAAGGCGCCGTCGGCGCCGGTGATTCCCTCCACGCGCTGATACTGCCGGATGTCGAGCTCATAGTGCTGCGCGACCTTCCGGTAATACTTCAGCGCCTCGGCCCGCACCGGTTTTTCGTTAAGGCTCGTCATCGGAATGTCGCCGATCTCGAGCAGCTCCGGCGTGGTGAAGAACACCATGTTGGTCGGGTAATTGTACAGCGAGTTCACCACGCAGCCCTTGTCGATCAGGACCGCGCGGATGCCGCGCCGCTTCAGCTCAATTCCGCAAGCCAGGCCCGTGGGACCCGCGCCGACAATGACCACATCGAATGACGCCACGTTACAGCATGCCCTCCAGGCGGGAATAAATCTGCGCGAGCGCGCCGGGCAGTCCCGCCGGATCCTTGCCGCCGGCTTCCGCCATATCGGGACGGCCGCCGCCCTTACCGCCCACGGCTTCCGCCACGGCTCCGGCGAGTTTGCCGGCATGGACCTTCGCGGTCAGATCCTTGGTCACGCCCGTCACAATCGAGACGGTGGAATCTTCCGCGGTGGCCAGCACGACCACTGCGCTTTTCCACTTGTTGCGCAGCGAATCGACCAGCGTGCGGAGCTGCGTCCGGTCGAAACCGGAGACCTGCACTGCCAGCACCTTCACACCCTTCACCTCGCGCGCCTGGCTCTCGAGCTCTCCGGCCCGGGCCTGCGCCATTCTGGTCTTGAGCTGCTGCAACTCCTGCTCCAGCGCTTTCTCGCGGCTGACGAGTTTTTCGATCTGCTCGAGCAGATCCGCCTCGGAGGTCTTCATTGCCGCGGCCGCGCGAGCCAGGTGCGCTTGCGCTTCCTGGAACCGGCGCAGCGCGCCTTCTCCGGTAATCGCCTCGATGCGGCGCACGCCGGCGGAAATCGACCCTTCATAGACGATCTTGCAGATGCCGATATCGCCCGTGCGCGTCACATGCGTGCCGCCGCACAGTTCCTTGCTGAAGGCGCCGTCGCCCACGGCCACCACGCGGACCTGTTGGCCGTATTTTTCCCCAAACAGCGCCATCGCCCCTGTCTGGAGCGCCCGCTCCAGACCCATGATCTGTGTGTTCACCGGTTCGTTGGCCAGGATGCGTTCGTTCGCCAGCCGCTCGACTTCGGCGATTTCATCGGCATCCATGGCCGTGTAGTGGGTGAAATCGAATCGCAGCCGCGCGGGCTCCACCACGCTGCCCGCCTGCTTGACGTGATTGCCGAGCACGGCGCGCAGCGCCGCATGCAACAGATGCGTTCCGGTATGGTTGCGCATCGTCGCGTGGCGCAGATCGGGGTCGACCCGCGCGATTACCGTGTCGCCGTCCTTCACCGGCCCGACGATTTTCACCTTGTGTAGAGTCTTGCCGGGCGCCGGGGCGTAAGCCGACTCCACGACCGCCACCGTTGCGCCGGTGGCCGGAGACACGAGGAGGCCTGTATCACCGACCTGTCCGCCCGCCTCGGCATAAAACGGCGTCCGGTCGAGCGCGATCTCGCCGTCGAGCACGGCCACCACTACGGCCGGAGCCTCCAGCGTCTCCCGGCCCACAAATTCCGTGCGCGGCAGCGCTTGGTAGGCCGGATTGATCTGCGCCTTCTCGGCGCCTTTCCAGGATGCGCGCGCGCGGGCGCGTTGCTTTTCCATCTCCGCCTGAAACCCTTCGCGGTCGATGGATAAGCCCGCCTCACGCGCCATGTCCTCCTGCTCATCGAGGGCGAGGCCGTAGGTGTCATACAGCTTGAACGCGGCGGCTCCGGGCAGCACTTTGCCCGCGGCCTTCCTGGCTTCGTCCTGGAAGAAGCGTTCGGCGATGTGGAACGTGGTTGCGTAGCGGTGCTCCTCGTCCTTCACCACGCGCGCCACGCGCTGCACGCTCTCCATCATTTCCGGATACGCGTCGCGCATGAGCTCGGCGACGAAGCCGGTGACCTTGAACAAATAGGGGTCCGTCACGCCGATCCTGCGGGCGTTGCGCATCGCCCGGCGCATGATCTTGCGCAGCACATAGCCGCGCCCGTCGTTGGCGGGCAGCACGCCATCGTGAATCAGGAAGGCCGCCGCGCGCGCGTGGTCGGCGTTAATGCGCAGCACGATGTCCGTGCGTTCCTCCTCACCGTAGGCGCGCTTGAAGAGATCGCCGGTCTGGTCGATGATCGGGCGCAGCAGGTCGGTATCGTAATTGGACAGCTTGCCTTGCAGGACGGCCGCGATGCGCTCCAGACCCATGCCTGTGTCGATGGACGGGTGCGGCAGCGGCGTCATCTTCCCGGAGGCGTCGCGGTCGAACTGCATGAACACCAGATTCCAGATTTCGACGAAACGCCCGCCGCCATCGAGGGGGAACTGCTCCTGCTCGCGGCCGGGCGCGGCGGCTTCCGGACCCAGATCGTAGTGGATCTCGGAACACGGTCCGCACGGGCCGGTCTCGCCCATCTGCCAGAAGTTGTCTTCTTCGCCCATGCGGAAGATGCGGTCTTTCGAGACTCCCGCGGCTTGCTGCCACAGCTTCTCCGCGTCATCGTCTTCACGGAAAACGGTAATGTACAGCCGGTCCTGGGGGAGCCCGAAATCTTTCGTGATCAGTTCCCAGGCGAAAGCGATCGCCTCGCGCTTGAAATAGTCGCCGAACGAGAAGTTCCCGAGCATCTCAAAAAACGTATGATGACGGCGTGTGTAGCCGACATTATCCAGATCGTTATGTTTGCCGCCGGCGCGCACGCACTTCTGCGCGGTCACCGCGCGCTGGTAATCGCGTTTTTCCAGACCCAGGAACACATCCTTGAACTGGTTCATGCCGGCGTTGGTGAACAGCAGCGTCGGGTCGTTGGCGGGCACAAGGGACGAGCTGCGAACCACGTGGTGGCCGCGGCGAGCGAAATAGTCGAGAAACCTCTGACGAATCTGGGAACCGGTCATGTATTTTCCGCAGCGGGAATCTATATTGTCCCATGGCCCGAAGGATTGCAGTCTGATCGTTTTGGATGCGGCCAAGCGGCAGCGGCCGCGCCGCGCCTGCCGCCGGCAGCGCAGCCACCACAAAAGACTAGCCGGGCGTGGGAGAGTGGTTGAAGCGATACTCGCCAATCAGGCGCTCCCCTTCCGCGTCCGCGCCGATCAGTTTCACGATTAGCACCTGGTGGCCGTAGCGCCGTGCGGCCCCGGCCGGCTCGTTCAGCACGACGTCGGTCGGCGCGGCACGGAACGGGATATCCTCCGCCCGGCCCCACTCCTTGCCGGAAGCGTCGCAAAGGACCACATCGACGCGCGTCAAGCCGGTCAGGTCCGCCGCCAGACGGCCCACCAGCAGGTCGTCCTGCGTCGTGATCGTGCACTGGACGCTGTCCCCGGCCTTCGGCGAATACTGGCGCACGCGCAAGCCCTCGCGCTCCAGACGAGCGATGAACTCCGGTGTCAGCACCACACGCAGCTCGCCCCGCCGCGCGAGCAGGCGAATGCCGTGCGCGATCTCGACCAGGGATTCCAAACGGGCACTGCATACGCCGCAGGCGAGCACATGTTGCTCGACGAGCACCTCCCGGTCCGGATCGAGCTCTCCGGACCAATATTCGGCCAAAAGGTCTTCCGGCAGCGGACGCAAGCACGAAGTCATGCCGGGCCCCCACCCATGCAGGAGCGTAATTTCAACAAGGCCCGGTGGCGAATCTGGCGCACATTGGCGGTGGACAGACCGAACGAAGAGGCCACTTCCTCGCTGGTGCGTTCGTCGTAAAATCCCATCACCACGATGCTGCGTTCGCGTTCGGCCAGCTTCGACAAACAATCGGCCAGACGCCTGCCATCCAGCGCCCGGACCGGTTCCGGCACCCATGCAGGCGCCTCGCGCGCGTAGCGTTCCAGAAGTTTGACCCGGCGCGACGCCCCACGCCGCATATCGAGCACCACCATCCGGCAAGTGCCGAGCACAAAGGAGGCGAGCTTCTCGGGCCGGCGCACGCGGCCTTCCCGCAGCGCTTCGAGCATGATCAGGAGGACTTCCTGCGTGAGATCCGCCGCCGCCTGTTCATCCCGCAGATGCCGGAGCCCATAGAGGCGCACGCGCGGCGCCATGCGCCGGCACAGCTCGGCCTCAGCCTCTTGTGAATTCTGCGGCCAGGCGTGGATGAGATCCGCATCGCTTGAAGCAATCCGCTCCACCAGGGGAAATTCTACCATTCAACCCGGATGTGTCACGCGAATCCATCTCGTGACACGTCCGGTCAGGAGAACGGCAGAAATGATCACGAACCGGCATTCCGGCACAATGATTGACGAAATCGCCGCGGGGGTGTACCGGATTTCGACTCCCGTGGACATCCCCGCCATCCCAGGGGGCTTTAGCTTTAATCAATTCCTCATCGTCGACGAGGAGCCAGTCTTATTTCACACCGGTTTGCGGCGTCTGTTTCCCCTGACGCGGGAGGCCGTGGACGCAGTCCTGCCCGTCGCCCGGCTGCGGCACGTCGGCTTCTCGCATTTCGAGGCCGACGAATCCGGGGCGCTGAATGAATTCCTGGCCGTCTCGCCCCAGGCAGCGCCGTTTTCCAGCGACATCGCGGCCATGGTCTCGGTGAATGACGTGGCGGACCGCACCGGCCGGGGTCTTGCCGATGGCGAGCGCCTGTCCACCGGATCGCACCAGTTCGAGTGGATCAGCACGCCGCACGTGCCTCACGGCTGGGACTGTGGCGTCCTGTTCGATCACGCAACGGGCGCCCTGTTTTGCGGAGACCTGTTCACCCAGGCGGGACGCAGCCTTCCGCCGGTGACGGAGCGCGAGATTCTGACCGCCAGCGAAACGATGCGCAAACCGATGGATTACTTCGCGCACAGCCGCGGCACGGGCGCGATTCTCGAGCGGCTCGCCGCGCTGCGGCCCAAGGTGCTGGCATGCATGCACGGGAGCGCATACCGGGGTGACGCCCCGGCGCTGCTTCGCGGACTCGCGGCGGCGCTGGTAGGCCACGGCTGACGATAGGCGGGAACGTCGAGCCGTTGTCTCGGTCCCTACCAGCCGATCTTATTGCCCTTGTTCTGCTCGTCCAGCCACGCCTGCAACGGAGCGAAGTAATCGCGGATGGCGGTGGCGTCCATTTCGCGCTTACCGGTAATCTCAAACAGCGCATCCTGCCAGGGTTTGCTCTGGCCGAGCTGCAACATCGCATTCAGCTTCGCGCCGGCTTGCTTGCTTCCGTAGATGGAGCAGCGGTGCAGCGGCGTGCCGCTGGCGCCCGGGCAGCCCGCCGCTTCCGAAAGCGCACGGTGGAACTGGAACTGCAAAATGTGCGCCAGGAAATAGCGCGTGTAGGGAACATTCGCCGGGACGTGATACTTTGCGCCGGGATCGAAGAACTGCGCATCCGGACGGTCTCCGGCCGCCGCCACACCCTGATACTTCGTGCGCAGCTCCCACCAGGCCTTGTTGTATTGGTCCGGCGGGATCTCACCGGAAAACACCTTCCAGCGCCACTGGTCGATCATCTGTCCGACGGGCAAAAAAGCGACTTTTTCGAGCGCCCGCTGCATCAGCAGGCCGATGTCCTTGGATGCATCCGGCACCGTGTCGATAAACTTGAGCTTCTTGAGGTACTCCGGAGTGATGGACAGGGCGATCGTGTCGCCGATCGCCTCATGGAATCCATCGTTGGCGCTATCCCGGAAAAACAGCGGCAGCTTGTTGTAGGCGCGCTGGTAGAAGTTATGGCCCAGCTCGTGATGAATCGTCGTGAAATCCTCTGCCGTCGGCTTGATGCACATCTTGATGCGCAGGTCGTTGACGTTGTCCACGTCCCAGGCGCTGGCGTGGCAGACGACTTCCCGGTCTCTGGGCCGCGTGAACAGGCTGCGCTTCCAGAACGTCTCCGGCAGGGGATCAAATCCCAACGAGGTGAAGAAGCCTTCGCCGTACTTGACCATGCCGACAGCGTCGGTCTTGCGGGCCTCGAGAATCTTGTCCAGGTTATAGCCCGGATCCCCTCCCGGCGGCGCGACCAGGTCATAGACGTTCGACCAATCCTGCGCCCAGATGTTGCCGAGCAGGTGAGCCGGAATCGGGCCGTCGGCCGGGACCACATCGGGGCCGTATCTGGCGCGCAGCTTCGCGCGCACATAGGCGTGCAGCGATTGGTAGAGTGGCCGCACTTGTTCCCACAGCCGGTCGAGCTCCTTGGTGAACTCATCGGCGGGCATGTCATACTTCGAGCGCCACATGGCGCCCGTATCGGCGAAACCCAGTTCTTTTGCGCCCTTGTTGGAGAGTTCCAGGAAACGAGCGAAATCCTTCTTCATCGGCGGCGAAATGGTGTGCCAGCCTTGCCACACGTCGAGCAACTCCGCCGCGTTGCGGCTCTTCGCCATGATCTCAGTGATGTCGTCGATGTTCAGGCATTTTTCGGGCCTCTGGCAGTACTTGCCTTTGCCGTAGGTGGCTTCCAGCGACGCAGCCAGCCTGGTAACTTCCTTGCTCTCTTCGGGATTCGAGGGGGCAGCCAGCGTCAGGCCCCGCTTCAGCAGGTCCATCTTGCGGCGGTCTTCGGCGGGGAGTTCGACGCCATCGTACTTCGCGGCTTCCTTGGCCAGCATGACGCCGTAGTCGATGGCGCGCTGGTTGGCCGCGGCCGCGACCGCCTCGGAATCCTCGGTGATGAAGTTGGCCTGGATCCAGGAGGCCTGCGCGGCCTCCAGCCACAAAGCATCGGCCTTCTTTTCGGCTTCCTCGAGGAACGCCTTGGCGGTCTCGGCCGTGAGTCCGGCGGAACCGCCGCAGCCGGCCAGAATGGCCGCGGAAACAAGGATAAGCAAGCGTCGCATAGAGGCCATGATAGCGCCTGCGCCGCTCTGCCGCATCACTGGAGGCGCTCAGACCGCTTCGGCCGGAACTTTCTCTGTCTCCGCGCTCGCCACGAGGCCGGGCAACATCTCGTTCAGCACGTCTTCGATGCGCTCGGCGAAGATGAACGTCATCTCCTTGCGGACTTCTTCCGGCAGGTCACGCAGATCCTTCCGGTTACCCTTCGGGAGGATGACGCGTTTCAATCCCGCCCGCCGGGCGGCCAGTACTTTTTCCTTCACGCCGCCAATCGGCAGCACCAGACCTGCCAGCGTGACCTCTCCGGTCATGGCCGTATCGCTGCGCGCGGGACGATTCGCATACAGCGACGCCAGCGCCGTGGTCATCGTAACGCCCGCCGACGGACCATCCTTCGGGATCGCCCCCGCCGGAACGTGAATGTGCAGGCCCGCGTTCAGGAACTGTTCGGAGCGGAACCCGAACTCGGACGCATGGCTCCACAGGTAACTGCGGGCGGTCTTGGCCGACTCCTGCATCACGTCGCCCAACTGGCCGGTGATAATGACATCCTTGCCCTCCGGAAGCAGCACGGCTTCGATGTACAGCACGTCGCCGCCGGTTTCCGTCCACGCCAGCCCGGTGACCACGCCCGGGGGCAACTCCTTGCGCATGTCCTCCGGAGAAATCACCTCGGGTCCCAGCAGTTCGGGTACATCTTCCGGATTTACCAGAAACGGCTCGGTGCGTCCCTCGGCGAACTTCACGGCGACCTTGCGAATCACCCGCCCCAACATCTGCTCCAGGCGCCGCACGCCCGCCTCGCGAGTATATGAGCGGATCACCTTTTCAACCGCGGGGTCCGAAAAAACCACCTGCTGCGGCGTTAGCCCGGCGTGCTCCATTTGTTTCGGAATCAAATAGCGCTTGGCAATTTGCGTTTTTTCCTCTTCGCTGTAGCCGGACAGGCGCAGAATCTCCATACGGTCCAGCAGCGGGGCCGGAATCGTGTCCAGCGTATTCGCCGTCG
>CAZTKA010000021.1:0-33518 GCA_964614015.1 uncultured Bordetella sp. | reverse complement strand
GAGACGTCGCGGTCGACCATCATGCCTTCAAGCTGGTAAAACGTGTGCTCGTGGGATGGGTCCACCTCTTCGTTGCGGAAGACGCGGCCGGGCGCGATCATCTTGAGGGGCGGGCCGAGTTTTTCGAGCGCCCGGATCTGCACCGGCGACGTGTGCGTGCGCAGCAGGCGGCCATCCTTCAGCCAGAACGTGTCCTGCATGTCGCGGGCGGGATGATCGGGGGGGATGTTCAGTGCGTCAAAGTTGTAGTATTCATGCTCGACTTCGGGGCCGTCCATGATGGCGAAGCCGAGCGAAACAAACAGGTCCTCGATTTCGCGCTGGACCTGCGTGAGGGGGTGCAGATGGCCGGGGCGGATGCCGGGCGCCGGCGCGGTGATATCGAACCATTCGGCCGCGAGGCGCTCGTCCAAGGCTGCCGACTCGATGGCGGATTTGCGGGCCTCCAGACGGGCCTCCAGCTCCTGTTTCACTTCGTTCAGCAGCTTGCCCGCGCTGGCGCGCTCCTCCGGAGCCAGCTTGCCGAGTCCCTTGCTGACCTCGGCGAGTTTCCCTTTGCGGCCCAGCGCGTCGACCCGCACGGCCTCGAGCGCTTCGAGCGTCGTGGCCGCTTCGAGCGCGGCGCGGGCCGAGTCGCGCAGTCCGGAGATGATCGCGGTGAGATCGGGCACGCTAGAGTCTCGCTCCCCTGGATTCCAGAAAATCGACCATGGCCTGCTGTGCCTTGAGCACCGCCAGATCGAGAGGGCGCTGCTGGTTATCGGCGCGAATGCTCACATCGGCCCCGGCGTCCACCAGAACGCGGGCGGTTTCGAGATCCCCCGACTGCGCGGCCGAATGCAGTGCGACCCAGCCGCCCTGCTGGCGCGCATTAACCTGCGCGCCGAAATCGATCAAGAGCTTCACGATGGCCGGATGTTTGCCGGCTGCGGCGGCATGCAGCGGCGTGTTCGCCATCTGATTGGTGGAGCGCGCAGCCACCGAGGCTCCTTGGTTTAACAACAGGCGCACCGCGTCTTCCCTCCCGAAAAAAGCGGCTAAGTGCAGGGGCGTCCAGCCATTGGAGCTCAGCGCGGAGACCAGCGACCGGTTGGCGGCGAGCAGCGCCTCGATGCGCGCGGTATCGCCCAGAATCGAGGCGGCGAAGATGGCAAGCGACGGATCGGCCTCGACCAGCGCGGCCACGCGGGCAGCCTCGCCGGCACGGATGGCTTCAAAAAGTTCTTTCATGGGAGTCCGGAACCCACTTAGGCGGCGGGAGCGAACATTTCCTGCGCGTTCGCGACCTCCCAGCCGAGGTGATTGATATAGAATAGCAGCGCCGGGCCGGGGTAAGCCGCGTGGAACTTTTCCCAGACGCGCTGCTGCCACCCGTCTCCGAGGTTCTTGGAGAGGTCGGAGTCCTTGGAGAAGAAGCCCTCCTCGTGCGGGATTTCGAGATGATCGAGCACGTCCTTGATCATGTCCAGGTGCGAGACAAGGATGGCCTGCGCGAGCTCGGCGGCGAAATCCTCATCGCGCCCTTCGATGCGGGCCCATACGCGGGGAGCAGATTTGCGCAGCGCCTCCGAGTTGAGCTTATGCAAATGCAGCCGCGCCTTCATGCGGTCGAATAACTGGTACGTTTTCAGGCGGCCGATGGAGATCTGGCGCATGAGTTGCTCGAAGGGCTCGCGCCCCATGCGCAGGAAGATGTCGGAGAGCTGCATCAGAAGCTATTGTAGCGGCCGGCGCGCGGGCGGGGGATACTTGGGGAGAGCGCTAAGTCTGATCCGGCGCGCGGCCGATACTTGAGAAGATACGCAACACGAGGAGGCAGCATGAAGCTCACACGGGGAATCTGGCTCGCGGTGCTGGTCATGGCTCCGGCCCTGGCGCAGGAATGGCAGACCTACCGGGGACGCATCACCGGAGGCGGCGGCGACCGCGGCAAATGCACCATTGAAGTGCGCGTGGACGATAAGGCCGAAATCGAGATCTCAGGCGCCGACGGCCGCATGCGCACGCTTTCCGGGTTGCCGGCCACCTGGACGCGCATGCAATGCAATCAGCCGATGCCGGCCAATCCGCTGGAGTTCAAATTCAGCGGCATCGACGGCCGCGGCAAGCAGTATCTGGTGCGCGAACCGGCGCAGAACCGGGGCGTGGCGCTGGTGCGAATCGAAGATCCGCGAGGCGGCAGCGAAGGCTATACGTTCGATCTCGAATGGCGCGGCTCGGGAGGCCCGGTCAGCGGCGGCGGAAGTATTTTCGATCCTCCGGGGCGCGGGCGCGGACGGGGACGCAATCCGAACCTGGATGTAGATTTCGGCGGGCGAGGCGACGGTTACTACCGGACCTTCCGCGGCGGCGACGAGTTGCTCAGCGATTGTACCCTGACCATTGACCGCTCCGGCCGCGTGGAAGTCGAGTTCTCCACCAATCAGCGGAACCGGCTGTTGTTGGCCGGCCGCGTCGTGCATCGCGACGGGAACCGCGTGGTAGCCGACATGGCCGGAGGACCGATTCAGGGGACCATGGAGATTCTGCTCAGCGGCCGCGATAATGTCGAAGAACTGGCCATGACGGGCGTGGGCCGCAATCGTCTGGAGCTGCGCTGGACGCAGCGGTGACAGCCTGCCTCAGGCAAGCGTTTCCGCGGCCGCATAATACGCCTGGCATTCCGCCTCGCGCCCGCGCACGATCCGCTTTCCGCGCAGCGGGCCAAACTGGCTGGTGATCACCGTGCTTTGCCCAGCCCCGCGGGCGCCATCATAATACAAGACGACCCAATCACGGTTCTTGCCGAGTTCATGCGCGCGGGCCGTGTTCGAGTACATCGCCGTGTAGTGCCGCGGGCCGCGATCCGTGTGCCGGTCGGTATGCAAGATCGGCAGCCAGGCCTTGTGTTCCGGATTGAAGCGCCGCGGGGCGATTTTCCGGAGCCGGTTGGCCCGCACGCCGTCGCGATACTCGCGGTCGACGTCGAGCAACTCGCTCACCGGCACGGCGCCGGCCGCGGGCTCCTGCGCGCGGCGCACGCGGCCCAACCGCGCCGCCAGAGATGCGATGATTCCCGCAATTTTCTTTGGGCCGAAACCGGCGACATTCGCAAGGCGTCCGTTATGCGCCGCCGCCTCGAGCTCCTCCAGCGTGCCGATCCCCAGATCGTGGTGGAGCCGCTCAGCCTGCACGCGCCCGATTCCGGGGACCGATCGCAACAATTTCGCCGGATCCACTGCGCCCCGCAGATGCTCCAGCATCGGGAAGCGGCCGGTGAGAATCATGTCGCGGATGGTGACGGCCAGACGATCCCCGATGGCGGGCAGGCGCAGCAATCCTTCCAGTCCCTCGCGCTCGAGCAACGCAGAAAGTGGCTCGGGGTGATGGCGCACGGTGAGGGCGGCCCGACGGTAGGCATCGACGCGGTACGGATTCGCGCCTTGCGTTTCGAGCAGGCTGGCGGCCTCCTCCAGGCGCTGGGCGATTTGGCTGTTCAGCGTCACTTCCCCCATTGAACCAGCACGTTGCACGCCAGAGCGGGAGGCGCCGGCGTTTTGGCGACCGTCTTGCTGAGTGATTCTGCCGGGAGGAGCAGTCGGTATGAAACTTACGCTGAGCGTGATCAAGGCGGATATTGGTTCGATCGGCGGCCACGTGGCGCCATCGAAAAAACTGGTTCAAACGGTGGAGGATGCGGTCCAAGCGGCCGGACGCAATCTGATTCTGGATCATCGTGTGGGATTCACCGGCGACGACATCGCGATCCTGATGACGCACACGCGCGGGGAAGGCAGCGAAGCAATCCATAAGCTCGCCTGGGATGCATTCGTTGCGGGAACCGAGGCCGCCAAGCGCCAGGGGCTGTACGGAGCGGGCCAGGATCTCCTGAAGACATCCTTTTCGGGCAACGTCAAGGGCATGGGCCCGGCCGTGGCGGAAATGGAAATCGAAGAGCGGCCGGCCGAACCGTTTCTGCTCTTCGCGGCCGACAAAACCGACCCGGGCGCGTTCAATCTGCCCCTGTATCTGGCCTTCGCGGATCCGATGAACACGCCGGGGCTGGTGCTCGCGCCCGCGATTGCGCGCGGCTACCGCTTCGTGATTATGGACGTCAACTGCACCGAAGGCGATCGCATCATCGAACTGGAGGCTCCCGCGGAGTTGTACGAGATCGCGACGCTGCTGCGGGATCCGGAGAGGTTCGTGGTCGAGTCCGTCTGGTCGCGCGCCACCGGGGAGCAGGCGGCTGCGGTGGCCACGTCGCGTCTGCACAACATCGCCGGCAAGTACACGGGCAAGGACGATCCCGTCATGCTGGTGCGCGCACAGATGAATTTTCCGGCCACCGGAGAGATTCTCGCGCCTTTTGCGATGAGCCACTTCGTCGCAGGCGGCATGCGCGGCTCGCACAACATGCCGCTGATGCCCGTGCCGCTGGGGACCGGGACCAGTTACTTCGACGGTCCGCCTCTGGTCACCTGCGCCGGCTACTGCGTGCACGAGGGCAAGCTCACGGAGCCGGTGGATAACTTCGCGCATCCCTTCTGGGATGCCGTGCGGAACCACGCCGCGGCGAAGGCGATGGAGATCCGGCGTCAGGGCTTCTTCGGTGCGGCCATGTTGCCGATGGCGGAACTGGAATACACCGGGATCGTGGAAAAGCTGGCCGAGCTCGACGGGCGTTTCAAAGTGCGCGCCGAGAAGGCCGTGCACGCATGATCGGCCACAACTGGCGGCGCCGCAGCCCTGGCGGGCCGCGCAACCCTTGATTACACCGTTTCCGGCAGCTTGTAGCGCCGCTCGACCGCGCTGATGATCGCGCCGTGGATGTCGGCGGTCAGCCCGATGCGCCACTGCTCTTCTATCGCTTGAAGGTCGGCGGCCAGCACGTCGTCGCCAAAAACCTGGGAGATCCAGCGCGAAAAATCGCCCCGCTGCAAGTGCGTTCCGATATCTTCCGGAGCAGCGGAGGCGATCGCCGTAATGAAATCCCTGAGACTGCAGGCGTGAGGGCCTTCCGGCTTGCCTTTGCGCAAGAAGATGAAGGCGCGGTCGCCCGCTACCGGAACGTCCAGGTATTTGTGGCGATGGCGGATATGCGGCGTAAGCCGAGGCGTCAGACGCACGCGGTGAAGGATGCCAGACTCGGCCGCCCGCGGGAGAATCGCGGCTTGCCCCAGCTCCAGCTCGGCCAGCCTGCAGACGCCTTCATCGGTGTGCGAAAAGGTTAGGTCGAGCGCAGCCTGCTCGCGGGCATCGGTCAGGCGGGTGGCGATGATCGCCTCACTGGCGGCCAGAACCTGCGGATGCAGGCGCGAGGGTTGATACGTGACCAGCGTATATCCCCCCATCTCCGTATCGATCAGTCGCGTGGCCCGCTCATCATTCAGAACGTAATGGGCTTCATCGAGGACGATCCGGTGCGGCACTCCGTCCTGCTGCCGCATCTCAGCGAGCCCTGGCAGCAGGCCGCGGATGTAGGACCACTTGCGCGCGTGCGGCAACTGCGACAAATCGAGGATTACGTTGACATCGGGGTAACGCAACGCCGTCCGCAATTCGCGCGGCGTAGGGCCGTCCTGCCGGCCGCCCAGAACCACCACGCCGGGCAATGCCTCCAGGCCGGCATAGTCGCCCTCGGGATCGATGACGCAGATGCTGTAACGCTGCAAGATGAGCTGTTCGCACAGCAGCCCGGCCACCCAGCTTTTCCCGGACTTGGGATCGCCGACCACCAACACGTTGCGGCCGCGGACCGCGAGCGACACCGGCGCTCCGGCCTCATCTTCACCCAGAAGGACGCGGCGGCGGCCGATGCGCGCCGGCGCAAGCTGCGGCTGGCGGGCACAATCCCGGATAAACTTCGCGACGGCCGCCGGGCCGTTTCCGTCAAGCACTTCATCGGCGTGTTTCTTCAAGGCCTCGCTGCCCCACGCCACGGCCACGCCGATCTCGCAGGTCTCGATCAGGTCATGGTCGTTTTCCGCGTCGCCGATCCCGATGGCGTTATGCGGCGACAGGCGCAGGGTGCGCATGACCTCACGCAGGCCACTCGACTTGTTCACTCCGGTCGGCAGCACCATCAGCCTCCCGCGGTTGAAGGCGAGGATTTGCGGCAGTTCCAGCTTCTGAATGGCGGCCAGGATCTGCGGGGCGTGGAGCGCTTCGGCTTCGATCACCGATTGCCCCGCCTCGATGGGAACGCCGCGCGCGCGAATCTCGGCGGCCAGCTCTTGCGAGACAGGTTCGCCCAGCACGAAGGATTGGCCGCTTTCCGGATAGGCCACGACGGCGCCGTTTTCCGCAACGATCGCATCGACGAAACGCAGGTCGCCCACCAGTTGCCGCAGTTCGCTTAGGATGCGGCCGGTCGCCAGCACCACGACGACACCCGTGCTCCGGACCTCGGCGATGGCCTTGCGCACATCGGGATGGAGCACGCCATCCTGCGCGATGGTGCCGTCGAAGTCCAGCACTAGAACCGTGAACCGCAGATCAAGCCTCCCAGCCCCGGACGGTCACGTCCACCGGTATGCCGGCGCGGACGCTCTCGGTGACGGTGCAGAAATCCTCGAATACATTCAGACACTTCGAGGCTTCCTGATGTTCCGGAGCGATGCGCGGTTCGATTACCACCTGTATGGAGCCCACGCGCAGACGGCCTCTTTCATTGCGCACAATTTTCGTGCGGACGCGGGCGTGCACCCCATCAATCGGGATCTTGGCCTTCCCCGCGCAGAACAAAAGGCTCGCGCTTAAGCAGTTGCCCACGGCCGCGGCCAGAATGCGGGTCGCGTTGGGCGCCGTATCCCGGCCGAGCGGGGACGGCTCGTCCAGCGCCAGCTCCGGGTACTGCGGTTTATCAAAGGCAACCCGAAACCGATAATCCTCGACGCGATCGACTTCGATCGTGAATTCATGAACCACAGTTCCGCTCAGCGATCTGGTTTTCGGGTTTGTCGTGTCAGGCATCTGATTTTCTCCAATTGAACTAAGGTACTGCAAGCGGTGCGCCAACCGTTTTGGCATGCGACATGCACTGCGTCGTGCCGCAAGGAAGGAGGCTGGCGATGACGAGAATCACACCCATCCGCAACTTTGGAGCTCGCAGGAAGGCGCTGGAGGCCTTTTTACGGGAGACGCTTGCCTCCAACCGGCGGGAAGAGCTCACGATCGAGCATGCCGCCGACCCCGTGGACGAAGTGCGGGGCAGCATCGAGCGGGAGATGGCGGGACAGCGGCTCGAACAAAGAGCGAATCGCGCCCGCGACATCCGTGCGGCGCTGGGGCGCATCGAAGACGGCACGTTCGGATTATGCGAGCGCTGCGAGGAGCCCATCGGGGCCAAGCGCTTGGATGCCGTGCCATGGGCCAGATTGTGCGTCGCCTGCCAGGCCGAAGCCGAAAGGGAGGAGGCCGCCGGCGCTGTGTCCGTGGGCCGCGCCGCCTGAGAGCTGCGTTACGGGGCCCGGTTTCTGCTCAGGCGGCTTGAACTTTCGAGTTTGATTCCGCGCCTGCCGCCGCCCGCCGACGCCGCGCGTACGCTTCCTGCACGAAACCCCAACTTTGCCGAACCTCTGCCAGGTCGAAGGGCACCCACAATGCGTGAAACACACCGGCGTCGGCCAGTTCCGGCCACGGAGGCGCATCGCAGAATCGGTGACACGTAACCGGCAGGGCATGGGGTGCGGCGGTTTGCACGATGCGGATGGCTTCCCGCCAGGAAGGCGCGATATGGCGAGGCTCAAACAGAACAGCGCACACATCCTGGTCGCCGGCGAATGTCTGCAATTGTGCCAGCGTCGGAATCCAAACGAAAGAAAACCCGAATTCCGCGGCAAGCGAGCGCAGTTCGTGAGTCACGGGAAGCGTCCCCAATGAAACAATCACCGGTTGCACGCGATTCAACTCAGCAATTTCGGTGCCGCCGCATTGCCCTAAACGCTCAGGACCGGGCAGGGCGACTGTTGAATGATTCCGTGCACATGCGTCCGGAGCCGGCCCAGCGCCGATTGTGCCGATCCCCGCCCGATGATCAGCAGATCCGCCTTCTCCTCGCGAGCCGCCTCGACAACGGCATCCGTGACCTTTCCAATGCTAACTCGCAGCGGCACGTTCACGCCGGCTTCCGCGCGCACTTCTTCCAATTTCTTTTCCGCTTCGCGCTGGACCTCTTCCTGCAACTCGCGTTCGGAGGGGATCGCCAGCCAGTCGCTGATGGGTGGAACCGCATGCAGCAATTTCAAGCTCGCGCCCATTTTTCCGCTAAAGCCCACAGCCCAACCGATGAGATAGGCGGCCTCGGGCGAAGCGCCATCGACCGCGCAGAGAATGTTGCGAGGCTCCGCCGGTGAGCGCTGTTCCTCGGCGTGCGTCGCCGTCCATACCGGGCAACGCGCGTCGTGCAGAACCTTGGATGTCACCGATCCAAGCAGCATGTTGCGGAAAATCCCAAGCCCGTGCGTGGGCATCATGATCAGCCCCGCCGCGTTCGAGTGAGCGTATTCGACGATCTTTAGTGCGGGGTCGCCGATCAACGTGACCTTTTTCACCCCAATGCCAGCCAGTTCGCCCTCGAAGGCCCGGTTCAGGCGGTCCTGCACGTCGCGCTCTTTTTCGACCGTTTCCTCTCCGACCAGCACCGGCATGTCCGCGGCGACCGTGTTCCACACCGGCGTAACCACAGTGACGATATCCACCTCCGCCGCGAACTTCGAAGCCACGGCCTTGACGAACGGCAGGGCTTGCGCGCCCTGGCGCGAGAAATCGTAGGGGAAAACGATACGTTTGATCGGTTCCATTCCGCCTCCAGATCCGCGCAAGCAATTCGCGCTCCACAGGCTTTCCGTTGGTCCGCCGATTGCACAACACGGGACCGGGGGCCATTCTATGCTGAAGATTTTACTGGCCGCAGCGGCCGCCGGCGCGCTCGGGCTCGGGCAGGACCCCACCTTCGTCAGCGAGCGGAACCATTTCTACGGCCAGCGCGGCTACCACCTGGCCTGGACTGCGAACGGCGCGCCCTTGGCCAGGACGCAGGAAGCGGTCCGGTGGCTCGCACGGGCGCACGAAAAAGGGCTGGATCCGGCCGACTATGGCGGTCCGGACTGGCCGGCGCGCCTGGAAGCGCTCCGCCAGGGCCAGGTGCAGGAGGCGGCCCGGTTCGACCTCGAGCTGACCGAGGCCGTGATGCGTTACCTCTCGGATTTGCGTACGGGCCGCGCCAATCCAGGCATCTACCGCGATACCGCCGCTCCCGTATCGGAACTGCTTCGGCGGATACTGGAGGCCGCCGATGGGAACGCCGCCGTGCGCGCGATCGAGCCCCCTTTCCCGGCCTACTGGCGAACCTTGGAGGCGCTGGGGAAGTACCGGGAGCTTGCCGCGGCGGACGGGGGCGAATTGCTCCCGGCGATTTCCAAGCCGATCGAGCCCGGGGAAACGTATGCCGGAGTCCCCCGCCTGACCCGCCTGCTGCGGCTCCTCGGCGACCTGCCGGAACAAGCCGCCTCCGAGGAGCCGGAAATTTATACGGATGCGCTCGTGGAAGCCGTTCGGCGCTTTCAAACGCGCCATGGTCTCGAACCCGACGGGAGAATCGGCCGGGCGACACTCGCCGCCTTGAATGTTCCGTTGCGCCAGCGGGTCCGGCAACTGGAGCTTGCCCTAGAACGCTGGCGCTGGCTGCCGCGCGAGTATGCGCGGCCGCCGATTCTGGTCAATGTGCCCGAGTTCCGGCTGCGAGCGTTGAACACCGCGCTTGAACCCGCTCTGGACATGAAGATTATCGCGGGCAGGGCGGGCGGAATGCAGACACCCCTGCTGGCGGGAACCGTGAGCTCAGTCATCTTCCGTCCCTATTGGAACGCCCCGCTGAGCATCCTGCGCAACGAATTGCTGCCCGACATCGAGCGCGATCCGGCGTACCTGGCGGCGAACAACTACGAAGTGGTCACCGAACGCGGCGAAGTCGTCACCCGGAGCGGAGTTACGCCCGACATCCTGGCCCGCCTCCGCTCCGGCGCTTACCTGCTACGCCAGATCCCCGGACCAACGAACGCGCTTGGGCTGGTTAAGTTCATGTTTCCGAACCGCTATAACGTGTATCTCCACGATACGCCCGCCAAGCGCCTGTTTGAAAAGACCCGCCGCGACTTCAGCCACGGCTGCATCCGCGCAGAAAGAGCGCCTGAGCTGGTCGCCTGGCTGCTGCGGGAAGAAGAGAACTGGTCCAAACAGCGAATCGAGGAGGCGATGCACGCCGCTGAAACTCTGGAAGTGAACCTGAAACGGCCCACTCCCATCCTGATTACCTACATGACCGCAATGGTTCTCGAATCAGGCGAAGTGCGCTTTTTCGAAGACATTTATCGCCAGGATGCCGCGCTGGAGATTGCTACCAGCGCCGGACGCGGCCCACGTCCACGTGAATGAAGTTGGACTCCGGATAGAATCCCACCCCGCCCCGGCGCAGAGCCAGCGCGGCGTCCCGGAACTTGGCTAGGGGCGTCCCAGGCAGCCGGATATCGATCGCTTCGGCGCGCATGTGCAGACTGTTTTTCGCGACTCCAGTGGTTCTCTTGCGAAGGTATTCATTGCTCCACGGTGTCCGGTAACCGCAGATGATCTCGATCACGGCATTCGGGCGGCCGACAGCCGTCGTGACCTCCGTCAGCAAGTCGAAAACCTGCGGATCGTAGCGGTGCACATCGCCGGTGCGATGATCCCGCAAGAAATGATTCAATTTTTCGAGGGCCTCGGGGACGTAGGAATCTCCGCGCCGGTAAACGACATCCAAACTCTCATGAGTGTGCGTGTGGAAAAGCCGCAAGCGGCCTTCCGGTTCTGGAATCCTGCTGGCTGTCCGGGCGGTTGGCAATACGTAGAACAAAAGCAGTGACAGGAATAAGCTCGAGCGCAAAGAGGATCTCCTTGTGACGAAGTATCGCGGGAAACATGGCACGAACCCTTTCAGGGTAGCATTCAGGTACGCTGCTTGGAACCCTACGTGTCTCAAAAAAAGTGCGAGAAAAATTAAAAACATGATGTCCAGAACGATTTTCTTTCTGGCCGTGGCCACTTGTGCGTTTGGCCAGAACTCTATCACTCTCAAGGAAGCGATTCAGGAGGCCCTGCGCGCGCATCCCTCTCAGGCGGTTACGGCCGCGGGTGTTCGGCAGGCCCAGGCCCGCGTCGAGCAAGCTCGCTCGGGCTATCATCCGAAGGCCAGCTACACAGAATTTTTTCAGACCAGCAACCAGCCTGTGTTCGCCTTCGGCACGCTGCTCAACCAACGCCGTTTCACGGCGGGGGATTTGGCGCTGGATGCGCTAAATAGCCCAGAGTTCACGAACAACTTCCAAACACAGGCGATCGTGGAGCAGACTCTTTGGGATTTCGGAGCCACGCGGACGGCCGTGCGTGCCGCGGAGATCGGCCGCGAGATCTCCGAGGAGCAGCGCCGCATGGGATCGCAGCAGCGCATCGCCGCAGTGGCCCGCGCGTATCATGCCGTGACCCTGATGCGGGAGGCTCAGCAGGTGGCGCGCGCGGCGGTGCAGTCGGCCGAAGCCGATTTGGTCCGCGCCGAGGCAGTGCGGGATGCCGGCCTCTCCACCGAGGCGGACGTCCTGAGCGTGCGCGTACACCTTGCCTCGATGCGGGAGCAGGAAATCCGGCGGCGCTACGATGCCGAGGTCGCGCTGGCCGCGCTGAACGAAGCGATGGGTGCATCGCTCGACATGCCGCGCCAACTGGTTACGCCGCTGGCCGCGGCCACGGTCTCCAATGGCGAAGGTGGTCAGCGTTCCGAGGTGCGGCAAGCACGTCTGGGCCGCGAATGGAGCGAAGCGCAGCGCGAATCGGCGGGCAAGGCGTTCCTGCCGCAGATCGTCGCCCGCGGCGTCTTCGAGGCGGACCGCGGGCGCTTCCTCACGCGCGCCGGAGCCAACTGGTTTTTCGCGGCCGGACTGCGCTGGAATCTGTTCGACGGCTCGACGCGGCGAAAAGTGGAGGAAGCGGACGCGGCCATCGAAGCCGCGCGCGCCCGCGAGCAACAAGTGGCGGCGGCCGTGTCGCTCGAACAGCGCCAGGCACGCGCGGGCCTGGCTGCGGCGGGCGAGCGCCTGACGGTCGCCGGCGCCGCTGTGGCGGAAGCCGAAGAAAGCGCGCGCATCGTGCGCAATCGTTACGAAGCGGGCTTGGCGCGCATCGATGAGCTGCTGCGCAACGAAGTCGCCGTACTCGAAACGCGCATGCGGTGGCTCCAGGCGGTTTACGACCAGCGGATGGCGGCGCTCGAAGTCGTGATCGCGGCGGGAACCTTAACGGAGGATTCCGATGTCCTCAACTAGATTCGTCCTCGTTGCTGGAAGCTTGTTGCTGGCCGCTTGCGGCCGCACAGAAATGGCGGCTCCCGAAACCGCCGCCGCACCGGCGGCCGCCGTGCGCGTGACCGCGGCCGGTGCCGCCGAAACCGAATGGCCGGAAACGTTCGTAGCGCCGGGCACGCTTCGCGCGCGGACCACCACAACGCTCGCCAGCCGGGCCATGGGGTACATCCGCGAAGTGCGCCTGCGCGAAGGAGACCGCGTCGAAGCCGGAGCCGTGGCCGTGACGCTGGAAGCCAGCGAGCTGTACGTCGCGCGCCAGCAGGCGCTGCTGGCGCTGGAGGATGCGCGCGCGGCAATTCCGGAAGCTGAAAGCGGCATCGCCTCGGCCACCGCGCAGCTCGAGCTCGCCGAAACAACGCTCGGCCGCATACAGGATCTGCTCAACAAGCATTCGGTCTCGCAGCAGGAATTTGATGAGGCGGCGTCGCGCGTGAAAGTCGCACGCTCAGCCCACGACATGGCGGCGGCGCGGCGCCAGCAGATCGACCAGAAAATCCGTCTGGCGGAGCAAGCCATCGCCGCGGCGGACGTGCAGATCGGCTATCTCGAAGTGAAGGCTCCCTTCGCCGGGCGGGTCGTCGCGCGCAAGGCCGAGCCGGGGATGCTGGCCTCGCCGGGATCGCCTCTGCTTGTAATCGAACAGGAAGGCGTCTACCGTTTGGAGGCTGCGGTGCCCGAGGCGCACCTGCGCTCCGCGAGGCTGGGACAGTCCGTGCGTGTGGAGATAGACGCGTTGAGCACACCTCTGACCGGGCGGATCGAAGAAATCGTCCCGGAGATCGACCCGGAGACGCGGAGTTTCACGGTGAAGGTGTCGTTGCCCGCGCGGCCCGAGCTGCGCAGCGGTTTATTCGGGCGCGCCGTCTTCGCTACGGCTACGCGCCGCGTGTTGACCATCCCGCGCGAGGCAGTCCGCGAACAGGGACAACTCCGCACCGTGCTCACCATCGAAAACGGAACGGCCCGCTCCCGCATGATCCGCACCGGCATGGAGCGCGAGGGACACGTCGAAGTGCTCTCCGGGCTCGCGGCTGGTGAGCGCGTCGTTTCTCCGCTGCCGGCCGGACTCGCCGACGGGCAGCGTGTTGAGGCCGCGCAATGAAGACCGGACTCGCGGGCTTGTTGGCGCGGGCCTTCATCGATTCGAAATTGACGCCGCTGATCATGCTGGCGTCGGTCCTGCTGGGCGCCTTCGCGCTGCTGCAACTGCCGCGCGAGGAGGAGCCGCAGATCGTGGTTCCGATGATCGACGTGATGGTGGCCATGCCCGGAGCCTCCGCGCGCGAAGTGGAGGAGCGCGTCACCAAGCCCATGGAAAAACTGCTCTGGGAACTGCCGGGCGTCGAGTACATCTACTCGACTTCATCGCCGGGGCAGGCGCTGGCGATTGTGCGCTTCGAAGTGGGCCGCGACGAGGAAGCCAGCATCGTGCTGCTAAATCAGAAACTGTTTGCGAACTTCGATCTGATTCCGCCCGGCGCCTCGCAGCCTCTGGTGAAGCCGCGTTCGATCGACGATGTGCCCATTCTGGCGCTGACGCTGTGGAGCACGCGCTACGACGATCTGGCCCTGCGGCAGATCGCGGCCCAGGTGCATGACGCCATTAAACAGACCACGGGCGTTTCCGCCGTGGAGATTTTGGGCGGGCAGCGCCGCACGCTGCGCGTCAGCCCGGATGCGGAGCGGCTGGCCGCGCGCGGGCTCACGCCTCCGGATCTGGTCAACGCACTCGGCGCGGCGAACCAGCGCGCGGCGGCGGGCGTCTTCCGCCACGAGAATCGGGAAATTCTGGCGGAAGCGGGCGATTTCCTGCGCGACGCGGATGACGTTCGCTCGGTGGTCGTGAGCGCCTCCGATGGCCGCCCGGTGCGGTTGGGCGACGTCGCCGCCGTCGAGGACGGCGCGGGCGACCCTACGCAGTACGTGCAATATGGCCGGCGCGGCCAATTCACGCCGGCGGTTACGCTCAGCGTGGCGAAGCGCAAGGGAACGAACGCGATTGTCGTTGCCGAAGACGTCCTGCATCGCGTCGAGGCGCTGAAGGGCACGGTCATCCCGGCGGGTGTCGAAGTCGCCACCACGCGCAATTACGGCGAGACTGCGGCCGAAAAGTCGAATGAACTGCTGCAGCACATGGGCATCGCCGTCATCAGCGTGAGCCTGCTGATCGCGCTTGCGCTGGGTCTGCGCGAATCCCTGATCGTTTTCACCGCCATCCCGGTGACGCTGGCGCTGACGCTGTTCGTCTTCTACCTGTACGGCTACACGCTGAACCGCATCACGCTGTTCGCGCTGATTTTCTCGATCGGCATTCTGGTCGACGACGCCATCGTGGTGGTCGAAAACATCGTGCGCCACCGGCGTCTGCCGGGCAACCAGGGCCGCGCCCCGACGGAAGTTGCCGTCGAAGCCGTCTCCGAGGTCGGCAATCCGACGATCCTTGCGACGCTCACAGTCATCGCGGCCATTCTGCCGATGGGGTTCGTGGGTGGCCTGATGGGTCCCTACATGCGACCCATTCCGATCGGCGCGACGGCCGCGATGACGTTTTCGCTGCTGATCGCGTTCATCGGGACGCCCTACATCGCCGTGCGCATCTTCGGACGCACCGCGGGCGCGCGCGCGGAGCACAAAGAGAGCCGCCTCACACGAGCCTATCGTATCGGCATGGCCTGGTTGCTCGCGCGCGGCTACCGCCGCTGGGGATTCCTCGCCCTGGTAGTCGTGATGCTGGTGGCATCGACGTTCACGCTCGCCACCGGATGGGTCCAAGTGAAAATGCTGCCCTTCGACAATAAGAGCGACTTCCAGGTGGTGATCAAGACCCCGGAGGGAACTTCGCTGGAAGAAACCGCCCGCGTCACGCGCCTGCTGGCCGAAGCCACGTTCCAGGATCCGGACGTGACCGCGGTGCAGACCTATACCGGCCTCGCCGCGCCCTTCAACTTCAACGGACTGGTGCGCCATTACTACTTGCGCCGCGGCTCAAATGTCGCCGACATTCAGGTGAACCTTAAGCCGAAAGGCGAACGCGACCGCCAGAGCCACGAAATCGCCAAGGCCGTGCGCGAACTGCTGCGGCCCCTTGCTGCGGCCAATCACACCACCATCCAGGTGGCCGAAGTCCCGCCGGGCCCGCCGGTATTGCAGACGCTGGTCGCCGAAGTGTACGGACCGGACGAACCCCGCCGCGTGGCGCTCGCCCGCGACATCAGGCGCCTGATGGAGGAAACCGATGGCATCGTTGACGTCGACTGGTACGTGGAAGAGGAGCAGCCGAAAGTCCGCCTCGCGGTGGACCAGGAAAAGGCCGCGCTTCATGGCATCACGGTCGCCGAGATCGCCCGCGCCGTGCGTCTGGCCTCCGCCGGCGAAGCCTCGGGCCTGCTGCATGTGGAGGACTCCAAGGAAGACATCCTTATCGAAGTGCGGATGGCCGAAGCGGACCGCTCCCGGCCCGACCAGCTCCGGCAGATCCAACTGCGCAGCCGGTCTCCCCAGGGATCCATGGTCAGCCTGCGCGAGCTGGTGCGCCTCGAAAGCATCCGATCTGAAAGGAGCATCTATCACAAGAACCTGATGCCGGTCACCTATGTCACCGCCGATGTCGCCGGAGCCATGGAGGCGCCGGTATACGCCATCCTGGCGCTGGGCCCGAAGATCGACGCGCTGAAGATCCCCGAGGGCTATGCGGTCGAACAGTTCACGGCCACGTTGCCCGAGGATGCCTCGCGCTACGCGATGAAATGGGACGGCGAGTGGCACATCACATACGAGGTGTTCCGTGACCTGGGCATCGCCTTCGCAGCCGTGCTCGTGTTAATCTATTTGCTGGTGGCCGGCTGGTTCCAATCGCTGGCGACGCCGCTCATCATCATGGCGGCGATTCCGTTCTCACTGGTGGGCATTCTTCCGGCGCACGGCGGCCTGAATGCCTTTTTCACGGCGACCTCGATGATCGGCTTCATCGCGGGAGCGGGCATTGTCGTGCGGAACTCGATCATCCTGGTCGACTTCATTGAGCTGCGGCTGAAACAGGGCATGCCGCTGGCCGAGGCCGTCGTGGACGCCGGCGCCGTCCGCTTCCGTCCCATGCTGCTGACCGCTGCCGCTGTGGCCGTGGGCGCGAGCGTGATCCTCTTCGATCCGATTTTTCAGGGCCTGGCCATCGCGCTGATGGCGGGCGAGGTGGCGTCGCTTGCGCTCTCGCGCCTGACGGTGCCGCTGGTTTATTACATCTTCCATAAAAGGGGAACTCCATGAACGTAGAAAGATCGCTGCGTCTGATTGCCGGCTCCTTCGTGATCGCGAGCCTTCTGCTCGGCTATTACGTGCATCCAGCTTTTTATCTGTTTACCGGTTTCGTCGGCCTGAATCTGTTGCAGAGCGGCTTCACGAACTGGTGCCCGATGATGGCGATTTTGCGCAAGCTGGGCGTGCCCGACTGCGGCCAACCGCGCAAGACATAGCGTCAAGCGCACGGAACATGAGCAGGCCGGCAGGAGTCCGGAGCTGACGCCGTACGCCGACAGTTTCTAATAGACACGATAGAAGCGGATCACGACTTCATCCGGGTACCGCTCGCCCACGCAGATGAAGATGGCGCGGCGCATCCATTGCAGGCCGGGCGCGGCCGTATCGAACACCGGCGCCGTGCGGAAGTAAATCTGGGATTGATCGACGCGCTCGCCTGCGTTCAGGCGCGCGATTACGTCCGCGGGACCGTGCCGCATGCCGGTGTTGCGCACGTGGATCCTCTCGCCGCGGTCGGTTTCGAGGACATACTGTGCGTCGACTTCCGTGAAGCCGTCGGCGTGTATCACCTGCCAGTCGGCGCCGCCGGGCAGGATCTTGCCTTTGATACCCGGGCCTTCGAACGTGCCCCCGGTGACTGGAATCATGCGCCGCGTGCCCTCGGGAAACTGGCCGAGGACCTGGGGAGCGCCCAACTGCGCGCGCAATGTGAACACAAGCTCGAGTTTTGGCGGGGCGGCAGCGCGGTCCTGAGAGGCGGCGATCCCGGAGGCGATGAGCGCGGAGGCGAGCCATCGGGTCATGATGTTCGCAATTGTAACAGTGCGCGGCGACACGATTGTCGGCGCGGCGCAGGCACGAGTGCGCACGCCAGGATGACCGATGCTTCTAATCCCACTCGCCAGCCCCCTTCGCGCCCGCCTTCAGGAGCGGAGCGTTCAGCATGCGGACCACCGGAGCCGCCACGCGGAAGCGCTTCATCAGCTCCTCCAGCAGCTTGGGCGAGGTGGCCAGCTTCCCGTCCAACTCAGTCCAGTAGAGCCACTGCTTCATGCGCACCAGGTCGTCAGCCGGATGCCCGGGTGTGAAACCCTTCGGTGTGCGCGTCACGGTGCTGCCCTGCAGCTTGCCGAACAGTTTCTCCGGACGCTGGGCCGCCTTGCGAAACGCTTCGTGATTTTCCGCAAGCCATGTGCGCACGGCCAGCAACTCATCCGGGCCGGGCATGTAGGCTCCGGCGGCGACCCCGACGTTTTTCGGCGTTACGTGAAAGTAAAAGCCGGCTGCGGAATGCTTGGTGAAACCTCGCGGGTAAAAGATCGCCGCGATGTGCGTTTTGTACGGCGTCTTGTCCGCGCTGAAGCGCGTATCGCGGTAGATGCGGTAGAAGCTCTGCTTCGGATCGGTCACATACTCGGGCGCGAAGTCCATCAGTTCGGCGTTGATCCTTTCGATCAGGGCGATCATCGGAGCCTTGACGTGGGTCTCGAAATCCTCCTTACGGGCGTTGAACCAGTCGCGGTTATTGTTGCGAGCCAGACCGCGCAGGAACGTTAGCGTTTGAGCCGGGAACATATACTTGAGGATAGATGCTTGCGCAGCTTGCCGCGATTCCCGGATTGGTCTGCCGGGAAGACGCTCCTCTCCGTGAATACACGCGCTTCGGATTGGGCGGGCCCGCCCGCCTGCTGGTCGATGCTCTCACCGAAGAGGCCTTGCAGGCGGCGCTGGAGTGGGTGCGGGGCGAAGATCAGCCGCATGCCCTGGTCGGAGGCGGCAGCAACCTGGTTGTCTCTGACGAAGGCTTCCCGGGCGTCGTGATCCGCTACACCGCCAATGCGCTGGCGATCGAGGGCGGCCGCGTGCGCGTCGCGGCGGGGGCGGTTTTGCAGGACCTCGTGGATGCCTCGATCGCCGCGGGACTGGAGGGCTTGCACACCATGACCGGAATTCCGGGCTGGGTGGGCGGAGCGATTTATGGAAATGCGGGCGCCTACGGGCATTCAATCCATGAGTTCGTCGAATCGGTGCGCTACTTGGACGCGGCTGGCATCCACGAGATTGGAAACGCCGCTTGCGGCTTCCGCTACCGGGAAAGCGTGTTCAAGCAGGCCAAGGACCGCGTCATCCTCGACGCCACCCTGCGCCTAAAACCGGGCGACCCGGCCGCGCTGCGTTCCGCCGCCGAAGGTATCCTCAAGATTCGCAACGAGAAGTATCCGCCAGCGATGCGCTGCGCCGGGAGCATTTTCAAGAATTTGATCCTGACCGAACTGCCGGAGCGCGTGCGCGCGCAGGTGCCGGCGCACGTGATCCGGGAAGGTAAAGTGCCATCGGCGTATTTTCTGGAACTCGCCGGGACCAAGGGGCTGACCCGGGGCGGCATCCGGGTGGCAGACTACCACGCGAATCTCATATATAATTGCGGGGGTGGCAGGGCCGTTGAGGTCCGCGAAATTGTCGATTTATTGAAGCAGAGCGTCGCCGAGCGCTTCGGGTTGCGCCTGGAAGAGGAAGTCCAGTATGTAGGCCGATTTTAGCCGACTGGTATTAGGTGAAAATTGGCGCAACTCCGGTCCACATTTCGGGTTAGGCTTGTTGTAACGGGACTCAAAACATGACGAAATTACTAATTGCCGCGGCGGCCGGCTTGTTGCTGGCGGCTGGCTTAGCGACCATCGCCGGGCAGGATGATGCAGGCAGGCCTTTGGAATCCTTGCCTGACATGGAAGCGCCTCCGGATGAGGTTCCCGAGCCGGCGACGGAGGAAGGCTGGCTGCCTGTGGCCGATCCGTTGTGCACGCTGTTCGGACCGGATCGCGAAGAATATGCGCTCGCGGCGCAGGACAAGTTCGCGCTTTCTAACATCACCGAAGAAGTGGCCGGCATGATGCCGGCTCCGGAAGACGTTCGCGCGGCGTTTGCCGCTGCGACCGCGCTGCCTTCGGCGCCGGGAGGCAGCCGCACCGACGCGCTTCAGAATCAGGGCGGCATTATTGACAAGTATGTTTTCCAGAAGATGGCGCAACAGGGCGTCGCCCCCGCGCCGATGACCACCGATTGGGAGTTCATCCGCCGCGTGACGCTGGACCTGACCGGCCGCATCCCCACGCCGGAGGCAGTGCTGGGTTTCGTAAGCAGCACGGCCGCCGACAAGCGCGCGCAACTGGTCGAAACGCTGCTGGCTAGGCCGGAGTGGGTGGACAAATGGACCATCTGGTTCGGCGACCTGTACGAGAACAACTCGACCAACGAACTGGCGGCTAACCGCTTCATCCAGGGCGTGGTGAAGTTCAACGAGTTCATCCGTTCCTCGCTCGAGGCCAACAAGCCGTACGACCAGATGGCGCGCGAGCTGATCGCGGCCACGGGCACGAACAATCACGAGCAGGGCGACCTCAATTTCCTGATCGGAGGAGTCATGGGCGGCGGGCCGATTCAGGACGTCTTTGACAAACAGGCCGCGCTGATTTCGGAAAAGTTCCTGGGGATCGCGCATCTGGATTGCCTGCTATGCCACAACGGGCGCGGCCATCTCGATTCGCTGAACTTGTGGGGATTTTATAAACTGCGCACCGAAGCCTGGGGTATGGCCTCCTACCTGTCGCACACGAGCACGGCACGGGTGAACACGACGACGCCCCAATCCTGGTCCATCCTGGACAACGTTCCCGGTTTCACGCTGGATTACCGGCTAAACACGCAGACGGGGAATCGCCCGGCGCGCGGTCCGGCGAATTCGACCACGCGGGTCCCGCCGTCGTTCATCTTGACGGGTCAGGGTCCCAACAGCGGGGAAACATACCGGGTTGCGCTGGGCCGCCAGTTGACGTCGCATATTCAGTTCGCGCGCGCGACCGTGAATTATATTTGGGAGTACTTTTTCGGGATCGGGCTGGTGAGCCCTTCCAATCAGTTCGACCCCATGCGGCTGGATCCGGACAATCCGCCGACAGCCGAAGCCTGTCCGCTTCCGAGTAATCCGTGCACGCTGCAAGCCTCGCATCCGCGGCTGCTGAACGAGCTGGCGCAGCAGTTCGTCAACAGCGGCTACGACTTGAAATGGCTGATGCGCACGATCGTGAACTCGCGTGCTTACCAGTTGTCCTCGCGGTACGAAGGCGCGTGGAACCCGGCCAACGACCGGTTGTTCGCGCGCAAGCTGGTGCGGCGATTGTGGAGCGAAGAGATTCACGACGCGATTGCCCAGAGCAGCGGCGTTCTGCCAACCTATACGAACACGGCCTGGAACCCGCAAACGGTGAACTGGGCAATGAAGTTGCCGGAGCCGCTGAACACCGGAGGCGCGGCGCGCATACTGCTTGACGCATTCCTGCGGGGAAACCGCGACAATGCCCCGCGTAGCGGAGACGGCGCTATTCCGCAAGCGCTCGCTCTGATGAACGATAATTTCGTCGCCAGCCGCGTGTTCACCACCAACGCCAGCACGCTGATCGGACGCTTGCTGCCGCTGCCGAACGACCAGCTCGTGAACATGCTCTACCTGAACGTGCTTTCGCGCATGCCGACGGCCGGGGAATTGGCCGCGGCGCTCGCGAATCTGCAAACTCCCGGGACCCGGACGCAGGAGGCGCAGAACCTATACTGGAGCCTCTACAACAAGGTCGATTTCATTTTCAATTACTGATACCGCCATGGCAGACGATCTTTACAGACCGTGTAAGTACCACGAGGATCCGGGGGAGAAGTTCGCGCGCAAATATCCGCACCATCACCTGACGTTTTCCAACCGGCCTTGCTTGGGCCGGCGCGAGTTTTTCCAGATCGCCGGAGCGGGTCTGACGGGATTTTTCGTGACCGGGCCGGCGCGCGCCGGCGAGATTCGCAGCGCGGGCGTCACCACACACAGCACGGCGCGAAACTGCATCGCCATTTACCTGATGGGCGCGATGAGCCACGTCGATACGCTGGATCTGAAGGTGGTCAGCGGCGTTACACCTGATTCCTTCAACCCCACCGACATCAACGGCGTCAACTGGCCCGTGGGCCTGCTTCCGAACCTCGCGAATCATTTGAATGACGTGGCCATCGTCCGCTCCATGAGTTCCTGGGCGCTGGTGCATTCGCTGGCGCAGATCTGGATGCAGATCGGCCGCAATCCCGCGGCTGCGCTGGGAGACATCGCGCCGAACGTGGGCAGCGTCGTGGCCATGGAAAAAGAGCCGGAGCGGCGCGCCGGCCAGGTCTTCCCGGCGTTTTTCGGACTAAACGCTACGGGATCGGCGGGCCCGGGCTACTTCGGTGCGGCCTACGCTCCATTCCTGGTGAACCCTCCGCGCTCGGGCAACGCCACCATCCCAAACACCATAAACCCGCAGGGCGAGGCGCGTTTCCAGACGCTCTATTCGCGGCTGCACCAGTATGACGACGCGCTGCGGATCGGCGCGCCTTACGGCAAGCGGCTGAGCGATCTCGACAGGCTGTACGGCCAGGCGCGCAGCATGATGTACAGTCCTCAGGTGGCATCGGCGTTCAATATGAACGCCGGGGACCAGGCGCGGTACGGTCTCAACGGCAGCGGGACCAGCTTCGGCAACGCCTGCCTGATCGCCAAGCAGATTTTGCAGGCCGACCAGGGCACCCGCTTCATCCAGATTAATTCCGGCGGTTGGGATCACCACGCCAACATTTACGCGGCAGGCAGCCTGCCCGCGCGGGCGGCCGAACTGGACGCCGGGTTGTCCGCCCTGTTGGACGACTTGAAGGGCAGCGGCATGCTGGATCAAACGCTGATCATCATGCTGGGCGAATTCGGGCGCACGACCGGTGCGTTAAGCGCCGCGGGAGGCCGCGATCACTACCTGATCCAGTCGGCCCTGCTCGCGGGCGGCGGGATCAAGGGCGGCAAGGTGATCGGCGCAACCAATAACACCGGGACCAATCCCGGCGGTGTGATCACGGAGTTCGGCTGGGCCGGCTCCGGCACCACGGGCCCGCGCGCCGTGCGGCCGGAGGACATCGAATGCACGATGTACTCGGCGCTCGGCATCGACTGGACGACGATGCGCTACGACGATCCCTTCGGGCGCGGCTTTGAGTATGTCCCGTTCGCCAAAGACGGGACCTACGGTCCGATCAACGAGCTGTTCGTTTGACCGGCGGGCAGCTTGGGCGCAAGGGCCCGCGCGGCCTGAAGGCCGCCCTCCTGAACCCCTGAACCGGTACATTCCATTGCCTCGGGCGGGCGCCATCGTGTAAACTCGAAAACCGCTGTTTTCAGCGGCGAAAAAAAAGGAGACGTATGAGTCCGTATCTCGGCGAATTCATGGGAACGCTGGTGCTGGTGCTGATCGGAAACAGCACCGTCGCGAATGTCGTGCTGAAGAAAACGCTGGGTTCGGGTTCGGGATGGCTGGTGATCATTTCGGGTTACGGACTGGGGGTGGTCACTGGGATCTTCGCGGCGATCGCGTTTGGGAGCACCGGCGCGCACATCAACCCGGCAGTCACGCTGGCGGTGGCGGCGAGATCGGGAAACTACGCCGACGTGGTCCCATTCGTGGTAGCGCAACTGCTCGGCGCTTTAATGGGTGCGATTTTAGTCTGGTTGCACTTCATGCCCCACTGGAGCACGACGGACGACGCTGGCAGCAAGCTGGCGTGTTTTTCCACCGGCCCCGCGATTCCCAGCACCGGCGCGAATTTCACCAGCGAGCTCCTGGGCACGATGGTTCTGGTGATTGGGATCATTTCGATTGTTAAAGCCAGTCCCGCCGCGGGCGTGGTGCCGCTTCTGGTGGGATTGCTGGTGTGGGCGATCGGCGCCGGGCTGGGCGGCACGACGGGATTCGCGATCAATCCGGCGCGCGACCTGGGTCCCCGGATCGCCCACGCGATTCTGCCGATTCCCGGCAAGGGTTCTTCCAACTTCGGCTACGGCCTCGCGGTGCCTGTCGTGGGCGGTTTGGCGGGAGGCTGGCTCGCCGGCTGGCTTTTGCGGGCTTTGGGCGTCTAAAAACATCCTCCGGAAATCTTGGTTTTATGCCGTTCTGATGTGGCGGAGTGTGACCCTTTGTGGGTTATAATTCTTGAGCCGGAAAATTGGCTTACACGAATCAACCTGTTTTAAGGAGACAGAACTATGGTGACATTAGCGGATGCTCGCAGAGTGATCGCGGCGGCGGAAAAGAAAGCTGCGGAAATCGGACAACCCATGAACATCGCCGTGGCGGATGGCGGCGGCAACATTGTGGCGCATGTTCGCATGGACGGCGCCTGGATCGGCAGTATCGATATTTCGCAGAAGAAAGCCTACACTTCGCGGGCCTTCGACATCTCGACCAAGGATTTGGCAGCGCACTGTCAGTCCGGCGGACAGTTCTTCGGCATTCACGCGTCGAACAACGGCAAGATTATGATTTTCGCTGGCGGGATTCCGCTGAAGAAAGATGGCAAGGTGGTGGGAGCCATCGGCGTCAGCGGCGGATCCGGCGACCAGGACCACGCCGTAGCGGAAGCCGGCGCGGCGGCATTCTAAGGATAGCTGCACTTATCCGTTAGGTGAAAGCTTAGTTAAGGAGAGACACATATGCCAACCAATCGTGGAGTTGCGTACATCGAACCGGGTAAGGTCGAGGTCCAATCGATCCCCTACCCCAAGCTGAGAATGCCCAAGAGCGAGTCAGACCCGTTCGGCGGCAAGGACGCCCCTCACGGCGTCATCCTGAAGGTCGTCACGACCAACATTTGCGGTTCCGACCAGCACATGGTGCGGGGCCGCACAACGGCGCCCAAGGGGTTAATCCTGGGCCATGAAATCACCGGCGAAATCATCGAGAAGGGCAGCGATGTCGAAATGCTCGAGATCGGCGATCTGGTCACGGTGCCGTTCAACATCGCCTGCGGGCGCTGCCGCAATTGCCGCGAAGGGAAGACCGGAATCTGCCTCACCGTGAATCCGGCTCGCCCGGGCGCGGCCTACGGCTATGTCGATATGGGCGGCTGGGTCGGTGGTCAGGCCGAATATGTGATGGTGCCTTACGCCGATTTCAACTTGATCAAGTTCCCGAACAAGGCGCAGGCTATGGAGAAGATCCGGGACCTTACCTTGCTTTCGGACATTCTGCCGACCGGTTACCACGGCTGCGTGACCGCCGGCGTTGGTCCGGGCACGACGGTCTACATCGCCGGCGCGGGTCCGGTGGGTCTGGCGGCTGCCGCTGGTGCGCAGTTGCTGGGCGCCGCTGTGGTCATCGTCGGCGACATGATTGCGGATCGTCTGGCGCAGGCCAGGAGCTTCGGCTGCGAGACGGTCGACCTGAGCAAGACCGCCGATCTGCCGGGGGCGATCGCCCAAATTCTGGGCGAGCCTGTGGTGGATTGCGCCGTCGATTGCGTCGGCTTCGAAGCCCGTGGCCACGGAAGCGAAGCGGGCGTGGAGCGCCCGGCTACGGTGCTCAACTCGCTGCAGGAAGTGGTCCGCGCCGGCGGTTCCATCGGCATCCCGGGCCTGTATGTGACGGGCGATCCGGGCGGCATCGACGAGGCTGCCAAGATCGGCGCGCTGTCCATCCGCATCGGTCTCGGCTGGGCGAAGTCGTGCAGCTTCCACACCGGCCAGTGCCCGGTGCTGCGCTACAACCGCCAGTTGATGATGGCCATCTTGAAGGAAAAGATCCATCCGGCCAAGGCCGTCAATGTAACCATGATTTCGCTCGACCAGGCGCCTCAGGGTTACAAGGACTTCGACAAGGGCGCGGCCAAGAAGTTCGTCATCGATCCGCATGGCTCGGTGAAGAAGTAATCGTTTCAGGCGGACGGAAACGCCGGGGGCCATCCCCCGGCGTTTCCATTTCTGAGCGAAAATTCAGCTAGAGGAGGTTCGTCATGCAAATCGACCTGCTCGAAGCCAGAGCGCTTCTTCCCCAATTGATCGACCGGACGATAGCCGGAGAAGAGATCATCATTCTCCAGGCCGGCCGGCCCGTGGTCCGCATGTTGCCGGCCGAGGGCGTCGCGCCTTCGGAAGGCGAGGATGCGGAAAGTGAAATCGCGGAGTTCTTCGCGGACGCCTTGGGAGGATAGAACTCGTTTATTCTCGGCTGCCGCTGAGCGGGAACTCGATGGCGGGATTTCCGGCGCGCACTATTCCGCTTTTGCCCTCGCGCAATTTTTTCCGCGATCATGACGCCCGGCATTGTAAAATCGCAGAATGGCAAGAGGAAACGCGAGCCATGGAGCAGCGATCGCCGCCGCGGCGAGCGCGCTCGTGGCGGTGATCAGCGGCGCCTTGGCGACCACGTCCGCGACACTTCCGCAGCCCTTCAGCACCGGCGTGGCTTCGGCAACGGCCCACACACACGCAGGGGCTGCCGCGGGGGTACTCACGATTCTGCTCCTGGCCTGGGCGGCAGTGAAAGATCCTGCGGCGCGGGCCCTGGGATGGACGATGATCGCCGCCGTCATCGGGCAGGGCGTGATCGGGAGCCAACCCGCGATTGCCGGGTCGACTCGGTTTCCCGCTCTATTGCACGCGATCCTGGCACAAGTCCTGCTGGCCGGATCGGTGGCAATCGTGGTCGCGACCTCGCCGCCCTGGAGGCGCGTTCCGGAGTGGGTAAGCGATTACGGCTGGCCTTCGCTGCGGAGCCTCGGAACCGTGTTGCCGTTCTTTGTGATGCTTCAGGTCGCGCTGGGGGCCGCATACCGCCAGCAGGTGATGGGACTGATGTCGCACATCGTTGGAGCGATGCTGATCTCTTTGCTGATTCTGATCGTGTGCGCGTTCACGCTGCAGCAGTGCGCCGCGCATGCGATCCTGCGCGGCTTCGCCAAGGCGCTGATGGCGATCACCTTCGGACAGATTTTTCTCGGGATCGCGGCGTTCACGGTGCGGGCCGTCCCAGCGCTCGGAACCGGGAGCTTGCTCGGATTCACCGCCGCGCACGTCGCCGGGGGCGCGCTGACGCTGGCAAGCAGCGTAGCCTTGTCGATGCAGATCCGGCGGCATGTGCTGCCGCGCGGAACTATTCTTCCTCAGGTTCCCAGTAGCCGATCCAGCGCCCCGCCGCAACCAGACCAATCCACAGCAAAAGGCTGAGCACGGCAGCCACCTTGGCCGCGCCGGGGATGACGCCTCTGCGGTCGAACTCTTCGAGTTTCTTGTACACGCTGCCGCGGAAGACCAGCGCGTGAATCGCCACCAGGGCCAGCAGCGAAAGCTTCATGCGGAAAAAAGGATTCGGCCAGTAGATGGCCGCCTTGCAGCCGCCAATCAACGCTCCGCAAGTCACCACCAGGGCCAGCCCAAGGTGTTTCAGGCCGCGGAGCTGGTTGTGCACGTCGGCCACGGGACGGTTCCGCATCGCGATTCCCAGCAGGCGCAGGTCGGTCATGGCGATCATGCTGCCGAACAGCCCCATGCCCGTCAAGTGCAGGGACAGAATGATCGGATACATCAGGGCGGATTCCCGGAGGGCTGTCGCCCAGCCCATGCTTTGGATGGCTTCCATCAATTCGTTCACGGGGAGTCTCCTATACGAACGCGATAAAAATTCCGGCAAAGATCAACGAGGCCCACATCAGCGCGGAGACCGCGCCCACGATCACGCCGGCGCCGCCAGGGTGCGCGGATGCGGCCACTTTTTTGTGGATGGTCCAGTTGTAAAGGATCGCGATTAGCAGCACTGTGATCTTATAGCGAAACGACGCGTTCATCACATAGAGGCCGGGGTCGGAGAAGAAAATGAGCGGGCCGGAAATCAACACCAGAGTCAGGCCCACCAAGGTCCAGGGGGCGGTGTCCTTCAGGATCTGGGCGGACGTTTGACGTTTCATGCCCAGGCCCATCAGCCGGAGGTCCACGAGGAAGATGGTGCCAATCAGCAGCGCAAACCCGATCACGTGCAGCACCTCACAGACGGGGAAGGACCACTCGTTGGTGTTCAGCGGATAATTCGCAGGATCATAGCCGAAAAATGGCACTCGTCAGCTCCTTTGCAAAAAAAGTCCACGTAGCAATATATCGTAAGCGGCAACGCCGTGTCAGGACTTTCCGGCGACCGCCAGGTCCTCGCTCGGTGTGCGGCGCGCGCGCGCGGGAGCGAACTTGCGCTTCAGAACGCGCCAGCTCAACACCATCGACGTCCAGCACAGCCACGTGCATGCCAGCATCAGCGCGAGAACCACGATGTCCCAGGCGGGGCGGTAGTTGTAGAGCCAAGGCAAATCGATCGAATGCAGCGCGTGGTACAGCCAGCGGTTCACCCAGCTTCGCGCCGTATTGCTGTAGCGGCCCACAATGCGGCCCGTATCGGGATCGATATAGAAACGCGAGCTGGTTTCGTCCTTGAGCCGCACGTAGACGACCGGCAGCGGCCTGCGGCCCGTGCGGTCGAGATAGTAAAGATCGTACTTGTCGAGTATGCGGGCCTCGGCGATATTCTGCTCGCCCGCGCTGCTCCGCGCCAGACTCAGAATGCGGCCCGCGCCGAATTGCTCGGGTCTCATGGGCTCAACGGGGATCAGACGAGTCTCGCCTTCCCCGTTCGACGCCAGATAGACGGGCTCGCCGGCATAGGACGTGAATTCAAGCTGCTTGGGCTTGAATTCTTTGAGCTCCAGCAGCGCCTCGGCGGGATGCTTGGCGGCATAGCGCGCCATCTGAAACCGCCCCCCCGTGAGTGCTTGTTCGAGCCGGCCGGCCGGCGAAGCCGCCTTGCCTTTCCCCTTGCCGAATCCTCTTGCTTTGGCCTGCCCGCGCACCGGTCCATTGAAAAATTCCGGGAAGGGATCCATCGAGAGCATTCCGCTGAAGGCCCACGTCATCGCCAGAACACCGAACGTCAGGCCGAGAATCGTGTGCAGCCGCTTCTGCCCGCGGTAGGGGATCATCGTGGGCGCGCCTTCGTGCCGGTATTTCTTTTTCGGCGACAGCATCCAGATGCCGACCACCAGTCCGAGCAGCGCCGCGACAGTAGCAATCGCGGAAGACCACACCACGACGCGTGTCCACAGCAGCCCGTGCTTGCGCAGCGGCGTGTAGTACAGCCAGTGCGGAATCGCTCCCAGATGCGCATAGATGCGGGATGAGGTGGTCGTGTACTGGACGACTTCGCCGGTGTTGTCGGAAATGTAGACGTGCTGGCCGTCCGGGAACACGTACTTATGCAGCGGAAGCAGGCTACGCAAGCCGCTCTGAATCGTCCACTGATCTTCTTCCTCCAGCAGTTCGTGCTTGGCGCTTTCTGCCGGCAGCCCGGCCCACGCCGCGGCGGTGCGCAGCATCATGTCGGGCGGAAACCATTCTTGCTGTTTCCCGTCGTCGGCGTACACCGTGGCCGAACCGCGCCCGAAACGGAAGTAATACGCCGGGCGTCCGTCAAAACTGGTCAGCCGCACGGAGGTCGGGGGATCGTCGGTCTCCATGGTGGCGTAGGCCTCCGCCGGCGAAAGCTTCACTCCGTCGGGATCGAGCGCGGGAGCCCGCGACAGGCGGTCCAGTTCCGTTACCGTCGGATAGCCCCAGTACATCATGAAAATGCCCGAGATGAACCACCACATGAAGAGGAGGCAGAACGCCACCCCCATCCAGCGATGGATGAAGATGGCGAACTTCTTCATTGCCACATTCACGCGACGCATTCCGAATCTCCTCTGCGAAGGGCCGGGACCAGCGCAGGCCGAAGGCCCCACTACTACTGGGTGAATCTAAATCGTATTGTAGAAAACACATTGATCGGCGCGCCGGGATAGAGCTGGTCCTCAAAGTCGCTCCCGGTGAAATAACGGGCGCGGTTCAGCACATTCTCGGCATTCACTGTCCATTCCCAGCGCTCCGTGCGGTAGCCGGCCGAGCCGGAGAACGTCGTCCAGCCGCCCATGCGGATCGTGTTCTGGTTGTTGGTGAACATCGGGCCCAAATACCGCATGCCCACGCTGCTGATAAATCCGCTTTCCCAATTCTTGGTGAGCCATAGGTTGGCCGCGTGTCTCTGCACAAAGCGCGGCACGTTGCCGGTGAGCGCGTCAAACTCGGTGAACTTGGGCTGCGCGTAGCCGTAGTTGGCGATCAGGCGCGTTCCGCGGCCCAAGCCGGCGTTGATGTCCAGATCCACGCCTTTGGAAACCTGCTGGCCTGCCTGAATCACGGACGTAAGGCTGGTCCGGAACGTCAGGTTGTTTTGCTCCAGCCGGTAGAACGCGAGGCTGGTTTGAACACGGCCACGCAAACCCTGCCAGCGGTGGCCCACCTCGTAGTTGACGCCGGTGCGCGGCTTGAGTTCGGCGCCGTTGGGCGGCACGTCGGTGACCGGCGTAAAGGCGCTGGTCGAATTGAAGTAAAACTGATGACTGCCTCCGGGCGAGTATACGATGCCCGCGCGATACGTATAGGCTTCCTGATTGCGGGTCTGGATGCCGGTGCGGACGCCCGGGTTGGCCGTGAAAATCCGGTGGCGATCGCGGTGGTAATCGTCGAAACGCCCGCCGACATTGATTTTCAGCCGGCCGGTGACGTCGATCTGATCCTGCCAGTAAAAGGCGTGGATGCGATTGGCGAAATACGTTTCGCGGAACACCGGGAAGCTCGTCACCGCGGGACCCGTCTCGCGAAAATTCGCCAGACTGATCGGATTCAGCACCACCACGCCGCCGTCGGCATTGTTCACGTCCGTGCGGGAATAAAAATCCTGGTATTCATAGCCGAGCAACAGAGTGTGATGCATACCCGCCAGATTGAAGCGCCCGATCACGTCGGCTTGGTTTAAAGTGGGCCGGCGCGTGTGATGGAAATACAAAGCCTCACGGTAGACTTCATTCGCCGGCTTGTCGTGGAAGAGGAACTCGGTCACATAATACTCGTCGCTGGTGCGGCGAAGAAGGAACCCGTCGCGGAACTCCCAGGTGGGCGACAGAGACGCGTTGAACAGCACGTGGGTCTGCGAATCCTCAATCAAGGCGAAATCCTGCGGCGTGCTGAAGCGGCGGCTGAGATCGAATCCCGGAGTGTTGATCAGGCTGATAGGAAGTCCGCCGTCCCCGTTGAAGCGGTCCCGGTTGAAGGCCTGATGCACGGTAACGCGAGCGTGCTCGCCCAGCAGCCACGTAAGCGATGGGGAGGCATTGACCCGCCGGCCGCCGGCCCCGCGCCAGCCGTCGGTATGATCGAAGCTGCCATCCAGGCGGTAGAGCAACCGGCTGCCTTGCAGCGGGCCCGTTGCTCCACCGCCCACGTTGTGCGAATTGAACCGCCCGCCCCGGTACATGAAATCGTAGGCCCGGGTACCCTGCGGCTTCTTGCGGATGATGTTAATGGCTCCTCCCAGCGCCGAGCCTCCGTATAGGACCGAGCTCGGCCCCTTCAACACCTCCACGCTCTGCACATTGTTGAGCTGCGTATTGAAACGGTTCCCTTCCAGCCGCATTCCGTCCACCAGCATCACGTCGGCCTGGTTGAAGCCGCGCACGGTGTAATATTCATACACTCCATACCAGCGCTGGGCTTGCACGCCCGAGGCGTTACGCAGGGCGGTCACCATGTCGTTCACGCCCTGCTGTTGCAGCAGCGTCTGCGAAATGGAGCTGACCTGCACCGGCAGATCGCGGTCGGGGATTTCCAGCCGCGACGCCGTAGCCTTGCCCGCAACATCGATCACGTCGACCGACGTGATCAGGCCGGCCAGTGGCAGGCTGACGGAAACCTCCACGGATCCGCTGCCCGCGGTCAGCAGACCGCCGCGTGAAACGGATTCGAATCCAGCTCTCTGGAAAGTCAACTGATACGAGCCCGGCTCCAAATTCTCAAACGAGTACTGCCCGGAGTTGTCCGTCATGGTGATCAGCCGGCGTCCAGCCGCCGCGCTGGTGATGAGCGACACGGTGACGTCGCTGATGGGAACCGACTGGACGTCGCTTACCGTGCCAGTGAGAGACAGGGATTGACTGGACGCGGCACCGCACAAGAGCAGAAGCGGAGCGAGGAGACGCATGCCGCGATGCTATCATGCCCGGGGCAGGAAATAATCCTTGTGACCAGTCAATCAGGGGTCACTGACCGGATCGTTACGGGCTGTAAGAGAAACAAAATACGAAGAAACCGCCCGCAGGGAAGGGGGTGGTCGACCCTGGCAGGCGGTTTCCGGAATCAAGGGACTAGCGAAACTGGCCGCTAATTGCCCTTGCCCGCGGCCGGTTGCGGTGTTCCGTCCGCCGAGGAGCCTGTCAGGACGCGCCGCCCGTCCGCCAGCGTGATATTCCGGGCATTGGCCAGATTCGAGCCGTCCTTGGCCAGGTTGCCCGTGCATTTCACGTGGTCGCCGATCTTCAGCGAGTCGCGTTTCCATCCCGCACGCATCAGGCCGTTGGGACTGCCCAGCTCGAACTCCCAGTTGACGATTCTCCCGTCCGGCTCTTTCACGTCGAGGTAGAAGCGCGCGTGGGGATTCATCCACTCCACCTTGGTCACGATGCCTTTGAATTCGCGCTGCTTGTTCCGGTCGTACTCCGCGTCAAAAGAATGATGAGCGGCGATGGGCAGCACCATCGCGCCCGCGAGAATAATTCCCATTATGGTCTGTTTCATGCAAACCCTCCAGCTTTGACCCTAACATCCGCCGGGCCGGCAAGGAAAGGTCTCGAGGGTCAAGTAGGCGTCAGTGACCGGTGAGTGACCGGAGGAAACCTCCGGCGAATTATTTGCCGGAAGCTTGCGAGACCGAAGAGGAGACTTCGCGGTGCAGCACGTAGGACGTGTCGATGGGCATGTCATCCATGGACCGCACTTTCAGCACCACCTGGTAGTAGCGCGGGAGGCGTCCGCCGGATTCCCGCAGTTTTTCGATCAGTGTTTTCGCGAAAGCGGCGTCGGTAAAGGCGTTCACGCCGCCGGTGATGCTTGCAACACGGTTTCCGGAAAGATACAGAACTTCGCCATTGCCGTAGAGCCCGGGCACACGACTGATCAGCGCGTAGCTCTCCTCAGTATCTTGCGGATCGGCGGGGAGTCGGTCGGCAAACAGCGCCGGCTCACCGGGCTTGGGTTGCAGGTTATGGATTCCGTCGGGCGCCAGCATCAATGGCCGCCCGGCAAACATCGCTTGCATTTGCCGGTTGTCGGTCACCGAGCCCAGCCACACGACATTTCCCATGGCAACTTCGGGAGCTTCGATCTGGTCGCCGCTCAGCACCTGCACGGTTGTGCGATTGATTCCCAGGAACTCGCCCAAGCGCACCAGTCCGCCGGCTGGTCCCGCTCCGGACCCCGGAGTCGCCGGCGAAACCGCCAGGATCAAGGGACGGTTCGAGGAAAGCAGCGGCTGCCATAGCTCGCGCAGTTCCGGAGTCCACGCGGCGGGCTGCGCGATGGATTGCCGCACTTGACGGAGCTGTGTTCCAAAATACAAGGCAACGCCCACTGCCAGAACGAGTGCGATGCCCAAGCCGAGTTCGTACCAGTAATGTCTGCGAACATCCGGGAGCGGCGCCGCGGCGGCTGGGACAGAATCGGCCTCGGCGGGCCGCGACTCGAAGGTGACGCGGAAGCCGCCCTTGGGCAAGTCCACGATGATCGGGTCATCGGCGCCTTCCGTGCGATAGTATTCGGCCAGCTTCTGGCGGAGCCGGGCCACGTGCATGCGCACTGTAGATTCCTGGCGCGGATCGTAGGAGGATGGCTTGGCGAAAACGTCCAGCCCGATCGTATATTCCTTGAGGCTGTCGGCCTCCCCAGCCAAAGATTTATCCGCCAGATAATTCAGCAAGTTCCGATGCACTTCCGAGGTGCGGAAGGTCTTGCTTTGCAGAATTCTCTGGACTTGGGCGGAGGAAGCTTCCAACGCGAGAATCATCGGGAGTACCTAAAGCATAGCACAGCGCTTGTCAGCCCTTTGCCGCCCTACCTTAAGGGATATCAAAAAGGTCGAAATTGGACCG